>DAOUFU010000094.1:0-26860 GCA_034429275.1 Anaerolineae bacterium | reverse complement strand
AAGAGCGCTATGAAACGACCTGGTCCCGGTTTTTGCGTTTGAATTGGACGGTGGATTCATTTGCCCAGGGCCGGCATGGGTGGCGGCGGTGGCTGCTGCGCCCGGTGATCGCGTTCATTGTGCCTATCATGGATGCGACCGTGATCGAACAGCTGGCCGGGTGGCAGTCTGCCATGAGGCCCTGGCTGGCCTACGATCCGCTGGAAGGCGAACGGCTGCACATCACGGTGCACCTGGTGGGCAGTCTGCGGAGTCGGTTCGGGCTTCCGACGCCGCATTCCTGGTCGCGCCAGGGGCTGAGAGCTTTGGCGGCCAGGGCGGGTGATGTGATCCAGTCTTTCTCGTCGTTTGAACTGCAGTTGGGACCGCTCAATGCGTTTCCGAACGTGTTATTTGTCGAAGTACAGGACAACTGCTGCTTGCGACTGCTGCGCGCCCGACTGCTGCGAGCGCTGCCACTGCGAGCGCGTCCGCTGCGTCCCTGGCCGTATCTGCCCCATGTGACGCTGGGTTTCTGGGGCCGACAGGCGGCTCAACCGGTGCGCGAGGCGCTCGCGCCGTTCCGGTCCGTTGAACCGATCACTCTGCGAGTGACCACGCTTGAATTTACCATCTATCATCTGGAAACCGGGGCACTGACGTCGCGAATTCCTAACCAGGCCCGCGAAGAAGTGATCGCGACATATACCTTGACTCCCAAGACCACAAAGGGATAACACGCTGCTGTGGGATCACATCACATTTCTGAACCGCCGCAGGCTCGAATCCATGAAACCTCGTCGGACGGGCCTTCGCAAGCTGCACAGTCGGCCCTGAAGCGCTGGGTGGGACGCCTGGTGGGAATCTTTGCCGGGCTGCTGATGGCCTGGCTGCTGCTGGAAGTGATGCTGCGGCTGCTGTTTTTCTCGCTGCCGCCGCGTGTTCAGCTGGTGCTGGACGAAGTACGAGTGACTCCTTTCTCGGACCGCAAAATGCTGCCCGATCCGATCTGGCAGCCTGACCGCGATTACCTGACGATTGCGCGCCCCGTGCGCGACCGCGTGCAGTACGGAAACGCCGAAGTGCGCTTCACCGTCACGACCGAGACTCTGTGGGGATCGCGGGCGGCCTTCCGCACGCAGCAGGCGCAGGTGGACCGATATGTCGATGCAGTAGCTGTGGGCGATTCGTTTACGTTCTGCTTCACCGATGCCGATGACTGCTGGGTGCAGCGGTTAGGGGAACTGACCGGGCGGAACATTATCAACCTGGGCATCGTTAGCACGGGGTCCCAGAGTCATGGGCGGGTGCTGCATGATTTTGGCCTGCCGCTGAAGCCCTCGCTGGTGATCTGGCAGTGGTTTGGGAATGACGCTAACGAGGACTATGGGTTGGCCGTTTTGCGCGGCGAGACTGCGCTCGAGTCGCCGGTGGAGTCACCGTCCGTGCCAAACCCTGGCTGGTGGGATACGCATTCGGCGGTGTATGCCATCCTCAAGCTGTATCTGGGCGCGGGCGACGAGTATGACGCAGCCCTGCAGTTTCATGCGCCGGATTATGCCGAGCGTGGCGATGTGAAACTGGCCTTCGGGCAGTCGTATCTGTGGGGCGCGTTTGACATGTCTCTGGCGCATAATCAGTACGGCTGGCAGCAGACGCAGGCTGCGCTTCGGGATGCCCATGCCCAGGTGGCGAGTTATGGCGGGACGCTGCTGGTGCTGCTGATGCCCCCCAAAGAACTGGTCTATCGCGACATGGCCGAGCCGCTGCTCGGCGCAGAGAAGATGGCGATCCTCGACCGGAATTATGCGATGATGCTGGACCTGTGCGCGGAACGGGGATGGACGTGTTTCGATCCTCTGCCTGTGTTCCGCGATCATGCTGCCGAGCAGCTGTATTACACCACCGACATGCACCTCAATGCGCGGGGAAATACCGTGCTGGCGGAAGCGCTCGCCGGATGGTTGAACGATCACCCCGAAGTGTTTACCTCAGGCCCTGCTGCTGAGTAGCGCGGCGCGGAGCCGCTGCCAGCTCCGCCGCCGTTGCTGACTCGGTACGAGCTACGCAGGCCGAGCCATCGCATCCTGGATGGAGACCAGGGGCCACATTGGGCGAACGTCGAGATCAAGATCGTCGCGATATCCCTGGATAAAACGGAAATAACCGGCAGACGCGATCATCGCGCCGTTGTCCACACACAACGACAGCGGGGGGACGCGCACCGGAATCGGGCTGGCGTCAGTCATGGCGGCACGCAGCGCCTTGTTGGCACTCACACCGCCAGCGATCCACACCTGCGCCGCCTGATATTCGCGTGCAGCAGCCAGCGTTTTCTCGACCAACACATCGACGACTGCGGCCTGAAAACTGGCGGCCACATCGGCGATGTTGACATCCGGTCGGCGCAGATCGGGGTGCATTCCTTCGCCTTTGGGTGGGCGATTGCCCTCGTGGGGCGGCTGCACGGCACGCATCACGGCGGTTTTCAGGCCAGAAAAGCTGAAATTGTACTGATCGCCGCGCAGCGCGCGCGGGAAATCGTAAGCCTTAGGATTGCCCGACTGGGCTGCACGTTCGATAGCGGGACCACCGGGATAGCTCAACCCCAACAGGCGGGCCACCTTGTCGAATGCCTCGCCTGCGGCATCGTCGATCGTGCTGCCCAACAGGGTGTAGTGTCCGTGCGCCGGGATGTGGACGATCTCGCTGTGACCGCCGGAGACGATCAGGCAGATGGCCGGGAATTCGATGGGCGCATCGGCGTGCGTCAGCCACAGTGAATAGATATGCCCTTCCAGGTGATTGACGCCGATCAGTGGCAGGTTGCGGCCCAAGGCCAGCCCTTTGGCGTAGTTCATGCCCACCAACAGTGACCCGGCCAGCCCTGGTCCGCGTGTGACGGCAATGGCGTCGATAGCGTCTAGAGAAGTACCTGCCCGGTCGAGCGCTTCGCGCACAATGGGTCCGATGGCTTCGACATGAGCGCGCGACGCGACTTCGGGGAAGACCCCGCCATACTGTGCGTGCAGGTTGATCTGCGAGGCGACGACGTTCGAGCGCAGATGGATTCCATCTTCAACCACGGCTACGCCGGTCTCGTCGCACGAGGTTTCGATTCCAAGAATCAGTGTCATGTGGGTTTCACTCAGCCTTTTAACTCGATCACCAGATCGTACGGGCAGTCGGTCAGGCTCTCCATCTCGCCGCGCTCATTGAGATGCACGGTATCCTCGATACGGACTCCGTATCCCCGGTCCGGGTAATACAGCCCCGGCTCGATGGTGAACACATTGCCTGTCTGGAGCTTGTATGTCTCCAAAAAGGTGGGGAAAAAGGGCGCTTCGTGGATGTTCAATCCTACGCCGTGTGCCAGGGTGTGGACATACCCTTGAGCGGTGCCGGGCGTGCTGAGCACGGTTGGATGACCGCTGGCCTCGAACAGCTCGCAGACCATAACCTGGACGTGTTTGGTGGTCAAGCCCACTTTACACATTTCGATAGAGCGTTCGAAGGCCTCCATGACGGTGTTGTAGGCCTGCTGAACTTCGGGCGGCGCGTAACCGATACACCAGGTGCGTGTCATGTCGTGAAAGTAGCCGCCCGGCTCGCGTGGGAAAAGATCGAACACAATGGTACTGCCGAGCTTGAGCGCCTGTGATTCCTCGCCTTTGCTATGGGGCACGGCGGCATCGCGGCCCTGGGCGAAGATCATGCCTTCGGGGTCTTCCAGCCCCTGCTCGAACAGCCGCATCCGCACATACCGCTTGACATCCCCAATGGTCAGTGGCGATCCGTCATCCTGGACGACGGTCTCACCTTCGGCGCGGTGGGTGGCGATCCATTCGCGGGTGCTGCGCATGACGGCGCTGGTGCGTTCTGCGACTGCACGCAGGCGGGCGATCTCGGCGGCGTCTTTGGTTTCATACGCCGCGTCAAAGATCGTGTGGCGAGGTGGCTCGGTGATGAACTCGATCTGGTCGCCAAGCTCGTGCTGGATGCTCAAGATGTTGCGGAAAGCGCTGTTCACATCCGAGACGCCAAACACAGCCACTTTGCCGCGTATTCCCAGCGTCTCAAAGATGGTACGATACCAGGGGCCGGAGACACCGGCGGCATCGGTGTTGTGCTCGCGCATCAAATCCGACAGCCGGAAATCCTCGTAGGAAAACACTTTCAGGCCGCTCTTGGCCGCCTCGTCGATTTCCATCGCGTTGGAAATCAAGACAGGTGGCTCACCTTGTTTTTTGACCACTGCGCCGGAGTAATGTGCCCCATTGCTGAGATAGGCGCGATAGGGGTCTTCATTTTCGCTGGGGAAGATGATCAGCGCGTCGATGTTGCGCTCGGCCATCAGGCGATCCAGGTCACTTTTCATTGCAATTTGTCCTCATGGGTAGTCGGGGTAGGCGCGGCGCAGGTCGCAGGCTCGAAGTGTTCAGCCCTCCGAATCATCACGCTCGCGCACGTGGAGCAGAATCTCCATCAGGACCAGGCTGAGCGCCAGGAAGAAGGCAATCACCGGGTTGAGCACGCGTGGGATTTGGAGCCAGGCACACGCTACTACAAACAGTCCGATCCAGATGCTTTGGCGCAGGATGACACCGCCGGATGGTAGAGCGGCATCTTCGCGGGTGAAGCGGATGTTCAGGTAGCGCACAAAGGGCAGCGCGCTGCCTGTCACTGCCAGATAGAGACATACGAAAAACAGCCAGCGTGGGAAAGCGGTCGGCAGTGTTGAGGTGACCAACAGCCACAGACCGATCCAGCCGCCTACAGCCATCAAGGCGGCTGCGGTCAGCACGCCGGTGTGATCGGGCGGTGTCAGTGGGTGCGAGGTACGATTCGAGTCACTCATAGCGCCCATTATAGCTTGCTCGCCCGGTGGTATCAACGGGCTAAGCACAGAGCGAACACTCAGGAAGCGCATTCTGCCCGCGAGTTTTGTCTGGTATAATGCGGCTCTGTGCGAACGGTACCGGATCATATTGGAAATTTCTGGCGGAACATATCATGGCTGTTCTGAATGCGAACAACCTGGGCAAGGCCTTCGGGCCAAATGACATATTCGACGGCATCTCGGTGGAGATTCCCCACGGCGCAAAGATCGCGCTGGTGGGGTCGAACGGCATCGGCAAAACGACTTTGCTCGAAGTCCTGATCAAGCGCGAAGAACCGTCCGCCGGCACCGTAAATCATATGCGCGGACTCACCATTGGGTACCTGCCACAGCGCCCGCAACTGGTCAGCCAGCGGACGGTGTGGGACGAGATGATGACCGCTTTTGAAGACTTGCGCGCCCGCGAGCGGCAGTTGGCTGCGCTCGCCGAGCAGATGGGGCAGGTAGAAGGTGCAGCGCTGGATGAGTTGGTAGAGCGCTACGGGCGGCTGGAGCAGCAGTTCGATCTCGATGGTGGGTATTCCTACGAGACGCGCACCCGCCAGGTGCTGCAAGGGTTGGGCTTCGGTGAGGATGAGTACCAGATGCCGTTGGCGCACCTTTCCGGCGGGCAGCAAACGCGGGCGTTGCTGGCGCGCCTGCTACTGGAATCGCCTCAGTTGCTGGTACTGGATGAGCCGACCAATCATCTAGACATCGACGCGGTCGAATGGTTGGAAAGCTTCCTCAAGACGTGGCCGGGCGCGCTGCTGGTGGTCAGCCACGACCGGTATTTCATGGACCATGTGATTGATACGATTTGGGAGATGGCCTGGGGGGGCATTGAGGTTTACCGGGGCAACTACAGCCATTACCTCGCCCAGCGCCAGGAACGTTATGAACGCCGTCTGAAGGAATATGAGGCCCAGCAGGAATACATCGCCAAGGAAGAGGAATATATCCGGCGTAATATGGCCGGGCAGAACACGACTCAGGCCAAAGGACGACTGCGCCGCCTGGAACGACTGAAACGCGAGCGGTTGCTGTTCAAGCCGCGCGATGAGCACCGTATTCACCTCAATCTGAGGGCCGACTTACGCAGCGGCGAAAAGGTGTTGATGACCTATGACCTGGTGTGTGGCTATGATCCGGCACGCCCCCTGGTGCGAGTGCCCGATATCACACTCTACCGGCGCGAAGTTGCGGCAGTGATTGGCCCTAACGGGGCGGGAAAAACGACCTTGCTCAAAACACTGTTGGGTAACCTTGAGCCGATCAGCGGCACATCGCGGCTGGGGGCGGCGGTTCAGCCCGGCTATTTTGCGCAGGCACACGAAGGGTTGAAGGCGGAAAACAGCGTGCTGGATGAGCTGCTCACCGTGCGCAATCTGCCGTTGGGTGAGGCCAGGAACTATCTCGCGTCGTTTTTGTTCACCGGCGATGATGTCTTTCGCCCGGTCAGCACGCTGAGCGGCGGTGAGCGCGGGCGGCTTGCGCTGGCCAAGCTGTCGCTGGATGGGGCGAATTTCCTGCTGTTGGATGAGCCGACGAATCACCTGGATATTCCGAGTCAGGAAATTTTGCAGGATGTGCTCAGTGCGTTTAGCGGCACGATTTTGTTGGTCAGCCATGATCGTTACCTGATCGACGCGCTGGCAACTCAAATCTGGGATGTGCAGCCCGGCAAGATGACCGTGTTTGAGGGGACTTATCAGGAGTTCCTTCAGGCGCGCGAACAGCAGCGGCAGCTAGAGCGCGAAGCCAGAGAGATCAATGGGGCGGCAACCGGGCAGCGGCTTACTCCATCAACACGCGCGGCGGCATCGGATCGCCCGCGCCTGTCTGCTTACCAGCGTCAGCGCCGTCTGGCTGAGGTTGAGCAGGCGATTCATGACCTGGAGAACCGCCTGGCAGCTCTTTCAAGCGAGTTGGGCCGTGCCAGCAGTTCGGGAGAGGTTGAGCAAGTGCGCATCCTGGGCGAGTCCTATACTGCTGCCGAGGCCGAACTTGACGCTGTCATGCGCGAATGGGAACTGCTGTCTGAATTGGAATAGGTTCAGTCTTGCCTGCTTGCTCCAAAACGTGGCCCAAGTTACAATGAGCGCATGAGTGAAATACTGCCGTTTGTGTTGTGCGAGATGATGGGGAGGGATGGCCGTGGGTCGTTGGGATGGAAAATATGTGATCGGCCTCACGGGGAACATTGCGACGGGCAAGAGTCTCGTACGCCGCATGTTGGAGCACCTGGGCGCTTATACGATTGATGCTGATGGTCTGGCTCACCAGGCAATGGCTCCCGGTGCGCCAGCCTACAAGCCGACGGTAATCACCTTCGGCCAGTGGATTTTGGATAAGGATCAACGGATCGACCGATCGAAGTTGGGCGCGGTAGCCTTCGCTCATCCCGAAGCACTTGCCCGGCTCGAAGCGATCACCCATCCGATTATTGGTCGGGCCATCGATACGCTGATTCAACGCGCACGCCACAAAGTGGTGGTGGTGGAGGCGATCAAGCTGCTGGAAGGGCAACTGGCTGACCAGATGGATACGATCTGGGTGGTGGATGCCAGCGAAGAGAAGCAGAAAGAACGCCTCGCCGCGCGCGGATTGACCGAACTCGAGGCGCTGAAACGCATTCGCGTGCAGAACCCGCAGGCCGAAAAGCTGGCGCGGGCGCACGTGGTGATCAACAACAACGGCACTCCTGAGGAAACCTGGGCACAGGTGCAGGCTGCCTGGTCGAAGATCACCGGGTCCGCGGAAGAGTCGGCAGTGCAGCACACAGTGCAGCACGTCGAAGTGAAGGCTGAGCCGCCCAGCGCGCAAAAAATGACGATCACATCGTTGGACATTGTGCGGGGGATGCCCAAGAACGCGGACGTCATCGCGCGGGTCATCAAAGCCAACACCGGCAAAGAAATGAGCAATATGGATGTGCTCATGGCGTTTGGCCAGAAATCCTACATGTTAGCGATGGCGGGCGATCAGCCGGTTGGGTTGGTGGGTTTTTTGGTAGAAAACCTGGTAACCCGTGTAGACGAGTTTCTGATCGACCAGCGCGCTCCGGTCGCTTCGGTGGCTCCGCCGCTGATTCATGCCATCGAGAACGCCTCGAAGGAACTGCAGAGCGAGGTGGGGTATGTCTTCCTGCCGCACAACGAATCCCCGGCGCTGATCGATGTGTTTGTGCGTGAGGGATACGAGCGGCAGACGATGGATGATATCAAAGTTCCAGCCTGGCGCGAGGCGGTACGCGAGGCTCAGCCGGATGGAACACAGATTCTGGCGAAGAAGCTGCGCGCTGAGCGGGTGCTGAAGCCGCTCTAGTGCATGGTTAAGACGAGGTGTTGAGTGGAACGTTTGAAGCAACTGCCGGGAATCAATGCGTTGTGGACCCTGGTGAACACGTGGCCGCGTGTTACGGCCTGGATTGTGCTGGCGTTGGGATGTGTCGCACTGCTGGCTTACGAAGCGCGCGATGTCGGCTTGACGACCGGGAACTGGATCGCGTTGATTGTGGCGACTGTGGCCGTGGCCGGGTTGTGTATCTATATCGTCAGCTGGGAAGACACAGACGAGGATTCTGGCCAAGAGGCTGAAAAACCCCAGGATGCCTGATTGCACGGCGCAGCCTGCATGTTGACCCAGACCCGCCGAGTCCGGCGGGTTTTTTGTGTGGTCAGCCGGCACAAGGGTTGACCTTGTGTCAGAACAAGTTATGCTATGCGGCACTGGCAGCAGAGCGATGTTCACAGGCATGTGAAAGGGGCGAAGCATGGAACTTAAGCTGGGAACCATTGAAAAGCCGGAAGCGATCAATTTCCTCCTGGGGCAGAGTCACTTCATCAAAACGGTGGAGGATTTGCACGAGGCGCTGGTGACGGCAGTGCCAGGGATCAAGTTTGGGCTGGCGTTTTGCGAAGCATCCGGCGCGTGCCTCATCCGCTATTCCGGCACAGACCAGGCGATGATCGACCTGGCAGTACAGAATGCGCAGGCTCTTTCGGCGGGACACAGCTTCATTTTATTCCTGGGCGAGGGGTTTTTCCCGATCAACGTGCTGCATGCCGTGAAGGGTGTTCCAGAAGTCGTGCGCCTGTTTTGCGCGACGGCCAACCCGACCCAGGTCATTGTGGCCGAGACCGAACAAGGTCGTGGCATCCTGGGTGTGATCGACGGTTCGGCCAGTAAGGGTGTCGAGGACGAAGAGGGGATCGCGTGGCGGAAGGGACTGCTGCGCCGTTTTGGGTATAAGCTGGGCTAATAAGCCAGGCCGGGTTGGCGGAAATCAGACACAGATAAGGATTCAGGCTATCGTTATGCCATACCATGCACAGGCGTTTGAAGATTATCTTGATGCTCACCGCGCTGCGTTCCTGGCGGAGTTCGGCCAATTCATCGGCCAGGTCAGCGTGGCGGCGGATGGGCGAGGTGTACCCGAAATGGCCGCGCTCGTCGCCGGGCGATTGCGCCGATTGGGTGCCGAAGTCACCCTTTTCGAGACGCCCGGTTCACCGGTTGTTTACGCTGAGCTTGGACCAAAAGACGCTGCTCGCACGCTGATGATCTATAACCACTACGACGTGCAGCCCGAAGACCCGATCGAGCTGTGGGATACGCCACCGTTCGAGATGGTGATCGAGGATGGCGTGATCTATGGGCGGGGCACGTCGGATGATAAGGGCGAACTGCTCTCGCGTATTCAGGCCGTGGAAGCCTGGCAGGCGACCCAGGGTGAACTGCCGGTTCGTATCAAGTGGGTGGTCGAAGGCGAAGAAGAGATCGGGAGTATCCACCTGACGGATTGGGTGAAAGCGCACGCCGAAATGCTGCGTGCCGATGGCCTGCTGTGGGAAGGTGGCGGTTACGATGAGGAAGGTCGCCCGACTTTTGGCCTGGGCGGAAAAGGGCTGGGCTACTTTGAGCTGCGCTGCACGGGACCAAGCCATGATCTGCATTCATCGGTCGCGCCGATTGTGGTCAACCCGGCGTGGCGGTTGGTCTGGGCGTTGAGCACACTCAAAGCGCCGGATGACACCATCACATTGGATGGGTATCTCGACCACGTGGACGCGTTGACCGACGAAGACGGGGCACGCATCGACTCGATCCCGATGCCGTTCGAGGCCATGCGGGAACGGTACGGATTTGCTGCCTGGGTGAATGGGCTGAGCGCTCATGAAGCTCGCCGCCGATATTTTTCCGCGCCGACGATCACCATCTGTGGCATCCATTCGGGGTACGGTGGGGCTGGTTCCAAAACCGTTCTGCCCGCTGAAGCAACGGCCAAGCTCGATTTCCGGCTGGTGCGCGGTCTGACACCTGAACTGGCACTGCGACTCCTGCGGGAACACCTGGACCGGCGCGGCTTCACAGATATCACCATCACCGATTTGGGGTCCGAGCATTTTGCCGCATCACCGGCGGGGAGCCTCGCCGAACGCGCAGCCGTTGCGGCCAGCGAGTCGATCTGGGGCAAGACGCCGATTGTTTTTCCCTGGTATGCGGGCAGCGGCCCGATCTATCCCTTGAGCACACTCCTGGGCATTCCGGCGATCTTCGCCGGTGCGACATGGCACCCGAATATTCGCGCACATTCGCCAAACGAGAACATCCTGGTCAAAGACTACTTCGAGTCGATGCGGTTCACGGCGGCTTTTCTGGATTACTTCGCTCAGCTTGACGCCTGAGAGCCTGAAGAGGGCCTCTTTTGCTAGACTCTGGACTACATGTTCCGGATATTGAGATAAGGACAAGATGATGACCAAGCAGTTCGACGCACCGCCTGCGATGGAGATCGATCCCAATAAGCACTATACAGCTACGTTTGAGACCGAGCATGGCAATATTGTCGTGGAGTTGTTCGCCAAAGAAGCCCCGATCACGGTGAACAACTTCGTGTTCCTGGCGCGCCAGGGCTATTACGACGGCACGACTTTTCACCGGGTGATCAAGAATTTCATGGCTCAAGGGGGCGATCCGACTGGCAGCGGGCGCGGCGGTCCCGGCTATAAGTTCAACGACGAGAAGGGTGCGCTGAGCCTTCGGCACGATGGGCCTGGAGTCTTGAGCATGGCGAATGCCGGGCCGAACACCAATGGCAGCCAGTTCTTCATCACCCACGTGGCGACACCGCACCTGGACGGCAAGCATGGGGTATTCGGAAAAGTCAAAGACCAGGCCAGCCTGGCAGTCCTGATGGCGATCCGCGAACGCGATCCCATGCGCGCCTCGCAGCCCGGCGATGTATTGAAGTCGGTCAAGATCACCGAATCGTAGCGTGAGTGGTGGCTCAAACCAGATGCGACCGTGCGGCGGAATGTTCGCTTCGGCGGATTGAAGGTCATGGACGATCACGACGAGAAGGGCACGTATGATCTGCCGGAGGCTCCCGATCCGCAGCACGCGATGATTCTGCATGGGCCGGACGGCAGCATCTGGTATGTGGTGGCGGAAGTCGGTGGCCTGGTGAACGCAGAAGTGATCGCCGGGCTGCTGCGCGCCGCGCGAATCCCTGTCTATCTCTACCGTGAAGCGGCGGGCAGCAGTGCCCTGCCGCTCACGGTTGGGATGTTGGGGGCGGTCACTGTGGCGGTGCCAGAAATCTATTACGCCGAAGCACTGGCGCTACTTGATGCCGAAAATGACTTGTTTCCAGAGCTTGACGAAGGTCTATCTTCTGAGATAGCGGATGATGACGAGGATGAATGAGCGCCCCGCTTGGGGCGATCTGCAGACACGCCAGCGGGCGCGCCTGTGGGAGCGTGTTCCCTGGCATTGGCTGCTCGCGCCGGTCTTTGGGGCGGCGCTTCTCGCCGTGTGGGCGGGGGTGGCCGAAACCGGCTGGTATGCCCGATTCATTGTGCCCACTCCAATGAGTGCCGCCGAGCGATGGTGGAGCCTGGCTTCGGATGGTTCACTGCTGCGGCATACGGCGGTCACCCTGCGCGAAGTGCTCACCGGATTGATTGCGGGAGTGGCCACGGCGTTTGGGCTGGGGTACTGGATCGCCAAAAACCGGATCGTAGCCTACACTCTGACCCCGTACCTGGTCGCGCTCCAGGCGGTGCCGATTGTGGCTATAGCCCCGCTGCTCATCATCTGGTTTGGGGCGGGCATCACCAGCAAAGTCCTGGTTTGCGCCCTGATTGTGTTTTTCCCGATGCTGGTCAATACGGTGCTGGGCATTCGCAGCATTCCCGCCGAGCTGCGCGACCTGATGCGCGCGCTGGAGGCCTCTCCCTGGCAGACGTTTTTGCATCTCGACCTGCCTGCCGCGATGCCGGTCGTCATCGGTGGGTTGAAAGTGAGCGCGACGCTTTCGGTCATTGGGGCCGTCGTGGGTGAATTCGTGAGTGCCAGCGAGGGCCTGGGATACTTGATCAACTTTGGGCGCGGCGTGTATGATACGCCGCTGGTGATCGCTGCCGTGTTCACGCTGACAGCGCTGGCACTGGTGTTGTATGGACTGGCGGCCTGGGTCGAGCGAATCGTCCTGCACTGGCAGCACACCGAAGAAGTCGATGTGCGCTGATGACAGCGCCCCACCGTTACGTGTTTCCACTGTACGATTCTAAAAGGCAGGATAATCACCATGCGGACTTCATCACGTGCGCGAAAACTACAACTGGGATTGATCGCTGTGCTGGTGGTGGGTGCACTCGCTGCTGCAATCGTGTTGACCCGCGACGATGCGAAGGATTCAGAGGGCGATATCACGCACCTGACCTTGTTCATGAGTTTTATCCCCAGCGTGCAGTTTGCCCCTGTGTACATGGCGATCGAGCAGGGCTACTTTGCCGACGAGGGGATCGCAATCACGATTGAGCACGGCAATGAGGCCGACGGCCTGGAACGGATCGCCAGGGGCGACCTGCGCTTCGGGCTGATCAGCGGCGAGCAGGTTATTCTGGCGCGCGGTCAGAATCGCCCGGTGGTGTATGTTTTTGAGTGGTATCACAATTTCCCGGTGGGGATCGTGTCGCCAGCAGCGGAAGGGATCACACAACCTGCTGACCTGACCGGGCGCGTTGTAGGAGTTCCTGGACCTTTCGGGGCCAGTTATATCGGGCTGCGGGCACTGCTGCGCCAGGCGGAAATGACGGAGGATGACCTGGGTGAGCTTCGCTCGATTGGCTACGCGGCCCCGGACAGCATCTGCGCGGGCGAGGTCGATGCGGCAGTGGTGTATATCGCCAATGAACCGCTGACTATTGAGCGGCAGTGCACGCCGGTTAATGTGATCAAAGTGTCGGATTACGCGCCGCTGGTATCGAACGGACTGGTCACCAATGAGCAGACGATCCGCAGCGATCCCGAACTTGTGCGCGGCATGGTGCGCGCGCTTCAGCGCGGCGTTCAAGCGACGCTGGATGATCCCGACACCGCTTTTCAGGTGGCTGTGACCAAGTATGTGACCGATCTACCAAAGGACCAATACGATACCCAGCGCCAGGTACTTCAGAACTCAACCGAACTGTGGCGGTCGGACGAGATTGGGATGACCAATCCTGCATCCTGGGAACTGACTCAATCCATTCTGGTTGAAACCGGCTTGCTTGCCGCTCCACTGGAAGATTTGACCGCTGCGTATACGGTCGAATTTGTGCCGCAAGAGCCTGGCGATCAGAACTGAATCGATTCATGAACGAGAAGGCAAACGGCGATCATCAAGGAGTCCTTGAGGCTGCGCATATCTCACATGTGTATGTCGGCGCGGGTGGCCGGATAGCGGCGCTAAATGATGTTTCGCTGTGCCTGCCGCGCGAGTCTTTTGTGTGCCTTGTGGGGCCGAGCGGCTGCGGCAAAAGCACGCTGCTTCGCATACTGGCTGGATTGCTGCACCCGGATCAGGGCGAAGTCTGGCTGGAGGGTCAGCCTCTCACGCGCGCGCAGCGCCGGGTAGGCGTGGTGTTCCAGAAAGCGAACCTGATGCCCTGGCGCACGGTCTACCGCAACCTGTCGCTGCCTCTCGAACTGGAAGGGCTGCCCCGTGATGAGATCGAACGGCGCGTGGACGCTATGCTCGATCTGACCGGCCTGGACGGATTCGCCGAGGTGTATCCGGCGGCGCTCTCTGGCGGGATGGCTCAACGAGTTGCGATTGGTCGCGCGCTGATCCATTATCCTAAAGTGCTGCTGCTCGATGAGCCATTCGGCGCATTGGATGCCCTGACCCGCGAGCAGATGAGCGAAGAACTGCTGCACATCTGGGCGCGCTACCGTAAGACGGTACTGATGGTGACACACAGTATCCCGGAGGCGGTGCTGTTGGCCGACAGGGTGCTGGTCATGAGTCCGCGTCCGGGCAGGATCGTGGCGGACGTGCCGGTGCAGCTGCCGCGTCCCCGTGGGCTAGACCTGATGCATCAGCCGGAATTTGTCAGCCTGACAGAGACGCTCCGGCGAGAGATACGCCGGTAAGGTGCTTACACGGGTTGCGTACAGCAGCACCCGATTGAATTGTCAGTCGGAGTCTGATACGCTGTACGCAACCAGTGCAGCAGGTGAGCAGGTGATGTATGGGACAGAAGACGATCCTGGTAGTGGATGATGACGACATGATTCGTGTGCTGGTGGCGCAGTATGCGGATCATGGAGGCTATCGCGTGGTAACGGCGGAGAATGGTGCGGCAGGTGTCGCGCTCTATGAGTCCGAGCATCCAGACCTGGTGATTCTCGATATTGCTATGCCAGGGATGAGCGGGCTGGAAACCGCCGATGCTATTCGCCGGGTTCAGCGCGAACGCAACTGGCCGCACACGCCGATTGTCCTGCTCACCGCCTATGCCCGCAGCTTTTTTATCCCCGTAGGCCACGATTACCGGGTAGACAGTTTCATCCACAAACCCATCGAGCGCGACGCATTCTTGCAGCATATCACCCGTTTTCTGGTGACGGATCGACCGGAATAAACTGCCTACGAATGCCGTTTCCCCCCGATTGACGGTCAGATACCTTGTTCTGCGCTCACCGGCAGTATGATGCCGAAGATACTGCCCACATGTGGTGTGCTGCTGACAAAAACACGCCCCTGATGACGCTCGACCACCGATTTGACAATGGCCAGTCCTAGCCCGACGCCATCGGGATCGGGAGCAGCGTCGATGTGTGTCGCGTAGACGAAAGGATCAAAGACGTGAGCCTGGGATTCAGGTGGGATGCCTGGCCCGGTGTCTTCCACTTCCAGGTAAAGCGCCTGGCTGTGGAGGGTGACGCGTAACTCGATTGATCCACCCGGCGGGGTGTACTGGGCGGCATTGGTGAGGACCTGGACCAAAGCGCGCGTCAGCCAGTAGGCGTCGCCGGTGAGCGCAGGGAGAACATCCGGCAGCACCAATTGGAAGTTCTGCTGCCTGGCTTCGAACAAGGGGCGGGTATCGATGACCGCGCGCTCGATCATATCGCGCACATCGACAAGAGTCTGGTTCAGCCCGGCCTCGTTTTCGATGTGTTCCAGGTGCAGCAGGCCGTTGATCAATCTTTCGATGCGCTCAATGCCCCGCAGCCCAATGGAAATGATTTCGTGCTGCATGGCGGAGCCGGTATCTTGCAGCTCTTTGTTCAACATCGAGAGAGCGACCAGGGCCACACCGAGCGGATTGCGCATGTCGTGGGCGGCGGAGTGGATGAAGTTGAGACGCGCCCGTTCCGCATCGCGCAGGCGAGTCATGTCGCGCGCAATCATCATGATTCGGCCCATGCTGCTGGATGTAGGCCCCTGTTGTGCTTGAGAATCTAGCGAGGCAAGGCTGACGGCAAGGACGCGCCCATCCTCCAGGCGGGCATCAAAGGTCATCTGGCTGCCGATGGGACGCCTCATCACAGCATCGATTACGGAGCGCATCTCTGGTGGGAAGGGGAGATCGTGGAGCGGCCTGCACCGGAATTCGTCGTCAGTCCATTTGAACATGAGCCGTGCTGCCGGGTTGATCTCACTGATGCAGCCTGACTCATCGGTGATGAGGACTGCGTCCCCGGTGTTGTGGAGCAGCGTATCGAGCTGGCGAACTGTGGACACGTGATCGCCAACCAAACTGGACAGGTGCAGCCCCATACCCAGGTGAAGCGCCACCAGTTCCACCGCGGCGATGTCATCTGCTGTGAATGCATGGGGGCGTTCGTCTATGGCCACGACCACGCCCGCCAGGTCCCGGTCACTCCAGCAGGGCAGGGCTACCAGCGCGCGGCCCTGTTCGCCGGTGAGCGGCTTGATTGGGCTGTCGGGTGCCTGAAGGTCGGGGATGATGACGGATATTGCATGGTGTATCAGGAAATGCGCGGCGCGATGACACAGAACCGCGTGCTGGGAATTCGAAGGTGGTACCGGGTTGTTCCACTCTTCTGTGGAGCGGTCAATCACAAAGATCGCGCTGTCGGCATCTGGCAGGGCAGCACGCAGCACTTCCCACGCTGCATGGGCGAGCACCTCATGCCCGGTGATGCGGCTGGCGAGCAGCGCCAGGTCCCTGAGGGCACGGAGTGTTCCGGCAGGATGGCGAAAATCGCTGGGTCGGATAGGTTCAGGCTCGCCGGATAACGAGGGCTGATACTGATCAGTCACAACCGAGTTCGCTCCGCAGTGAGTCATAGAATGCCGAGGATGCTGGCGATCACCAAGGCTGCCAGTAGAGAAACAAGCAGCAGAACCCAGGCGATCAACCGCCCGCTTTCCTGTACCGGCGTCAGGCCGGCTGTGGTGATCTCGACCTGGCCCAACAGGTCAACGCGAACATCCAGGTTGTGCGGTCCTTTCGTCAGCCGGGCGGAAAACGAGTCACGGTCTAGCACGTACCACCCCTCATGGATATAGGGATGGAGTGCCTTCTGCAAGATGATTTCCGCCTCTTCGGGGGCGATAGGCTCGCGCTCACCCGGCAGCGATGTGTTGCCTGGCTCGGACGGGATGGGTGCAGCCATTAAGGGTAGTCCTTTCGCGCAATTTCGCGGTATAGTCTGCGGTTGGGATCGCCAATGGGCGCATCCACGAATTGTACCGCACTGTTCGGAATCGGCACCGGGTTTGGGAGTTTTGCTACCTATGGCATTCAACAGAAAACGTAACCGGCGGATCACCGCTTTTCTGGGCACGGCAATCGGATTGATCCTGGTGTTCACTTTCGTCCTGAGCTTGCTGAATATCGATGCAACTATCAATACTTCGACGGGCAACGATAATGTAACCTTTCCGACTTCGACACCACCGGGAACACCTCAACCGGTTGTTTTGCCAACACCAGACCCGGACCCTCAGCTGGCTGGTCTTCCCCCGTATGTGCACAGCAGCGGCCTGTTCCAGACGTTTCTGCCCGCCGGGAACGACTGGACGGTGAGCGAGTCTTCTACCGGTGGGGATACTGCCCTGGCGCGAGTTGTGGTTCAGAGCGGCGCGCGGATGTCGTTGTTTCACAACTTTGTGGTGGCTGGTGTGGAATACGATTCGCTGGAATCACTGAGCACGGAATATCTGACTCCCGCCTATTTCGCTGAAGCCTGGCGGGCTTATCAAAGCTGGGTGGAAACATCGCGCAGCGTGAGTGATGATGAGGTCGTGATCGATTTTGAAGTCGTCGCCGATGGCAACACCTATCTGGGCCGCGCCGTGCATGTTTTGCGCGATGGTTGGCTTTATGTGACGCGAATTGTGGTTCCAGCCAATAACCCGTTGTTGATGGAGCGGCTGAGCGGATGGGTGGCCGAGGCGTTCCGCCCATTTTTGCAGGCGAAGGCTATGCCGCTGGAATGGGCAGCGTATGTGGACCAGGACCTGGGATATGCCATCAAGTATCCACCGGGCTGGTCCCTGGTTGCCGGTGGTCGGAGTCGCCCTGTGACGTTCGGTACGGCGAGCAACTCACCAGAGGGTAAGATTCGGATTTCGGTCGAGGCCGGTCCGATGCCCGCATCATTGGATGAGGCGCGCACGTGGGTCGAGCAACTTGAGACGGGCGTCGTCATTCTGGATGCAGTCTCGTTCGAGCGGGCGGAGAGCGCCGGGTACGAGGTGGCGTATACGTATCGCGACCCGGCGGGTGACCAGCACAGCGGATTGGCCGTTCTGGTAGGGAATGGAGCCGGGCAGGTTGTGATGGCCATCCTGCACATTGACGATCCGGAAGACAACCTGCTGCAGCCCGATACCCTATCCGCATTTGCACAAGAAGCACGGCGGGCTGTGACGGATGGGTTCTTCCTGGTGAGATGAAAGGATGATCGCGGCTTGAGCGTTCTGCACGAGGGCTGCAGGGGTGAACGCAAAAACAGCCAGCGCGAAGGCTGGCTGTTTGAGTGGTGTGCCTGGCAGGATTCGAACCTGCGGCCCCTTGTTCCGTAGACAAGTGCTAGGGACGCACCCGACACCGTTTTTACCCGAAGAATTGACAACCCGCGCGGTGAATTCCACTGTTTTACAACACTGGTACAACAACAGCCAGCGCCAAGGCATAGCGACAAGGGAGAAATTGCTATGCCTAACAATAGTCCTGGTGAAGGTACTGTAGTACAACGCAAAGACGGGTTGTGGCAAGCGTCTCTACAGGTGAACGGCACCCGCCGCACCGTATACGCCAAGTCAGAACGGGACGTGCGCGCCAAGCTGCGCACGCTGCAACGTCAAGCCGACGCCGACGGCACCCTACACGCCGCAGGACGCCGCACCGTGTCCGACTTGCTTGACGCATGGCTTACCAGTGCGCCCAACCTGAAAAGCACCACTGTAAGCCAATACCGCCTGTTCTATGACACCTACGCGCGCGCTGCCCTTGGAGACGTGCGACTTGACAAGGTGACACCCGACAAGCTGCAACGTCTGTATGCCAGCCTGTCACCGTCTGTTGGCGTTCGGGTGCACGCCTTGCTACACCGCGCGTTCGCGGTGGCAGTGCTGTGGCGCTGGCTGCCTTCGAACCCGTGCGACAGCGTCATGAAGCCCACCTATAAGCCCAACCGTCCCACCTTGTGGACACGAGCCGAATTAGACACCTTCCTGAACGCCACAGCGGGCCACTGGCTACACCCGTTATGGGTTCTGCTGTTGGGTACCGGGTGCCGACTGGGTGAAGCGCTGGCGCTGCGTTGGGACAGTGTCGGGCTGGGCGTGGCTGTCACCATAGACGGCACCTTACACCATACCGAGGGCGGTTGGTTGGTGGGTGAACCCAAGACTGCCAGCGCCGCCCGAACGGTGCTGCTGCCCGCCGCCGTCACCGAGGCACTACAGCGCCAGAAAGCGCAGCAGGACGCATGGCGGGACGCCGCCGGGAACGGTTGGCATGACACCGGATTCGTGTTCACTGGCGAGACGGGCAAGCCGCTGTTCACCAGCACCGCGCAGCACGCCATGAAGCGCACGTGCGAACGCTTGAACCTGCCCCCCATGACACCGCACAAGCTGCGCCACTTGCACGCCAGTCTGCTACTTGACGAGGGCGTCCCGGTGACGGCAGTCAGTGCGCGGTTGGGCCATGCGAACCCTCAAATAACTCTAAAAATATACGCGCACGCCCTGGCAGGGCAGGACGGGCAAGCCGCCCAAGCCATAGGCCGTGTGCTGTCATCCCAAGACACCGAGAGTAGGCCCAAGGTAGGGCAGAGAGTAGAACCGAGGTAGGGCCATGAAAGCGGAAAATACCGAGTGTATACGCGTATACCTGCGGTACCAAAACGCAGAAGACCGGGAACTAAAGCGCCGATTACACGCCGACAAGAGTCAGGGTAGGGCGGTGTCTGCCACCGTGCGGGAAGCGCTGTATGCATACTACTTCCCCCCTGCCCCACAGCCCGCACCCGAAGTGCAAGCCCTTGCACACGAGGTGCACCAACTGGCGCAAGTCGTGCGCGCACTGGCACACGAGGTAACCCAACTGCGCGCGGTGCGGGCCGAATTGGACGCCGTCAAGACTGAGAACGCGCAATTGCAGAACCTGCTGCTTGCTGCCACCTATGGCGACAGGACCATGAAGCGCAACGCCGCAGAAGTCGCCTATTCGCTGGCGACAGGACAGCACGAGTCGTGACAGGTGGGCAGCGTGCTTTTTGGGGTGACAAACTTGTCAACGCCATACACGCTGCCACTACTGGAATTAGTGCGCGAACATGCACTAACGCCCTAAGGTTCTAATACTGTTCTATAGTAATTCATGTTGCCTTGGGCCAATGACCGAGGTATAATAAGCCCAGAAATGCAGAAGGAACCCGCGCTAGCACGCAGATTCCTTCTGTGCTGGCCGGGCGCTGTGAACCTGTCTTTAAAAGGGTTCGGGCGAAAACAGCGCGCGGCACGGTAGTATAAGTTGACTCAAGCGTCAACTACGTCAAGCACTCAGAGTGTAGCAAGGTATATACCTTGTGTCAAAACTATGACACGAGGTGCCATGCTATTGTGACGCCGTCAACATACTACCGGCACCGGCCCTGCAGCGTACGCCCGCGCATACATCAGGGCCGTTGTGCTTTTTTGGCCCTGACACCGTCCTGGAAATTCTAGACGTGAAAGGGTACACATGGCTAAAAAAGCAAAAACCGCCAGTGCTGGGCGTACAGCACACGGCGGCGGGCGCGGGAAGTATGTGAGACACACATATAATACCACAACCGCCGAAAAGAAACAACCTATATACGACGCTAACGGGCGCGTTATAGGCAGCTTAATTGGCGACACCTTCCACAGGACCGCCAAAGGGTCGGTGCATATGCTGCGCAAACCGCCCGCTTGGGCTGTTGACGCGTGCGTATTGCCACAACTGCACGAGGGCAACGGGCAGAAAGTCACCGTCACCGACACCGAGACAGGTACCACCTACACCGCAACGCTGGCGACCTTCGAACGCTACGCCATACACCTGAATCGTGGGTACGGGCCACAGCGTGCGCTGCCCCTTGGGTATTGGAGTGTTGACGGTAAGCCGCCAAAACTGGGCCAACCGCAGCAGCCCAAACCCGACAGCCCGCGCCAGTTGGTGCTGCCCCTGTTCGAAGGGTTGGCCGCATGACAACAACCCTTAGCGCATACCGGGAACGGTACGAACGGGACATAGGACTGTCCACTATTCCGCTAAAGTCAGGTTCCAAGCGTCCCTGTTGCGACAACTGGCAAGCTACGCCGCCTTATGCCCAGTGGCAGGAATCAAGCGGCACCGCCGGGAACATAGGAATTCGAACGGGTAACGGGTTCGGCGGTGCCGACGCCGACGCACCGCAGACAACAGCGAACCTGACGGCATACTGGGCCGGGCTGGGCGTCAAGCCGCCCACAGTGGCGACACCGTCCGGCGGTAGACACTTCTGGCTATTTGTTGACGAGGTACCACCCGGTACGAACTATTACCACTGGCATCCAGACATAGGACTGGGCGAACTGCGCGTCGGGCCGGGCGCGCTGCTTGTTGCCCCCTGTTCTATGGTGAACGGCAAGCGGTACCGGTTTTTACCCGGTACCGCGCCAGAAGACTTGCTGCGTATGCGCAGACTGCGCTGGCGTGACTTGCTGCCCCTAATCAAGCCCAAGCAATCAACACCGCTTGACGTGCTACCTGTGGCGTTCCCGCGTCGGGACTTGGCAGACTGGGCGCGGTGGCTGTTGGCAGCGCTGCGCAGCACCCCGCCGAGTGAGACAGTGAAGCGCCCGCAAACCAACCTAAATGGCACATGGCGTCGGGACGCCGCCGGTAACGCCCTTGTCATAGAGTACGCCAGCCGTTCAGAAGCGGAACAATCGGTTATTCTGCATGCGGTATGGTGCGGTTGGGACTTCACCGAGGTAATGGCCCTATTCGAACAGCACCAGCCAGGCCACTACGCCGCGCAGCATGACAAAGAAGGCTACTTGCGCCGATGCTGGCAACATGCACTAGGGCACCTGGCTGGCACACCTGAACGGGAAGCTATAGCCAGGTTATGGCGCTGGGCAGAAGACCGCGCATGGCCGGGCAGCGGCGGCGGTAACGAGCGGTTGGCATACCTTGCCCTGCTGCAACGCGCATGGCTGGCGGGAACCTTGGAGCCTAATCTCAGTCGGCGAGACGTTGAACTATATGGCAGTATGGGCAGCACAGGCGCACGAGGTGCACTACAACGCCTTGTGAGGCAGGGACTAATCGCCCCTGCGGGACAGCGCCAGCGCCCAACCGAGGCGCGTGCTTGGCGATTATGTACCGAGGTAATTGACGCCCAACCCGTGACTGTGACCCTGTCAACGCGAGGTGTTGATGCCCTGCCTGGTGGTAACGAAATGTGGAGCGTGTTGGGACGTTCGGCGGGTATGGTTTACCCGTACCTGAACGCCCAACCTGTAAGCGCGGCAACGCTGGCAGCGGTGACGGGCAAGGACAGAAGTACCGTATACCGCGCGCTGAATCGGTTGGTGGGCAGCGGGTTGGCCTGTGCCACCGAGGGCGGTTGGGTGCTGGGCGTACGGGATGTGGCAGAAGTGGCGCACGAGGTCGGCGCACACGCCGCGAAAAATCGGCGGGAAGTCGCCATAGAACACGAACGCTTGGTGTTCAGGGAACAATTGGCCGAACACGCAGCGTAAGGGCGTGAAAAATTGGCAGGGTTGGCCTGTGCACATAGGTGCACCTAAAAGCTTCCCTCAAAAACCCTGCCAATTCCTGGCACCAGTACCTTCGGGAATTCTGTGTTCATATGGGTTGTTTTGCGACAGTTTATTCTCTGCCCAGCCCGTTTTTTTTACCGTCTAAACCGTGTAGTAGTGCAAAATACGCAGCGTACCAGTCAACACGAGAACCATACAAGGAAGGAAGGGAACGCATGACACGACAAGCGACACAGGCAGCCACTGGGCGCAACGCCGACGGCACGTTCGCACCCGGCAACAGCGGCGGGCCGGGACGCCCAGCGCGGGCCACTGAACGCCAGTACATGGCCGTAGTCATGGCCGCGTGTGACTTTGAGACGTGGCAAGCCATAGTTGAACGCGCCGTCACCGACGCCCGCAACGGTGACAGTACCGCCCGCGCGTGGCTGGCGTCCTACTTGCTGGGCAAGCCACCGTCACGAACGGCACCGCGCCCAGCCTATGTGCTGGCAGCAGAATACGAGGGCGTTGACGAGGTAGCCGACGCGGTAGCCGACATACACGAGGCACAAGCCGACGCCCAGCGCCGCCGGGAATTCGACGCCCTAATTCATAGCGCGTTCCCGTCCAACCGACGTTAGGCGCGTTCATGAGGTAACCCGTCAACACCGGGCGTCTATGGGGTTACCTGCTGCCCTTTTTTTATGGTAACCAATTAGTCACACGTCGGGCAGCAGGTGCCTTTTTTTTTAGGTGCGAACTTGCGCAGTCGCACTTGTGGGCTTACAGCGTGCGCCGTCTGTTTTTTCATGGTATGGTAGGCCATGCGTTAACTTACTAAAGGGGGAACACATGTACAGACTAATTCTAGTATTCCTGGCTATTCTTTTACTGCTACCCGGCGTGGCAAGTGCACAGGGTGACGGTGAACCGTTGTGTGCCGACGCTGACATAGACGCGGCAATTGACACCGTATTGGCGCAACTACAGGAAGCCAAGGCCCAAGAACCCAGCACCGCCCTTGAGACAATTGACGAGGTGAGACAAGTGCTTGCTGTGTTGAACTCACAGTGCCTTGGGTTGACACTTACGGGAACAGCTGGCACTGTTCATGGCCCAGTGGACATACCAGAGGGAATATACCGCGCCAGCGTCACGACAGAGGACTTTTTTATTATGAACGGCACGGTACTTGAGGGGGAGTGTGGAGACGGTTACGGCGGTGAACTGTTTGTCTTTAATGAGGGCTTAGGCGGTGGCAAATTCACAGCCGAGACGGTTTTTAAGAGTGAAGGGTGTTCCGTGCTATTCGAGACTTCGAACATATTCGGGCCGTACACGGTAACGTTCGAAAAACTAAAGTAGCACGTGCGCAGCTTGCCCTAAGCCGGGTTCTGTACTACACTGAAGTCACTTAACAACAGAACGCCTTGGCGCTGCTGTAACAGCCCAAGGCATGGCCGGACAGGTGTGAACTGTCAGGCAAGCCAAAGTCTACCATACACATGGCCCGCCGGACAATTCCCACCGAGACGGGCCATGCTTTTTAGGGCCGTGTTGTACAACAACCGTACAACAACAGCAGCGTAAAACAGGCAGAATTCCGCGCATAAAAAACACCCAGAACCTAGTGTGTTCTGGGCGTTCTTCGGGTAAAGTGGTGTGCCTGGCAGGATTCGAACCTGCGGCCCCTTGTTCCGTAGACAAGTGCTCTAATCCACTGAGCTACAGGCACAAGCTGATTGCCAGTAATGATAGCATAGGCGGTAGGGCTTGACAAGAGTCATTTCGCACCTGCGCAGAGATGGCAGGAAGGCAGGCGTAGCGCGATGGCTATTGACAGCCCTAGGTCGACCTGTATAATTTTCTCGGCGTTGCGGCGTTTTGCTTCACCGCACAGATCATAAGGAAAACCAACGTGTCAGAGATTGTTCGAATCGCATGGGATCGTTGGAAAACGCTCGGCGAAGCGTTTGGCGATTTTCAGGGGCGGCTGTTCGCGGTGCTGTTCTATTTCACGTTTTTTGTTCCCTTCGCGCTGGGAGTCCGTCTGATGAGCGACCCGCTCCGCCTGCGTCGCAGCAATCAGTCTGCTGCCTGGCTCAACCGCGAGGCGGTAGGACGGTCACTCGATGACGCACGGAGGCAATTCTAGGCATCATGGATATTCTCGGCGTATCTTGTTTTTACCACGATGGGGCGGTGGCGCTGCTGCGTGATGGCGAACTGGTCGCCGCGACGATGGAAGAGCGGTTATCGCGCAAAAAGCACGACAGCGGTTTTCCCAAGCACGCCATCGATTTCTGTCTTCAGGCCGGGGGCATTCAGGGACCGGACCTCGACTATGTGGTGTTCTATGAAAAGCCGATGGTGAAGGTAGGGCGCATTTTGCAAACGGCGCTCGGCACTTTTCCGCGCTCGTGGAGTTTCTGGCGCGAGGCGGTGACGGCTTATGTCGGCGAGAAGCTGTGGATCAAGAGCCTGCTTCAACATTACCTGGGTGTGCGCCCGGATCAGATTCTATTCTGCGATCACCACATGTCCCACGCGGCCAGCGCGTTTTTCGCTTCGCCCTATGATGAGGCGGCGGTGATCACGGTGGATGGCGTGGGTGAGTGGACGACAACCACGATGGGCTACGCCAAAGGTACCTGGGACGGCACAGGCGAGAACAAAATCGACCTGTTCTACGAGCAGCGTTTCCCACATTCCATCGGCCTGTTGTATTCGGCGTTCACGGCCTTTCTCGGTTTCATGGTGAACGACGGCGAATACAAGATCATGGGCATGTCCCCCTACGGCGAGCCGCGCTATGTGGACAAAGTGAAGAAGCTGATCACGATCAATGCGGATGGCAGCTTCGACCTGAACATGGACTATTTCGCCTATCACTATTCGGCGAACCAGAGCTATAACCAGAAATTCCTTGACCTGTTCGGCCAGCCGCGCGTGCACAGCGATGATTTCTTCACCGCGCGCAGCGCCCCGCACCGCGCCCACGAAAAAGCAGCGGTCGAGCGCAACCAGTACTATGCCGATATTGCGGCCAGCATTCAGCAGGTCACTGAAGAAGCCCTGGTAGCCATGGCCAACGCGGCTTACAAAAAGACCGGCTCCAAGCGGCTGGTGATGGCGGGCGGCGTGGCGCTGAACAGCGTTGCTAACTACAAGGTGTTGACCGAAACACCGTTTGAAGAGGTCTACATTCAACCGGCAGCGGGCGATGATGGTGGCGCGCTGGGTGCGGCACTGTGGGCCTATCACGTGGTGCTCAATCAGCCGCGTAAGTTCGTGATGAACCACGCCTATTATGGCGCTGAGTATTCCGACGACGAGATTCGTGCCTTCTTCGACCGGCAGGGTATTCCCTACCAGCAGTTCGACGATGATCAGAAACTGATCGACCGCGTCGTTGATGAAATCCTCGATCAAAAAGTGATCGGGTTGTTCCAGGGTCGCTATGAGTGGGGGCCGCGTGCGCTCGGCAATCGAAGCATCCTGGCCGACCCGCGCCGTGCCGAGATGAAGGACATCGTCAACACCAAGATCAAATTCCGCGAGCCGTTCCGCCCATTTGCGCCAGTAGTACTTTCGGACCGCGCTGCCGAATATTTCGACTATCCGAATGTTGAGAGCGATCCGCTGGCTCGCTTCATGTTGGCGGTTAGCCCGGTGAAGCCCGACAAGATGGACGTAGCCCAGGCAACGACTCATGAAGGCGGTACGGGGCGGCTTCAGACCATCGACCGCCAGACCAATCCGCGTTATTATGGATTGGTCGAACGGTTTGGCGAAGCAACCGGCGTGCCTATCCTGATGAACACCTCGTTCAACCTGCGCGGCGAGCCGATCGTCGATTCGCCCGCGGCGGCCTGGTGGACCTTCAGCCACAGCGGTATCGATTGGCTGATGATCGGATCGCTGTTGGTGGGCAAAAATTCCGCTAAGTGATGAGCAAGAGAGCATAATGAGCAAACAAACGACTTCCACACCTCAGAATCGTCCGGGCATGTTGAGCGGAATCAAGGCCCGGTTGGGCATCGTGGGTGAATTGTTCGCGTTTCTGTGGGCGGCTAAGATGTGGTGGCTGATCCCAATGATCCTGGTGCTGGTCTTGTTCGCGCTGATCATCGTGTTGGGATCGGCCAGCGGCGGCGGCCCGCTGATTTACACGCTGTTCTAGGCGGAAGGATGCTGATAATGCAGGACTGGCTGATTGCATTTGTGATCGGAGTCGGGTTCGGCGTGGTGATCGGCATCAAGATCGCGCGCGATTCGAACAAAAAAGTCCCTGTGCGCGGCGGTGTGCTGGCACAGACATTCCATTACCTGGCGTGCGCTTCGCTGACGGGGATGCTCCCGTTTATCATTGCGGGGCTGATCGTTGGGCTGGCTTTCCTGGCGCTGTTTGGCACGGCGCTGGGGTTCCTGGCTGTGACAGCCGTGATGCTGCTCATCTACGCGGTGAT
>DAOUFU010000093.1:0-13708 GCA_034429275.1 Anaerolineae bacterium | reverse complement strand
CGTTCACGATGATGTTCCAATCCAGCGGCGGGCGGCCCCAATCGTGGGTATATTCCACCAGCGGCACGGGCGGCTTCCAGCGCAGATGGGCCGGGTCATAGATGCTGCCCTTGATGGCGAGGAACGGCCCGCGCTGCTCGGCCAGCTCGATACTGACCCGCATCGCGTGGAAACGGATGAACTCGATCACCTGGCTGGCGAATTCCTGCCCTTCGCGCGAGCCGTACCGCACACCCAGCGCGTACATCATATCCGCCAGGCCCATGATGCCCAGCCCGATCCGGCGGACATTCAGCGCCGCCTCGCGGAGCTGCGGCCCGGCGGGCACGTAGGCATTGGCCGTCACCACATCGTCGAGGAAGCGGGTAGAAAGCTCGACCGTCTCGCGCAGTTTCTCCCAGTCCACGCGGTCATCGGTGATGTGCTGGGCAAGATTGATCGACCCCAGGCAGCAATTCTCGTATGGCCCCAGGAACTGCTCGCCACACGGGTTGGTCGCTTCAAGCTCATACAGGTGGGGGACCGGATTCTCGCGATTGGCCGCGTCGAGGAACAGCACGCCCGGCTCGCCGTTGTGGTGCGCCTGCCGGACGATCTGATCGAACAGCTCGCGCGCGCGCACCGTGTGCCAAACCTTGCCATCCTGCGGGTTGACCAGCTCGAAGTCGGTATCGGCTTCGACAGCGCGCATGAAGGCATCGGTGATCCCCACGCTGATGTTGAAATTGGTGATCGAGTTCTCGTCGGTCTTGCAGGTGATGAACTCGCGCACGTCAGGATGATCGACGCGCAGCACCGCCATATTTGCGCCGCGCCTGCTTCCGCCCTGGGCAATCTCGCCAAAGGCCTGGTCATACACGCGCAGGAAGCCCACCGGCCCCGTCGCCGCCCCGTTTGAGGAACGCACCAGCGCCCCTTTCGGGCGCAGGCGGCTGAACGAGAACCCATTCCCCCCACCCGTCTGCTGAATCAGGGCGGCGTCGCGCAGCGTCTCGAAGATGCCCGACCCGGTGCGGCCCATGTCATCATCGATCCGCAGCACAAAGCAGGCCGAAAGCTGCCCCAACGGCGTGCCCGCGCCGGTGAAGGTCGGGCTGTTGGGGAAGAATCGCAGCGTGGTCAGCAGGTCATAAAAGCGGCGTGCAACCGGCTCGGCTTCGCCGCCGTGTTCTTCTTCGGCTTTGGCGACGTGATAGGCCACGCGCCAGAACATCTCTTGCTCGCTCTCCACCGGCTGGCCGTCTTCGCCGCGCCGCAGATAGCGTTTGCGCAGCACGGTGCGCGCGTTCTCTTGCAGCGGAATCTCGCGCATCAGGTCGGGCGGCAGCGGGACTTTTTTGAAGCCGTTCGCTCGTTCGCGCACCGCCTGCGTACTGGCCGGTTGCTCATCTTGAAAATCGGTCATGTTCACAGTCATTCTCCCCAGTTTAATCCCACACATCACACCATCACCGGGCAAAAAGCTGCGCACCCGGCGCTGTTGATCCTGTGCCGATCCTGTGCTCAACACAGAATCATCCCACACCCCCTGCCCCGGTCTGATGATCCTCGCCGGGCAGGGCACGTCTGAAAACTCGCGACTTGTCGTTACGGTCAGTTCTCGTCAGGCGCAGCGACCCCCCGTCGCCCCGCCTCAGTTTAGGTGCGCTCGCCCGCCCCATTGGGCGCGGTCGAGGCGGTTTGCTCGCCGCCGGAGGGTTCGCTGGCCGGAGCAGGCGTGCTTTCCGCCGGTTTGGCGGCCCGCCCCTTGACGCTGTTCTGGTCGGTCAGCAAACTGTCCAGCAAGCCCTGGACGCTGGTGAGGTTATCCAGCCCCAGGTAAACGATGGCGTACCGGATATAGGCGATCGGGTCGAGTTCCTTCAGGCGCTCGATCACCATATCCCCCACGACGCGGCTGGGCACCTCATCGCGCCCGGTCGATTGTAGATGCGTCTCGATCTCATCGACCATCGCGTTGATGTCCGCCGCGGGAATTGGGCGCTTGGCACACGAGAGCTGGATTCCCCGCACCAGCTTTTCGCGGTCAAACGCCTCGCGCGCGCCGTTGCTCTTGATCAGCAGCGGGATGGCCCGCAGCACGCGCTCGTAGGTGCTGAAGCGCTTGGAGCAGTGCAGGCACTCGCGCCGGCGGCGAATTCCGTCCTGGGCATCGCGGGTGGTGTCTATCACCCGCGATTTGTCTTCGGTACCGCAGTAAGGACATTTCATACAGCCGCAAACCTTTCTAGAGACGACAAAGCCGCTTCCGGTCACAGTACCGGACTGCGGCCACGCAAAAGTATTAACTCTATTTTACCGCGTCGGGCCGGTGTGTGCCCGGCCCAGTTTCCCACATTGTTATCCCACTAACCACCATATCTGGGGGATATTGGGGTTAATCACCCCCCGTATATGGTGGTTCAGTGGTCTTCATCCTAACACGAACAGGCATTCTAGTACATGGTACCTCAGTACTATTTTAAGAAACTTTAAGCCATTCACAATCCTTTCTTAAAGACCTGTCCAGCTTTCAAACACAGCTCAAACAAAACCGCCTCTGGTTCGGGCGGGCAGGCCATGACCACCCGTACCAAAGGCGGCTTGCGGAGGGTATTCTACCGGGCGCGCAGCTGTCCTGTGCAAGAGGCGCACCAAACCCGCGCCTGCGACGCAGTCAGTCATTCGTCCTTTGTCGGACCGGCCCAGGCCCATGCCCGCCGGTCATCGCACACCGGGCCGTCAACGGCGGCGCAGGAAGGCCGGAATATCCAGTTCGTCGGTGTTATAGACACGCGACGTGAACTCTTCCTCGACCTTACGCTGCACGGGCTGCTGCGGCGGAGCGGGCGGAGCCGCGTGCTCTTCCGGCTCGGCAGGCACATTCTCGCGCGGGGCGGGCTGCTGGACAGCGCGCGCCGCAGGGCGGGCCGCCTGCTGAGGCGCGTTCACCCGCTCGCGGGCGTTTACGGGCCGCCGGGTCGCCACGCGGGACTGCTCGAAGCCCGTCGCGATCACGGTGATCCGCACTTCGTCGCCCATATTATCGTCCACCACCGCGCCGAAGATCAGGTTCACATCCGGGTGCGCCGTTTCCTTGATAATCGCGGCGGCTTCGTTGACCTCGAACAGGGTCATCTCGCGCCCACCTGTCACGTTGAACAGGATGCCGCGCGCCCCGTCGATGGTCACATCGAGCAGGCTGCTGCTGATCGCCATCTCGGCGGCCTTGCGCGCGCGGTCCTCGCCCGTCGCGCGGCCCACCGCCATCAGCGCCGCCCCACCCTCGGACATAATCGCGCGCACGTCGGCGAAGTCCAGGTTGATCAGGCCGGGCACCGTGATCAGTTCGCTGATGCCCTGAATGCCCTGGCGCAGCACATCGTCGGCCATGCCGAAGGCGTCCTGCAGGCTGGCGCGCTTATCCACAATCTGGAGCAGGCGATCGTTGGGGATGACGATCAGGGTATCGACCTGGCCCTTCAGCGCTTCGATCCCGGCCTCTGCCGACTGGATGCGCCGCGATCCCTCGAAGGTGAAGGGGCGAGTCACCACGCCGATGGTCAGCGCGCCGAGTTCTTTGGCGACCTGGGCCACCACCGGCGCGCCGCCGGTCCCGGTGCCGCCGCCCATGCCGCTCGTAATGAAGACCATATCGGCCCCGCGCAGCACTTCATACAGCTCATCCGCGCTTTCTTCGGCGGCCTTGCGCCCGATCTCCGGGTTGCCGCCCGCACCGAGGCCGCGAGTCAGCTTATCGCCGATGCGCACGCGTGTTTTGGCTTTGCTCAGCAGCAGCGCCTGGGCGTCGGTGTTGATCGCGACAAATTCAACCCCGCCCAGGCCTTCTTCAATCATGCGATTGACGGCGTTACCGCCCCCACCACCGATCCCCACGACCTTAATTGAAGCAAAGTTGTCGCCCAAAGGCATGGCGTCCGTCATGACTACTACCCTCCCATGAAAAATACATGCTCTGCTGCCGGGTTGACGTGCTGAGTCTGGCCTGCTCCCCCCGCCAGCGCTGCGAACCATTCGGCTGATAATGCCGTGTTGACCGGTAAGCCTGAAAGCCCGGCGGCCCGAATTCCCCTGTCAACACCATTCGCTCAAAGTGCGATTATTGTACGTTATTTTTGTAAATGGGGAAATCAACCAGTAGTACTCTCCCAGGTCCACCCTGTGACACAACGGGTATGATTCCCTTGATCGGTTCAGGGATGCTACCCCGCAGACGCAGATCATTCCTCCTCCTCGCTGGGCAGCAGACGATCCAGCACCCGCTTGAAGAAGCGCCCGATGCGCGGCCTGCCGGATGGCCTGCCGTTCTGCCGGGCCGCAACGCGCCGATCGTCTTCCAGGTCCATGATCAGCCCCAGCTTGAGCAGGCCGACGCTGGTACTGTAGGCCGGGTTTTTGAGCGCCTCGGCCATGCCGGTCACGTTTTCCGGCTGGGCGATGCGGACCGGCATCCGCAGCACGTCCGCCGCCACCGTCTTGATGCCGGGCAGCTGCGCGCTGCCCCCCGTGATCACACAGCCCGCCTTGAGCAGGCCATCATAACCGCTGCGCTTGGCCTCGCGCATGATCAGCTCAAAGATTTCGGCCACGCGCGCGTGAATGATATGAGCCAGGTCCACCCGCTGCACCTTGCTGGGCAGTTCCTCGCCGAACGGCTGGATGGGGAACGCTTCCAGCGGGCTGACCGCCCTGGGATCGGCGTGGCCGTATTTGAGCTTCACCGCTTCCGCCAGCTCGATCGGCAGGTGCAGCCCGTGCGCTGTATCGCTGGTGATCAGGTGGCCGCCCACCCCGATGACCGCCGTGTGCCACACCGAGCCGTCGATGAACATGGCGATGTCGGTCGTGCCGCCGCCCACGTCCACCACCATCACCCCGGCCTCGCGTTCTTCCGGCGTCAACACCACGTCCGCCGAGGCCAGCGGGTTGAGGATGAAACGGTCCACATATACCCCGGCGGATTCGATGCCGCGCTCCAGGTTCTGCACGCTGGCCGTCCCCGCCGTGATCACGTGCGCCTCGACTTCGAGCCGGAAGCCCAGCATCCCCAAGGGGCTGCGCAGGCCGGTCTGCCCATCCAGCGTATAATTACGCGGAATCACGTGAAGGACTTCGCGCCCATGCGGCAGCGTGATGGCGCGCGCCGCATCCATCGCGCGCTCCAGGTCCGCCAGCGAGACTCCGCGCGTATTCGACACGCCGACCGCGCCGTTGCTGTTCAGCGATTCGATGTGTGGGCCGGCAATTGACACAAACGCCCGCCCGATCTCATAGCCGCTGCTGCGCTCCGCCTTGTGCACCGCCGATGAGATCGCCGCGCTCAGGGCGTTCACGTCGGTCACCATGCCCTTACGCATCCCGCGCGATGGCTCGATGCCCACGCCCAACACATAAATATCCGTGTCGCGGACTTCGCCCACCACCGTGCAGACTTTGGTTGTGCCGATGTCTATCCCTACTACCAGGTCGCCCATAATTGTTGTCGTCGTCTCACATCACAACCCACAACCGGATGCCGCCCCCGGCCATTCTAGCCTGCACGGGGCGCGGCAAACATCCCCCTTACTCGATATACCACAGCACCGACACCACCGGGTGATCCGGGTCGCGCATGTCGATCTCGCCCGGCTGCATCACATTGGCGATGTCTTCCACCAGCCGGTTATACACCAGCAGCTTGGTATCCATATCCTTACCGTCACCGAACCACACCGTCCAGCCCAGCCCGTGATGGTGGCCGAGTCCCTTCTGGGGGTCATAGAGCAGCACATCGATGTTCGGGTGGCGCTTTTTGAGCAGCAGCGCGCCATCGACCAGCGTCTGCGGGATGCGCGACCCCACGCTGAGCGGCTCGGAATTGCCCGGCACCACGATCCGCAGCAGGTCCGCGCGGTCTTCGCGCTGGCGCATCACGATGCCGTTCACGTCCACCCACACACGCACCCCCTGCTCCCAGATCAGGGCCGGTTCGCGCTCGCGCACCACGATCTGGACCATATCGGGCGGCCAGCGGACCAGTACCTCGGCATCTGCGATATTCGGCACGGCTTCCAGCCGTTCCTCGACCTCTTGGGGGTCGATCCAAAAGATGCGCCGCTCGGCGATGTCGCTGTAGCGGAAAATCTCCCCCGGCTCCAGGTATTTCTCGCCGCCCACGCTCACCGAGGCGATCACGAAAGCGTCCATCGACAGGAACAGGTAAAGCACCGCGCTCAGGCCGATCACCATCGCGCCCGACACCAGCCGCCAGCTCAGCAGATGGATGGTGCGCGAGCGGCGCTTCCCGCTCGCCTGGGCCTGCGACCGTGCCTTGCGCGTCCGGCGCTGTGCGCGCCGCTGGCTGATGCTGATCGGCTCGACGGCCTCCACCCGCTGCGAGCGGGGCCGCATCCGCTGAGGGATGCGCTTCAGATCGTCGCCGGGCCGCTCGTCACCGGCAGGCCGCACATGGTCGGGCGCGCCCAGGGGCGCAGGCGCGCGCGCCGAACGCACATGATCCCGGCTGGCGGTACGGCGAACTTGCTGCTCCTGCGTGTCGGTCCGTGAGCGCATAACTCGGTTGACAATCCCGTCCCCGCCGCGCGGCGGCGCTAGGCTGCGATTCAGCGGTGTCCGGTATCCCCGTGCATCCCCGCCCAGGCGAAAACCGGTGGTTTCCCACAATTATCACACACTATAATCCAACACGCCCTGCTTGTCCAATCCAAAACAGGGCATTTTGCGGGCCAGGATCAATCTTTAGGACTTTTTTACTGGATGGGGAACAAACATAGCCGGGCGCGCGCGGTTCACCGCCGCGCACCGGCGAGAGAACGTGCACCGGGCAGCCGCTCCGCGCTCAGACCCTCAGCGCGCCGCGAAACCCCCTGGCGGCATAATATGAGGATGCGCCGTTGTGATACACGAAGACGTGATCGTAGCGGCGGTCGGCAAAGAGGGCACCGCCGAGCTTCCTGATCTCAGGCGGCGTCTTGATCCAGCTCGACGTTTTTGTATCGAAATTCCCCAGCCGCTGCAGGGCGCGGTACTGGTCTTCCGAAAGCAGCTCGATGCCCATCGCAGCCGCCGTATCCACCGCGCTGCCCGCCGGTTTGTGCTCTTTGCGAGCGTCCAGCGCTGCGCGGTCGTAACACAGGTTCCGGCGGCCTGCGGGGCTTTCTGCTGAACAATCGCAAAAGATGAATTCGCCCGTCATTGGGTCGTGGCCGATTACATCCGGCTCGCCGCCGGTCCTTTCCATCTCCGCCAGCGACTCCAGTTTCTGGCTGTTCGCCGCCAATCGCGCCAGGACTGCGGCCCATTCTATCCCCTGGTGACGGCCCATGTTTTTCTCGAAGCGAGCCTGCAATGTGCTGAGCAGCGCTTCCCGTTGTTCGGCTGAAAGTGTCATCGGAGGACTCCTTCTGTGCTCACAGGCCCGTGCTCACAGGCTCCATGCTGATCGGCAAAAGTGGCACACATGTTCTATTCGCAGAGTATACAAAAAAGACGCTTCGTCCGCCAGGGTGACAGGGTAATTGCATCAAAACACGTAACCCGCGAGAGTGCGGCCTCACCCCCAAGCGAGGCCGCGCGGAGAGACGTTACTCTTCGGCCCACTCGCCGATCAGCTCGATCTCCATCTCCAGCTCGATGCCGAATTTGGCGCGGACCGTCTCCTGCGCCAGCAGGATCAGCGCGCGGTAGTCCGCCGCCGTGCCCTCGCCCTCGTTGACGATAAAATTAGCGTGTACCGGGGAAATCTGTACGTTGCCGGAACGCTGACCCTTCAGCCCGGCAGCTTCGATCAGGCGGCCCGCGTAATCGCCCGGCGGGTTCTTGAAGATGCTGCCCAGGCTGGCTCCAGGCGGCTGGGTGCGCTTGCGGTGCGCCGCGAATTCGTCGGCTTTGGCGTTCAGCAGCGCCGGATCGTTCCCCGGCTGCAGATTCAGAGTCACGCCCGTCACCACGTACTGGCCGCGCACACCCTTGAGGATCGAGCGGCGGTAGCCATACTGCATCTGCTCGCGGCTCCAGATCTCAACGTGCGGCGTGTCCATCAGGCAGAAGACCTCGACCCAACACACCGACTGGGCCATATCGCCGCCGTGCGCCCCGGCATTATTGATCACCGCGCCGCCCACCGTGCCCGGCACGTTGACCGCCCATTCCAACCCGGCCATGCCCTGGCTCATACAGCGCCGCGCCAGCGTGATCAGGTTTGCGCCGCTTTCGGCCACTACGCGCCCGGTGCTGCCGATCTCGACTCCTTTGGCGTGGTTGATGATCACCACTCCACGATAGCCTGCATCGGCGGCCAACACGTTCGCGCCGCTGCCCAGCACGATCCAGCGTACCCCGGCCTGGTGGGCCAGCGTCACCGCGTCCATCAGGTCGTCGGCGCTGGTTGCGATCAGCAGGGCATCCGCCGGGCCGCCCAGCCGCGCCACCGTATAGCGCGCGAGCAGTTCGTCCCGCTTCAACGCAGCGCCAAAGCGATCCGCGAGCGGCTGATAGGGATCGTTCATGACGGTCACTCCTCGCCACCGGACGCCCGCAGGTGATCCAGCACCATCCGGCCCACCTGGGGCGCGTCGCCTGCCGACAAGAGTAACACAAGTTCGCCGGGCCGCACACCGGCCACCACCGCCGCCGCCGTCTCGGCCAGCGATCCCGTCCAGCGCGCGTCGGGGTGACCGGTGGCCCGGATCATTTCGGCGATCTCCGGCGCGCCAAGACCGGGAGTCAGCGGCTCGCGCACGGAATATACATCCGTCACCAGCACATGATCGGCGCTGGCAAACGCCGCCGCAAAATCGGCAGCCAGGGCGCGCAGCCGCCCGTAAGTATGCGGCTGCCACACCGCCCAGATCGCGCCCACGCCGGGGCGCGCGCGCTGCGCTTCGAGCGTGACGCGGATGGCGGTGGGGTGATGCGCATAGTCGTTGATCACGGTTACGCCGCCCACCGTGCCCATCAATTCGCTGCGGCGGCCCGTCCCCGCGAAGCTGTCGAGCGCCCGCGCCGCCGCCTCGAACGGCACACCGGCGCAGTCCGCCGCCGCCAGCGCCGCCAGCGCATTCAGCACGTTGTGACGGCCCGCCAGGTTCAGCCGGGGATGCCCTAACTGCATCGCGCCGTGCCACACCTCAAACGCGGTGCCGCCCGCCGCGTCCGGCGTGAGGTCTGCCGCGCGCCAGTCGGCCCCCACGCTCTCCAGCCCATAGGTGATCACCGGCAGGCCCGCCGCGCGCCGCGCCGCGCCCAACGCCGCCGCGTGCGGATCGTCCGCGCAGACGATCAGCCGCCCGGCGGAGGGCAGCAGGTCGGCAAAGGCGCGAAAGGCCGCCAGCATCTCATCGAAGGTGGGGTAGCAATCGGGATGGTCGTGCTCAATATTGGTGATCACGGCAATCTGCGGGCGCAGACCGAGAAACATCCGGTCATATTCATCCGCTTCGATCACAAAATGCGGCCCCTGCCCCACCCCGGCGTTGGTCCCGGTGTTGCCCAGCACGCCCCCCACGATATAGGTGGGGTCCAGCCCGGCGCTGATCAACAGGTGGGCGATCAGCGCGGTGGTGGTAGTTTTGCCGTGTGTCCCGGCAACGGCGATGCCCTGGTAAGCGTCCATCAGGTGGCCCAGCAGATCGCGCCGCCGCATCACCGGGATATTCGCCGCGCGCGCTGCGACCAGTTCGGGGTTCTCGGCAGGCACGGCGGACGAGCACGCCACCAGGTCTGCCCCGGCGATGTTCTCCGCGCGGTGCCCCTCAAAGACGACGGCCCCCGCCTCGGCCAGGGCGCGGGTCAGATCGTTGGCGCGCAGGTCCGAGCCGCTGACGCGAATCCCCTGCTGTAACAAAATGCGGGCAATGGCCGACATGCCAAACCCGCCGATTCCAACAATATGCACGTGCTGAGCATTGAGTGGCATAGGTTGAGGAGTCCGGGTAAGCGATCCACAAGCCGCGGCCAGCGATCGGGGGATAGCAGGGCTGCGCTGCCTGCCTCTGCCGCCCAATCCCGGCGGCTGTGCGCCAGATAACCGCTAGATGATCGCAATAATCACGAACACAAACAAACCGATCATCAGCAGCGAGAGCAGGCTGCCATCGCCGCTGAGCATCCAGCTAAGCGGAAGAATATTCACCAGTTCCGCGCTGGCCGAGGCAGGATTGACCGGCATGACGTGGGGCGAGAGCGGGTACTGCGTGTTATCCATATACCACCACAGTGAGCCGACCAGCAGGTAGCCGTTGATGCCCCCAGCCAGCGCGCCCAGGATTCCCTCTTGAAACCCCTCGCGCACAATGGCCCGCTTACTGCGCGAGATGCGGTCGGGCGGGGTCTGATAGGCGAAAAAGGCCATCGCCACCAGGATCAGCGCTTCCAGGTTGAATTTCGCGAGCTGCCGCCCATCGGTCAGCGGGTCGATGAACAGGGTCTCGAACTGTTTGATAGCGAACAAGGCCAGCACGATGCCAGCCGTCGCGATCAGTTCTTTGGCCCACCCGCGCATGAACCCGATCCCGGCAAAAAAGGCGATGCTCACCCAGAAGAAAACCGCGAGTTCCATCATAACGACTCTATCCCCCGAACCAGCCTGCCGCGCTCACGCTGCATCCCCTATTGTATGCCTTTTGCCCTTATCGGCAAAGTGACAGGACTGCATCGGGTGCATTCCACGAAAGTTCACGCCACCGTTTCGCCGCACGCTCGTGCACGTTGAGAAAATAACCGGCTATGGTGCCCCGTGAGAGTCCGGCCTCACCCCCGACCTGCGCGCCTCTTGCGAGGCGCTTGGTCTGCCCCCTCTCCGAAAATTTTCGGCGCGGCCCGTTCTTGGCCGCGCGGGGGTGAGGCCGGGCAACCCCCACAGTCTAATGCCCCGAAAATGGAATGCACCCGACTGCATCGGCGGAAGGGTCAGTGCTGCCGTCACCGCCGCGCCATGCGTACCCGCATGAGGGGCGACTGTTTCCACGCTTACGCATCGCCAGAATCGGCAGTGCGTACCAGCACGCGTGCGATATTGCCCGCGCCGTCCGGCTCCTTGAGCGCAGCCATCGCCGCGCGCATGGCCGCCAGCCGCGCCGGGTCGGCGAACAGGCTGCGAATGGTGGGCAGCAGATCGCGGCCCAGCGTATCATCGTCTACTCGCACCGCCGCACCGCGATCGACCAGCCAGTCGGCATTAACTCGCTGGTAGCGCCAGGCATAGGGGTACGGCACCAGGATGGCGGGCAGTTCCAGCGCGGGATACTCGGCCAGCGTGGCCGCCCCTGCGCGGCTGATCACCAGGTCCGAAGCGGCGAACGCCTGCCCGATATCCGGCAAAAAGTCGAAGATGCGGTACTGCGCCTGCTGCTCCGGGCTGAGCCGCGCGTGCTGGGCCTGGACCTGCTCCCAATCCAGCCGCCCGGAAATGTGCAGAATTTGCAAGCCGTCGGCCAGCAAGTCGGGCGCGATCTGTGCCATCGCCGTATTGATGCTGCGCGACCCCTTGCTGCCGCCAAACACCATCAGCGTGGGGCGCGCCGGGTCCAGCCCGAAGGCACGGCGTGCCTCGTCGCGGTCGGCGCGCAGGATTTCATCGCGCAGCGGGTAGCCGGTGACGATCACCTCTTTGCCGGGGAAGAATGCGCCCGTCTCGGCCACCGTCGCGGTGATGATCCGGGCGAGATAGCGCCCCTGCATTCGCAGCGCCAGCCCCGGCTCGATATCCGGCACGTAGATCACAATCGGGCGGCGCAACAGCCAGCACGCCACCGCCATCGGGAAGCCGACCCAGCCGCCGGTCAGCAGCAGGACCTGCGGGCGCAGCCTCAGCACCAGCGCGATCGACTGCAGCACGCCGAGCGCAATCTTCAGCGCGCTGAACGCCTGCTGAAGGCGCGGGACGCCGTGCAACGGCCCGGAAAGCACCTCGTAATAGTGCTCGAACTTCACCTCCGAGCGGGCCACCAGGTCGCGCGCCATATCACCGCGCGCGCCGACAAACATCTGGGTCACTTCGGGGTAGAGCCTGCGCAGCGCGCTCGCCACGGCCAGCGCCGGATACACGCCGCCGCCGGTCCCCCCGGCTGAAAACATGATCCGCACGTGAATTTTCTCCGTTTTGGTCAGCCTGAAAACGTGCCAAGCATAACAAAAAGAAGCGGGCTGCAATACCCGCCCTTCCTCCAATTAATCACCGAAGACGGCCCTCACTGGCGGCGGTGAGGCAGCGCCTGCAGGCTGATCGCCCGCGAGACGCTGAGCATCAGCCCGGCCCCGCACATCGCAGCCACCAGGGACGATCCACCAAAACTGATGAACGGCAGCGGCACCCCCGTCGGCGGCAGTACCGCCGTCATCACCGCGATGTTCAGCAGCGCGTCATAGGCGATCCAGCAGGTCACGCCCGCCGCCAGCAGGCTGCCGAACATATCCGGCGCGTGGCGGGCAATCGTCAGCCCGCGCGTGATCAGGAACACGAACAGGGCGATGACAAAAAAGCTGCCGAGCAGCCCCGTCTCTTCGCCGATCACCGCGAAGATGCTGTCGGTGTGGGGGAACGGCAGGTTGTTGGAGAATTTCAACTCGCTCTGCCCCAGCCCGACGCCGGTCAGCCCGCCGTTGATGAACGCTTCGACCGCCGCCTGCACGTGATCGCTGGCCTGGGTCAGGTCTTCCACCGCGGCCAGGTGCGCTTCAAGGCGTTCCCGCGCATATTCAAGCCGGGTTGCCATCTGCCACCCGGCGACTCCCATCACGCCGCCGATGGTCAGCAACTGAACCCAATCGGCCCCGGCGATGAAAAACATGCTCAGCGCGGTGGCCAGGATGCTGGCGGCGGTGCTGAGGTCCGGCTGGAGCACGATCAAAAACGCGACCGTGCCCACCAGGATGCTAAAGGGGATGATACCGTAAAAAATGTTGCGCAGCCGGTTGCGTTTGGCCGCCAGCCACGCCGCCATATAAATCACCACGGTGAACTTGGCCAGCTCGCCGGGCTGGAGCGCGCCGTTGATCAGGGCGCGCTGGGCCTCGAAGCGCACATCACCGAACTGAAGCACGCCCACCAGCAGCACGATCACGCCCAGCATCATCGGCACGGCCAGCCGCCGCCAGATGTGGTAGTCCATCCGCGCCACCAGCACCATCAGCACCAGCCCGATCACCATCGAGCGCACCTGCCGGGTGAAAAAATAGGTGGTGCCCCTGGCCTGCCCCGTCACCTGGTAGCTGACGTCAATCGAGGCGCTGTAGACAAACAGCAGCCCGATCGCACACAGGACGCCCACCGCCAGCAGCAGGTACAGATCGAACCCCGCCGCGAAGACTCGCGGAAGCGCACGCTCGGCGGGTGGCTGCTGAGCAGCGGGCAGCATCTCAGCATGGCGGCTGCGCGCCCCGCTCAGAGCGTCTGCATAGTTGAATTCGTCGTCGTCTACATACTGCGGAAGATCGGCCATGCGCTGTGCAATCCCATCACACCCACCTCTACCGTGTATTGTACCGCAAACCGGCCCGCTTGATGGGTGTATTCCAGATTGGGGCGAAATTGCGAGGACTTCGCCCCCGTCATGCATTTTGATAAGGTGAGCGGATAGGGGGTGGGCGAACGGCTGGCCTCACCCCCGACCTGCGCGCCTCATGGGAGGCGCTTGGTCTGCCCCCTCTCCGAAAATTTTCGGAGAGGGGGCGGAGCGGCCCGGTTTTGGCCGCGCGGGGGTGAGGCCGG
>DAOUFU010000092.1:0-2192 GCA_034429275.1 Anaerolineae bacterium | reverse complement strand
TGGACCTGCTGGGCTTTGGCACAGGGGCCGAGGTCGAGGTGCACGGTCTGACCATCGCGCCCGCCCGGATTCCGCTTGGCGAGTCGATAACCTTCGCCTTTGATGTGATCTCAACGGGAAGCGCGCCGCAGGACCTGATGATCGATTACGTGCTGCACCTGGCGCGGGCCAATGGAAAAACCGGTGAGAAGGTGTTCAAGCTGGCGAAGCGCACGCTCCAGCCGGGCGAGACGCTGCACCTGGTCCGCAGGCAGAGCTTCGCCCCGCAGTCGTCACGGACGTATTACGCGGGGCCGCACGCCATCACAATTCAGATCAACGGGACCCGGCTCGCGCGGGCTGAGTTCGAGGTCACGGGCGGGTGACAGAGTCGGGCGCGGCGGGCGTTTGTCGCGCTCGCCGCTGAACGCGCCGCAGCGCCAGGTGCACCAGCCACGCCGCGCCGAGGCCCGCAGTCACCGAGGCGGCCAACTGGAGCGGCAAATAGTAACGCTGCCAGATCACCGGCGTGCTGAACAATCCGCCCACCAGGGCAGCGCCCCAGGCCAGCATCATCCACAGCTCCGGGGCCTGCCCGATCTGCTGGCGGCACTCCGCCTGCTGCGGCCACGGGCGCTGCCAGGGGCGCTGGCGGACAAACTGCCACAGGCACCGCACCTGGCGGCGCAGCCCACAGCCGATACACGCCAGGCCCGCGCCCAACAGCGCCATCCCCGGCACGGCCCAGGCTGCTCCGCCCAGCCGCCCGGCCAGCCCGGAAGACTCGTAGCGTTCGATGTCATCGGCCAGCCAGGTATACCATTCTGGCACCTCGGCATATTGGGGCCTGGCCCAGAACAGGCTGCCCAGCAGGGTTTCGGCCCGGTCGAGAATGCCGTGATGCACCAGGCCGTACTGCCTCATATCGCGCGTTTGCCCGGCCATCAACACGCTGCGCCGCTCGATGACCTTCACCTGGACCAGCGGGTCCAGCGACCACCACGCCGGGTTCCATGCCAGGAACGTCAGCGCCATGATCAGGCTGGCGGCGATCATGCGCTTCATGTGCGGGCGGGTGATGCGCAGGCCCGGCTCGCCGACCAGCACCACGGCATACACCGGCGCAACCGTCAGCAGGGCGGGGTGCTTGCTGCTGAGGGCTGTGCCCGCCATCACGCCCATCGCCAGGGACCAGCCCCAGAGTGTGCGCGGGCGCGCTGCCGGATCGCGCAAAGCGCGCAGCAGCATCAGCCCGGCCAGCACCGTCAGCGCGGAGAACATGGCCAGCGAGCCTTCCATCATCGAGCGCCGCCCGTTGAGCAGCACGTTGGGATGGGTCAGGTAGATCAGGCTGGCGCTCATGGCCGCCAGCCGCGCCAGCCGGGGATCGATGGTGCGGAAGACCAGCCAGGCGATGCCGAAGATGGCCCACACTGCGCCCACCTGCATCAGTGCCGAAGACATGCGTCCCGCGTGCAGCAGCGCGTCTTTGGGCATCCGGCGGTTGTTCAAGTTCCATTCCCACTCGGTCCAGCGCAGGTCCGGGTCTTCATAGTTCCATTCCCACTGCTGGTTGAGGTCGTTCACGGTCAGGCCCGCCAGGTCCCAGGCCAGGCCCATCATCATTTTGCCCACCGTGCCGTTGATCAGGCGCAGTTCCATCTCGTCTTTGGGGTCGTCGAAGGCGTCGCGATTGAACCGCACGCGGCCCAGGTCGTGCTGCTGGACGAGGTAGTAGTAATCGTGGCTCATGAAGAGCTGCGTGGATTCGTCACCGTGAAAGGGAGCGAGATCGACCCCGGCCAGGACATAAACGGCCATTGCCGCCAGCCACAGCAGGTCAAACGCGCGCAGCAGCAGCGAGCGGGCGGTTCGACGTGGCAGTTGTTCGGTCATGAGCGCTTTCCATCCCACGATTCGATGAGCAGGCGAAGAATGAGGACAGGTGAGGGTGAGTATAACAGCTTCGGGGCCGGATGTCTTCGGGGCGGGCAAGCAGGGTGCACTCCAAATTGGGGGCGAAATTGCGAGGACTTCGCCCCCGTCGTGCATATTGATGCATATTGATAAGGTGAGCGGGTAGGGGTGGGCGAACGGCTGGCCTCACCCCCGACCTGCGCGCCTCATGGGAGGCGCTTGGTCTGCCCCCTCTCCGAAAATTTTCGGAGAGGGGGCGGAGCGGCCCGGTTTTGGCCGCGCGGGGGTGAGGCCGG
>DAOUFU010000091.1:0-6764 GCA_034429275.1 Anaerolineae bacterium | reverse complement strand
TGGCGCAGATGCTGGTCGAGCGCAAGATGCCCGGCGACGCGAAATCGCCGGTGGAGGCGGTGGTCGGCACGCGGCGGCGAGTCGCGCCCGGCGTGATGATGGCGTTCAACGTGGCGTTCTACGGCGCGCTGAGCAGCGGCAGCGGCGTGCGGGCGGCCTTCCGGGCCGGGCTGGCGGAAGTGGAGCGGCAGCCTGAGGGGCCGACTGACCGGTTCGAGATCGTCACTGCTGAGCCGGAGCGTGAGGTGATGCTGCCGATGCCCGCGCCGGGTACGCGCGCACCGCGTCCCCTGGTGGCCGATGGGCTGCCGCCGCTGATCGGGGTGCCGCAAAGCGCGGGATTCGTCGGGCAGCGCGAGGTGTTGAGCGTGCTGGCCCAGGACGTTCCTCACGACGGGCCGGGGCGGTATGTGCTGCACGGGCCGGTCGGCATGGGGAAGACTCGGCTGGCGGCGGAATTTGCAGCGCGGTTCGGCTGGCGATTTCCGGCGGGGGTGCGCTGGCTGACGGTCAATGCGCAGACCAGCGCGCGCGAGGTGATCGCGGCGGCGGCCAGCCTGGCCGGGCTGAGCGCTCACGCGCCGGTCAAAGACGTGGTGGCGGCGCTGGGCGATCGGCGCGGCCTGCTGATCCTGGACGGGGCGGACGCGCTCGACCCTGCCCAGGCGCGGACGCTGGCGGGATGGCTCGCTGCGATTGACCCGGCGCGCGGGGCCTGGCTGCTGCTGACCGGGCGGGTGCTGGGCGATGCGCGCGCGACCTGGGGGGATCACCGGGCGATGCGGGTAGGGCGCTGCTCGCCCAAGACGGCACGCACGCTGGCGATGCGGCTGGCCGTCGAGCGCGGGCTGGATGCGCTGGACGTGGACACCATCGACGAATTTCTGGAAGCGAGCCTGAACATCCGCCGGCTGATTTTGCGGGGGCTGGAGATCGTCGAGGCGGTGAGTTTGCAGACTGCCCTGAAGTGGCTGGATGGCTTCGACGGCAGGCAGGACGATCCCATCGCGGCGCGGCTGGCGGATCGCCTGCAGTGGCTGGGGGTGGAATCGGCAAACCGGGGCCGCGATGACGATCCGCTGCTTTTGCTGCGCCGGGTCCAGGGGCTGCCGGATGTGTTCGATACCCGGCTGGCGCGGGGGCTGGTGGGCGACAAAAGCGTGCAGCACGTGGCGCGCTTGCAGCGGGCCGGAGCGTTGACGGTTGAGGGGCGCGCGGTACGCATCGAAGCGGCGGCGCGGCAGTTCGTCGCGGCGCGCTGGCCGCTGAGCGGCGATCAGCAGGCGGCGACCGATCGCTACCTGGCCAGCTACCTGGTCAAGACGTGGCCCGCGGCTGCCAGCACGACGGCCAATGGGTCGGAGGGCGGGACGAGTGAGCCGCTCTCGGCGGCGGGGCGGGCGTGGCTGAACAACGCGCGGGCGATTCTGGGGCGGCAGGCGAGCGGGGCGACGGTCGGGGTCGTGCTGCTGGGCGAGCTGCTGGCGGTGGCGTGGCCGTCGTTTCGGGCGGCGGGGCTGGCCGAAGAATTCCTGGGCTGTGCGGAGCCGGTGCGCGATGGGCTGAACGACGGGCCGACATTGGGCAGGCTGCTGGTGGCGATGGGCGAGGCAGCGGGCGACCTGGGCCGCGAGGCCGACGCCGGGTGGCTGTTCAACCGGGCGCTGACGCTGGATGCGGGCGATTCCGGGTCGCTGGCAGCGGCGGGCCGCGCCTATGGGCGGCACCTGGCGAAGGTGGGCGATCCGGCGGACGCGGCGCGCACCCTTTCGGATACGCTTCAGCGGCTGCTGGCGCGCCGCCAGTCGGATGACGTGCCGCATTATGCCATGCTGACACATGAATGGGCGAACGTGCTGATGGCGATGGGGCGGCCTGCCGATGCTGTCAAGCGCACGCAGGCGGCGCTGGCCGGGTATACCGAGATTCGGCGGGCGGACCTGGCGGTTCAGGCCCAGGTGGACCTGGCGCTGGCGCTGATGGCTGCCGGAGAGACGGAGCGCGCCGAGGATGGGCTGCGGCGCGCGCTGATGAGCGCCGATTCGCTGCGGATGCGTTCGCTGGCCGGGCGGATCCGTCAGCTGGTGGCGCGGCTGAGCCTGGAAGCGGGCGAGCCGCTGGAGGCCGAGTCCCTGCTGAGCGACGCCCTGGCCGACTGCCTGCCCGGCGGCGACGAGTCTATGCTGGCGGGGCTGTGGCGCGATCTGGGGCAGGTCCAGGCGCGGCTGGGCCAGGTGGACGAGGCGGCGGCTTCGATGGCGCGGGCGGCGGCGGGATTCGAGCGGGCGGGCGACCAGGCCGGGCACGCTTCGGCGCTGGCTGCGCTCGGCCAGGTGCAGATCGCGCGCGGGGACGCCGTCGCGGCGCAGCAGACGCTGCACCGGGCGATTGACCTGGCGCGGACGCTGGGTGACCAGGCGCTGGCGGCGCGGGCGGCCAGCGTATTGGTGCGCGTGCACCAGCTGCGGGCGCGTCATGCCGGGCACGACCCGGCGGCCCGGCAGGAATCGCGGCGGCGAGCCGAGGAATCGCAGGTGCTGCTGGCGGCTGCCGGATTGGGCGATCACGCGGTGGCGCTGCGCGAGGTGATCGCCGGGCTGGGTGGATAGCGGATGGTGCGGCGGCGTGGGTGAATTATTGATCCGGCGAAGGCGGTGACATTTGGCGCGGTGGGACCCCCTGTTTTGTGACAATCACCCGGAGCGGATCGCGCTTGAGCGATGCGAAGTCTGCGGTAAGCCGCTGTGTGCCTACTGCCTGTACTACACCGACGACGGACAGCGGTTGTGCCAGCAGCACGCAGAAGCCGCCCGGCTGCGTGGGGCGGTCATCGAGGAACCGGGGGCATACGCCGAGCAGCTGATCGGCGCGCAGGTGGGCGCGGCGGGCAAGCTCAAGCGCGGCAGAGAGGCCGCCGACGATGGGCTGTATCGCGGCAATACCCACGACCTGCTGGCCTTGCTGGGGCTGGCGATCGGCGTGACGACGATGGGCGCGTGCTGCGGCATGGGCTACTGCCTGCCAGGGGTGGGATTGGTGCTCTCGCTGGCGGCGCTGATCAACGCGAAGAAGGCGTATGATCCGCGGCGCACGCGGCGGCTGGCGCTGGTGGGGGTGGTCGTCACCGGGGTGTGGGTGCTGGTGATTGCGGCCTGCATCGCGGCCTACGGGTTCTCGCTCGCCCAGGTGACGCGCGTGATCCAGCCGGTGAATCTGCAGGCGCTGCTGGCAACCGAGACGCCCACGCCCTCACCGACCGTGGAATCGACTCCCCCGGTGTTTGTGATTCCCACGGATACGCCGGACGCCGTCACCGGCAGCCCTGGACCGGGCTGATCGTCCGGGGGCGAGCACAAGTTGACAGGGGGCGCATTTTATTTCAGTTCACAGGGTGAATTCTGCCATCTTACCGCACGTCTTGATAGACTGTCCGGCCTCACCCCGGCTCGGCGTGATCGCCTCGCCACCCCTCGCCGATAATTTTAGGCGAGGGGAAAGACCAAGCGCCCGAAGCGGCGCGCAGGTCAGGGGTGGGGCCAGTTTTGGCTCAAAAACGCGCCGCCAGGGTTCGCGCGCACCCGATCTTCCCACACGTTTGGTCGTCTCCGGCATTAGCGTTACACTCAGCAGGACCTGTCCCCGGACGCCCGGCGCACAGGCGCGCTCAGCGCACGGGCGGCAGGAAGTTCTGGTTTGGTGGGCATCGGAAGGAGTGCAGACGGATGAGTGAAGTGCGAATCGGCGTGATCGGCGGATCGGGCGTGTACAGTATGCCGGAGCTGACCGGGGTCGAAGAGCGCGTGATGGAGACGGCCTTCGGTGCGCCCAGCGCCCCGGTGGTGATCGGCACGTTGGAAGGCGAGCGCGTGGCGTTCATCGCGCGGCACGGGCGCGGCCACACCCTGACGCCGAGCGAAGTCCCCTACCGGGCGAACATCATGGCGCTGAAGATGCTGGGCGTGCAGCAGGTGATCAGCATCAGCGCGTGTGGGTCGCTGCGCGAGGATTTTGCGCCGGGGCACATCGTGGTCCCCGACCAGGTCGTGGACCTGACGCGGCTGGACCGCCCGAATACGTTCTTTGGGCGCGGGCTGGTGGGGCATGTTTCGTCGGCGGACCCGTTCTGCGCCGATCTCAGCGCGATCGTCGCCGATTCGGTGGCGGAAGCAGGGGGAACCGTTCACCGGGGGGGGACGTTCATCACGGTGGAAGGGCCGCGCTTCTCGACGCGGGCGGAGAGCGCATTGTTCCGCAGCTGGGGGATGGACATCATCGGCATGACGGCCTCGCCGGAGGTGTTCCTGGCGCGCGAGGCGGAGATGTGCTACGCGACGATGGCGCACGTCACCGATTATGATGTGTGGCACGAGACGGAAGAGGCGGTCTCGGTGGAACTGGTGATCCAGACGCTTCAGCGCAATGTGCGGCTGGCGCAGCAGGCGCTGATCGGCATTGTGCGGCGGCTGCGCGGGCATGTACCGGGCTGCGGCTGCGACCGCGCGCTGGCTGATGCGCTGATGACCGACCCGGCGCGCATCCCGGCGGAGACGCTGGCGGCGCTGCGCCCGATTGTGGGCAAATACACGCGGTAGAGATGGCAGTGAACCGGGCACGTATGCTCACGTGGCGGCTGCTGTCGCTGGCCGGGCCGGTTGATGAGGCGGCGCTGATCGGGCTGGGGGCGGCGCGCGCCCGGCGGCGCGAACGCCTGCTGCTGATCCTGGCCGGGCTGTTCGTACTGGTCAATCATGCCGGGCTGGTGTTGGTGCGCGGATGGGACTGGTGGCGGCTGTGGCCGGTGGGCGTGTGGATTCTGTGTGCGGCGGGCGGTCACCTGGTGCTCAACCGGCGGCTGCCGCTGCGCGACCCGGTGCTGTTTCCGGCGGCGATGCTGCTCACCGGCTGGGGACTGAACGTGATCGCGCGGCTGGTGCCGGGATTCGCCAACCGGCAGGCGGGCTGGATGGTGGTGGGCACGCTGGCGCTGGTGGCGGTGACGCTCACCCCGCGCGACCTGCGCTGGCTGCGGCGCTACCGCTATACGTGGCTGGTGGGCGGGCTGGCGCTGCTGGCGCTGACGATTGCCATCGGCGAAAACCCTGCGTCGCGCATCGGGCCGCGCCTGTGGATCTGGCTGGGGATCGGGCGCGTGTATTATCAGCCGTCGGAGCTGATCAAAGTGCTGCTGGTGGTGTTCCTGGCGAGCTACCTGGCCGAACACCAACCGTATATGCGGCTGGATACGTGGAAAATCCTGGGGTGGCGCGTGCCCAGCCCGGCGTTTTTGGGTCCCGTGCTGCTGATGTGGGGCCTGTGCGTGGTGATTCTGGTGTGGCAGCGCGACCTGGGCGCGGCTACGCTGCTGTTCGTGGTGTTCATGACCATGCTGTACCTGGCATCGGGCCAGTGGCAGCTGTTGATCGGCGGAGTGGTGCTGCTGGGCCTGGCGGGGGCAGCGGCCTACCACCTGTTCGACGTGGTGCGGCTGCGAGTCGATATCTGGTGGGACCCCTGGCAGACGGCGGGCAGCGACGCCTACCAGATCGTGCAGAGCCTGATGGCAGTAGCGGCGGGCGGCGTGGCCGGGCAGGGAATCGGGCAGGGGTATCCGCAGATTATCCCGGTGGCACATTCGGATTTTGCGTTCGCAGCCATCGCCGAAGAATGGGGGGCATTGGGCGCGCTGGGCGTGATCGCAGCGGTGGCGGCGCTGGTGGTGCGCGGGATGCGAGTCGCCGTGCTGGCGCGGCAGAGCTTTCGGGCGCTGCTGGCCGCCGGGCTGAGCCTGATGATCGCGGTGCAGAGCTTGCTGATCATGGGCGGGGCGCTCAAGCTGATCCCGCTGACGGGCGTGACGCTGCCGTTCGTGAGCTACGGCGGAAGCTCGCTGCTGACCAGCTTTGTGATCGTGGGCCTGCTGCTGTTGATGAGCGACGGCGAATGAGCGTGCCCCTTTGTTGGGCGCGCTCGTTCGTTGGGTGGGGCGTGGTGAGAGGATCGCGGCATGACACATGAACTCAACCGGGTGACGGCGGCGCTGCTGATTCTGTTTGGGGCGGCGGCGCTCAGCGTGCTGTTCTGGTCGGTGGTCCAGGGCGAGAGCCTGCTGGCACGCGACGACAACGCGCGCAACGTCATCGCCGAGCAGCGCATCCGGCGCGGGGCGATCCTGGACCGGGAAGGCGCGGTGCTGGCCCACAGCGTGGAGATGCGGTCCGGCGTGATGCGGCGTGACTACCCGGAGCCGGGCGTGGCGAGCGTCACCGGCTATTACAGCCTGCGTTTTGGCACGGCGGGCATCGAGGCGACCTTCGACGATCTGCTGCGCGGCGAGGGCCTGCGCAACGACTGGCAGGAACTGCGGGACCAGGCGCTGCACCGCGCGCCGGTGGGCGGCGATGTGCGGCTGACGCTCGATCTCGATGTGCAGCAGGCGGCGCTGGCCGCGATGCAGGGACGCAGCGGCGCGGTGGTGATCGCGGAAGTGCCGAGCGGGCGCGTGCTGGCGCTGGTCAGCGCGCCGGGCTATGACCCGAACCAGCTCGAAGCACAGTGGGAGGTCCTGACGCGCGACCAGGCCGCGACGCCGCTGCTGAACCGGGTGACGAATGGGCTGTACCAGCCCGGCGGCGTTCTGCAAACGGTGCTGCTGGCGGAACTGCTGGGCACGCGGGCGGAGCTTCCGCAGGGGGGCGCGACCGTGCTCAGCGAACCGGTGCCGCAGCCGGAGGGCGCGCCCGGTGCACTCGACGCGGTGACGGTGA
>DAOUFU010000090.1:0-9593 GCA_034429275.1 Anaerolineae bacterium | reverse complement strand
CTCCAAAGAGGACGGCCTGATCGACTGGCGGCACGGTGCACTGGCCATCGACCGGCAGGTGCGCGCCTTCACCCCCTGGCCGGGCACCTTCACCAACTGGCAGGGCAAACGAGTCAAAATATTGAGCGGCTACCCGGTGATCGATGTGCCCTACGACGCACCGCCCGGCACGGTGATCCCTGCCAACGACGAGACGCTGCCCATCCTGCGCCCGTTCGCCATCGCCACCGGCGATGGGCTGTATGTGCCGCAGAGTTTGCAGATCGAAGGGCGGCAGGCCCTGGACGCCGAATCATTCATGCCCGGTGCGCCGGGCTGGGCTGGCAGTCGCCTGGGCACCTTGTACTACAGCAGTAGATCGCCCTCAACCTGAATCCCTCCCCCTCAGGGTGAGGGACTTTCAGAGCTGGCTCCCCGTCTCCCCCAGGGAGAAGGGGAACGAACCCGAAAGGGTTCGCGGGATGAGGGCAAAACCAGGCAAGTGCAGCTGTAGTGCTAGCCCGCGACGGACCGCAGAACGCAGTGTAGACGCATCAAAACGGGGGGCGCGCCTGGCGCGCAGGTCGGGGGGGAGGCCGGACTCTCGCGGGTCACGTGTTTTGATGCGTTTGCCCTGGCCCAGGCCGCCCGGCAGGTGGTAAGCCGACAAAGTTCGGGATAGACTGGTGGTGTGCGCGTGTAATGGTTTGACAAGAGGATGGAGACCCATGCCACTCTTTGGACCCCCCAACATCGACAAGCTGAAGTCAACCGGCAATATCAAGGGTCTGATCGACGCCCTGGGCTATCAGAAGGACAAATTCGTGCGGCAGGCGGCGGCCAAGATCCTGGGCCGCAGCGGTGACCCGGCGGCGGTCGAGCCGCTCATCGCCGCGCTGAACGATTCCAGCGGGCGCGTCCGCAAGGCGGCCATCGAGGCGCTGGGACGACTGCGCGACGAACGCGCGATTCAGCCGCTGGCCCAGATTCTACGCCTCGAAGACAAACAGTTCCGCGACGCGGCAGCCGAAGTCCTGGCCGATTTTGGCCGCGCGGCAGTCCCCGCGCTGATCGAAGCCCTCGACAGCGACAACCAGTATGTGATCCGCGCCGCGGCGGCGGCGCTCGGCCAGATCGGCGATGAGCGCGCGGTCGCGCCGCTGTGTGCGCTGCTCACACACGAGGCGAACCACGTCCGGCGCGATGTCGCCGAGGCGCTCGGCTTCATCCGTCACAAAGACGCCGTCGAGTGCCTGATCGGGCGGCTGAGCGATGAGCACTACGGCACGCGTCGCGCCGCCGCGATCGCCCTGGGCGAGATCGGCGACCCGCGCGCCGTCGAGCCGCTGTGCGCGGCCCTGGCCGACGAAAACGAGATGGTCGCCCGCGCAGCCGCCGAAGCCCTCGGTGAGTTGGAAGACCCACGTGCGGCTGAGCCGTTGATCACCGCCCTGCTCCATGAGGACAAGTACGTGCGGCAGGCTGCCGCCGAGTCGCTGGGCGCAATGCGCGACCCGCGCGCATTAGAACCGCTGATTCAGCACCTCAGTGATGTAGACAAATACGTGCGGGTAGCGGCGGTCGGTGCGCTCGGCGACCTGGGCGATCTGCGCGCGGTCGAGGCGCTAACGCGCGCCCTCTCCGACGAAGATGAGGCGGTACGCATCAGCGCGCGCTACGCCCTGGAGAAGATTCAAGCGGCAGGCAACGCCCCGCAGGATGAAGGATAGCGGCCCGGCTCGCCGGTCCAAAGATGAATCGAGCAAAACGCCCGGTGCTGGTTGCCGGGCGTTTTGGGTACCCTGTTCAAAGGCTCTTGACCGGTACCTTAGCTGGCCGATGCGTTGGCGGGTATCCCTGCCGCTGCGCCGAGCCGCGCCAGTTCCTGGCTGAAGATTCGGCGCAGCGTGGCAATCCCGGTGGCGTAGGTCGGTTCGGCCCCGCCGTAGCTCATCCGCCCCGCCCCCAGGTTTTTACCCTTGCTGCGCGGCGTGTCACTCGCGTAGTGCAAAAAGCCGATATCGAACGGCGCGATGTACAGGTTCACGATCTCGTTGGTGGGGTGGCGCTGAGCGCGCACCATCTCGTAAATCGCCGAAAGATACGGCCCGGACGCCATCTCCACAATCGAATAGCCCTCGCGGTAGAACACATCCATATAGCGATCATTCTGCAAGAAGGTTCCCCGCGCGCTGACCACCTTCTGGTTATCCAGCACGCTGTTCATCGTCAGGTAGGGGATCACATCGATGGCGCGGAAGCAGTTGCCGAACAGGTACGAATTCAGGCTCTGCTCATCGTACACCACGTTGGCGATCATCACGTCCCCGATGCGCGCGTTGAGGGTGGCTGCCTTGCCGATCACATAGACGCCGTGCACGTGCACATACTGGCTGATCTTCGCCAGCACATGGTAGGCCGCCATGCCCAACGGGTAGTCGATGTTCACGATCACCGCGTCACTGCGCGACAGCGCGTCCAGGCACTCTGAACACAGCAGGCGCGGGTCCATCAGTGCCGGGTCAATGCGGTTGATCTCGATCACCTGCGCCTCAATATCGAAGCCGTGCAGGCTGGGCACCCGGTGGATTCCGACCGCGCGCTCGGCTTCCTGGTTGCGTTCGGCCACGCCCGGCACATTCTGGTAAGGGCGCAGGGCGTAATACAGGAAATTGTTGTTGATATTCTGCTCGCTGCGCACCCGCACCGAGTCGTATTCAGCCTTCAGGCTGGGGTCCTCGGCCTGTTCCACAAATTCGAAGATCGCGTCCCGCTCGCGCAGCGCAAACCCGCTGAGCAGATTGGGCAGCGCGTGCACATTGCTCGATACAAAATACACCGGGCGATCCTCGACCACCACCGGTGCCACCGAATGCCGGACATTGCGCCACCAGTCCGAGGTCGCCCGCTGGTAGTTGATGTAGGCGCTGGCCAGCAGCCGGACTGACAGGCGCTTGGGGGCAGCAGCAATTTTCTTCAGCGTCGGGATCATGGCCGGACCCCAGGCTTGCTGCAGGCGGCTCAGCTCGTCCGGCTGCAGATCGAGCGCCGCCGCCAGCTCGGCAGTGCGCGCCAGGCTGGAATCGGCGCTGTAGGCGGCCAGCGCCGCCTGAACCGTCAGCGCGTGCAGCATGGAGTGCAGCTTGTTCCACTCGATCTGATAGGCTACCAGCGTGGGGATGATGTCGTCGATGTCGGAGCGGCTGGCAATATAGGCCGCCAGCGTCTCCGCTCCATCATAGACCATGCGCCGCCGCCGGGCGCGCGCCGTGACCTGCGTCCACCGCTCGATGTCTGTGTAGCCATTTTCGTGAAAGACACGGTCCGTCTGCCCCAAGACCACCAGGTTCACATCGGCCATACACAGCGGCAGGCGCATCACCGCGTAGAACAGCGCCGAAGCATCCGGCTCGGTACGCCGCGCGTTGATGTGCAGCGACGACCCCATCGCCATATGTGTCTCGGTCAAGGCGTCAAGCTGCACGGCATGGCTGGATCGCAGCAGCGAGTAGTAGGTGCGGATATACAGTTCGATCTCTTCGCTGCCCGTCTGGGGCACCGAGCGGTCCATAGAGACTCCTTTGCCCATGCTCTCCGGGGTTCTCTCACGTGTCCTGCTGCTGATTATGCCGGTCCTAGCCCGGAATGACAACCCACCACGTCAGCAGCAGCAGCGCCGCCACAATCGCCAGGACCGCGATCAGAAGGCGGCGGCGGCGCAGCGCATCGGCAGGCTGGCGCGGCGGGCGGCGCATCGGGCGAATATTCGGCGGCGGCGCGGCGATCAGCGCAGCGGGCGACGGCAGCAGGGGCAGCAGCGACTCCCACAGCGCCTCATAAGGGCCGGTCCCGTCCAGAATCGCAGCATCCTGCACATAGCGCGGCAGGGCGCCGGGCGAGCGCCGGATCACGATGAGCGGCTTTTTCCGCCGCTTCGCCCCGATGCCCTCCAGACGGATGCCCGTCCGCCGTCCCTGCTCCGGCGTCAGGATCAGGATCACCACGCCGCTGCCCCGGATGGCGCGGCGCGTTTCGGCGGCCCAGGCCATGCTGCCCGGCTCGCTGACCGCGTCCATGCACAGCAAATAGCCCGCCGACTGGAGATCATCCACCAGCCGCAGCGCGAATTCGCCGTCGTGTTTCGGATAGCTCAGATAGATGTACTGCACCCCTCATTGTCCTTTGTGGTCAACATCCCGGCAGCCCCATTGCAGGGTGATTGCATCACACGACGCGACCCGCCAGAGTCCGGCCTCTCACACCCGGTCAATTTCTCAAAGTGCACCAGGGCCAGGCGATGCGCATCAGCCGAGACGACCCTTTTGGTGCGTTTGCCCGGACTCATCCCCGGCAAACCCATTGCCCTCTCGCGGGCAAACCCGGTATACTGGGGAAAACTTGGGCAACGGTCTCTGCCTGACGCAGGGGGTGCGCATGACAGCACGGCATGTGATCATTTTGGATAAAGACCAGAACGTGAGCGCCTGGCTGATGCGCCAGTTGGGCGAAATCGGCGTAGAAGCCAGGCACGTGCCCTCCGTCACTGATCTGATCGACCAGGCAGGCGTTCATTCGCCCACCGTCTGCCTGGTCGGGCTGCGCGCACCGGTTGCCCAGGTCCTCAACCTGGTGACCGCACTCTCTCAAGAGCCGCGCTTCTCGCACACCGCTTTCATCCTGATGGGACCTCCCCAGTACAAACATGCCGGGTTCGAGGCCGGGGCCGATGATTACCTGACCACCCCGCCCGATGTCATCGAACTGCGCAAGCGTATCCGCCTCTACCTGGACCGTGCCGCGCTCGAAGAGCGGGTGGCGAGCGAAGCGCGCGCCGCACTCGAAGATCGCGCCGGTGCCCAATCGCCCGCCGCCGAACCTCGCGCCCACCCGGCCTGGGAACTGCTCGCTCGCTATACTACCACAGCCCTCGCCCTCATGCACCCGGATGGCTCGCCGATCCAGACCAACCCGGCCTGGGACACCCTCAGCAGGACGCGCCCCTGGCCCCCCAATGATCCTTTCCTGTTTGACGAAATGTCGCGGGCGGCGCGCCAGGGCACTCCCTGGCAGGGTGTGGCGCGTGGCACGCGCCCCGATGGCACGCCCTGGACCACCCAGATTTCGCTCACCCCGCTTCGCGGTTCCACCGGCCAGGTGACCGGCCTGGTGATCTCGCAGGTAGATGTGACCAACGGCGCAGGGGCCAACGGCGCGCCGTTTCCCTTCCAGCCGGGCGACATCTCCGAGATTCGCAGCGCGCTCAGCAGCCTCAAGCTGCGGCAGCATGTCCTCGCCCGCACACCCCCCGAACAGCAGGCGGCCCAGCTTGCGATCCTGGAAAACGAGACCAACCGCCTTTCGGATATGGTCGAGCAGCTTGTGCTTCTGCAGCGCCTGGATCAAGACCTGGCGCGCCTGTCGGTTCAGCCCATCAGCCTCGGTCAGCTTGCCGCCGATGTGATCACGCGCTACCTCACCACCGCCGAGAGCCGGGGCGTCTCGCTCGACCTGGACTCCACCGACTTCCCGCTAACTGTGCTGGGCGATCCGGGTCACATCTCGCGCGCGGTAGGCACCCTGGTCCACAACGCCATCCAACACACGCCCAAGGGGGGCAGCGTCACCCTCAGCGTCTTCACCCGCGCCACCTCCGATGGCCCGCAGGCGGTGATCCAGGTCCGCGACACCGGCGAGGGAATCCCTGCCGATGTCCTTCCGCGCATCTTCGAGCGGACCTATCGCGCCTCGCGCACCGGCCCGCTTGGTGACCCGGAAGGCAATCTGCGTCTGGTGATGGTCCGCGACATCATCGCCCGGCACGAGGGTACCCTCATCGCCGAGAGCGAACCCGGCCAGGGCAGCCTGTTCACCATCGCGCTGCCGCTCTTCGCCGACCAGGAATAACCGCCCGGCGGTCATGCACCTCCCCCAAACACAAAAACACTCCCGGCCAGATGACCGGGAGTGCGTTTTGTAACCCTCAGAATGCCGCCCTCAGTCGATGATATAGGTGCAGGCGTCGTCGTTTTCCGCCTGCGAAGAAACCCGGCGGGGCCGCTTGCCCACCAGCATGGTGATCAGTTTCTCGTCCATGCGGCATAGTTCCGGGTTGTTACACGTCACCTGCTCATAGGGGCAGTTGTTGACCAGCAGCCGGTGCTCACCGTTCTGCCGATCCCAACTGGCCGAATACCCGTGGCTGTTCAGGTAGTGCACCACGTGATCGAGCCGCACGTCCAGCGGGCCATCGGGAATGATCGCCGCGTCCGCCATCGTCAGCGCGACTCCTTCCAGAATCTGCGTCAGTTGGGCGGGCGGGAGCTGATTCTTGATCTCGGCCAGCAGCCCGTTGGCCAGCCCCTGGTAATTATTGGGGAACTGGTCCGCCGCGCGCTCGGTCAGCGTATAGACGTACTGCGGGCGCCCCGGCGCACTGCGCCGCCGCACCATCGGCGCAGCCACCAGCCCATCCCCGCGCAAAATCTCCAGGTGGTGCCGGACCGTCACCGCCGTGATGCGCCCGATGCGGCGCGTCAGTTCGGCCACGATCTCGTCAATGGTTGCCTCGTGCTGTTCCTTCAGGATTTCGAGGATGTGTCGTCTGGTCTGCTGCATAAGGTTTCCCAACCCGCATGTGTCATGCGCTCGTAACCCCCTTGTGTCAGGGGGTCGCCCGGTAAAGGGCGACGGTGCTGGCCCAATATCTTCTGATAATGACTATAAATTTTAAAAAATCTTATCATGGCTGTTTTTCTGGTGTCAACTGACAGCCTGCAGCGCACGGAGAGCCGATTGGCACAATCCGTGAATATTATCGCCAAAATTATAAATAAGCCCTCACCTGCGGTCAGGTGACTTTCTTCCATTTTGTGCAGTCCAGATGTAATTACGCGCCGCCCTCGGAGAACATGCACAAAAAAAACCGCGCCGCCCCAAGCCCTGCAAGCTCGCGGCGGCGCGGCAGATATCGGACAGCCGGGGCCTCTAGAACCTGTGCCGACAAGGCTTCTCGGCCCGGCAGCCTACCCAGGCAGCGTCAGGCGGGAAGCTGCTCGATTTCCGTCCCCATCTGCTGCTCATACACGGGCTGAGTCAGCAGCGAGACCAGGATCACCGTGGCGAAGCTGAGCGGAATCGAGACGATGCCGGGGTTTTCGAGCGGGAACGGGGCCTCGCTGGCCAGCCGCCCATAATGTTCATACATGGTCGGCGACAGTGCGATCAGCGTCAGCGACGAGACCATGCCCACCACCACCGAGGCCGCCACGCCTTTGGCGGTGGTTTTCTTCCAGAACAACACCATCATGATCGCCGGCAGATTGGCCGAAGCGGCCACCGCAAAGGCCAGCCCGACCAGGAACGAGACATTCTCATTCTCGAAGTAGATCCCCAGCAGGATCGCCAGTGCACCGACCGCAATAGCAGCGATCTTCCCCGAAATGATCTGCTTGCGCTCCGTCAGCTTGATGCCAAAGAAGCTGCTCATCAGGTCGTGAACCACCGCCCCCGATGCCGCGACGATCAGCCCGGCGACGGTGCCCAACACCGTCGCAAACGCCAACGCCGACACCACCGCAAACAACGTCACGCCAAAGTATTTGGCCAGCAGCGGGGCCGACATGTTGCTGTTCTCGACATCCAACACACCGTTGACCATCGCACCCAACCCCATGTACAGGGTCAGGATGTAGAAAAAGCCGATGGCTGCGATAGCCACCACGGTCGATTTCCGCGCCGCTCGCTGGCTGGGCACCGTGTAGTAGCGGATCAGGACATGGGGCAGCGCCGATGTGCCAAAGAACAACGCCAGCATCAGCGAGACGAAATCCAGCCGCGAGGCCGTTGTCGCGCCCTCGTCCAGCTTGAATTTCACCCCAGGCCGCATCACCTGGTCGCCGCTCACCAGGGTCTGCACATACAGCGTGACAGACTCCCCCTCATAAGTGAACGACTTCTTGGTGAACCGCACCACCTCGCTGTTGCTCACGATGGTGAGGAACGACACCGGGTTCAGGTGCTTCACCGAATCGACCTCTTCACCATCGACGACCAGCCGGTTGAAGTGCCCGACCTGGAAGAAGCGCTCTTCCTCGATGGGACCGCCGTTGTACAGAGTCTTGCCGTCGGCAGTGGTGACCACCGAGAGCGCCTCGTTCAGCACCGGCTGACCGTCACGCGTGCCCAGCGACCACCACGAGATAACCCCACCGTTGTCCAGCTTGACGTACTGCCGCCCACCGGCGGTGGTTTGCCCGACGATCTGGTAGGCCGGGTCCTCCACCGCCACCACTTCGCCCGTGTCAGATAGTGTGACCGGCAGCGGCTTGAACTCGTGGTACTTCTCCGAGGGTTTGGTGGCAAACCCGTTCCACAGCAGCAGCCCGACCAGCACCGTCGAGAAGATGATCAGCAGGCCGCCCTTCATGAACTGCACAAACGTGGTCGAGGTCATGCCGGCAGTTGCCACGATCAGGATCACGATGGTTCCGACCATCGCAACCCCGATGTGATGCGGGAGTCCCAACAGCGGCTTGACCAGCGCCCCTGCCCCCACCATTTGCGGGATCAGGTAACACACCGAGACCACCAGCGCGCTGATCCCCGCCGCAAGCTGGATCGCCTTCGAGTTGAACCTGGCATCCAGCGCATCGGAGAACGTATAGCGGCCCATCCGTTTGAGCGGTTCCGCCACCACAAACAGCGCCACCACCCACCCGGCCAGGTAGCCGATGGAATACAGGAATCCATCATAGCCCGAAACGGCGATCATCCCGGCGATCCCCAGGAACGAGGCCGCCGACAGGTAATCGCCCGCAACCGCGATTCCATTCACGCCCCAGTGAATCTGTCCTCCTGCGGCGAAGTACCCTTTTGCGTCGCGCGTCTTCCGGGCAAAGTAAAACGAAATCCAGAGCACGAACCCCACAAACAAAACAAAAATAGCGACCGCTGCGGGAGACAAATCATAGTTCATGATCGGATCATCCCTTTCGGTCGCCTGTGTGATGAGGTTCTGTGACCCCGGCCCGGTCTTCTGCCCGCGTGCACAGGAAGTTGTAAAGCACCCCCAGCACCACGGCCATCAAAATCAATCCAAAACCATAAACAACGGCCAGGTTTAAGTCGAACAGCACTATTTTGCTCATCGTCTCTGGACTGAGCACATTGACGACGATGAATCCCGCATACACCAGCCCATAGATCGCAAACAGGATCAGCCCTGTTCGCGCCTTGTAAGCTGACGCAGCGTCCCTGCCCAGTCTGACTGGCGGACCGTGACTCATTATTTCTCTCCTGATGTGTAAGTGAAACTACGCGCAAATTGAGGAAGAACGGCAGGGGGGCCGCCTCCAACAATGTTCATTATAACAGCGATTTTTCAATGGTTCTATCGACCTTGTTATTTCTGACGACCGACAATCCTGCCCCTGAGCGCGCACAGAGGTTACCAGGTACCCGTGTGACAACACGGCCTGCGCGAGTCACCGGCGATCTGCCCTCACCCCCGCGCACGAATACTCGCTGTCAGTCCTCATCCCGGCAGCCCCAGCGCGCCTTCAGGTCTGGCATATAGCCGCACGCTTCAGCGTGCGGCTAACCGGCGGCACAAATCC
>DAOUFU010000089.1:0-13445 GCA_034429275.1 Anaerolineae bacterium | reverse complement strand
CACCAGTTCCCACCACGCCGCGTCGAGATCCCAGCCGGGATCGTCGCAGAGCATCCGCTCGAAGAGCACCACCACCATCACCCACCGGGCGAAGATCAGCTCTTCCAGCCGCATCCGGGCCTGCCCTGCCGCGCCGATCTGCTCCGCTTCCGCCTGCGGCACGCCGCGAATCTGGCTGTGCCATTCCGGGTCCAGCGTCACCGATCCCATCAGCAGGGCCATCGCCTCGGTGCTCAGGATATGCGGCACCGTGCGCAGCAGCCAGGGCAACGATTGCGGAATGTATTTGTCATACACCCCGTGCCCCAGTTCGTGCAGCAGGGTCTCCATCCAGCGCAGAGTCGGCTGAAGGTTGCACAGCACGCGCACATCACCCTCGCGGTCCACGTGCATACAGAACGCGTGCTGATCCTTGCCCTCGCGCTCATACAGGTCGCTGCGGCCCAGGATATCGCGCACCTCCAGCCCCAGCCCATCATACGTCTTGAGCGCCAGCGCTTCCAGGTTCGCCCCTTCGAACAGCCGGTTGAAATCGACCGTGCCCACCATCGGCGCCTGCTGGAAAAACGGCTCGGCATAGTGCCAGGGCATCAGGTCAGTCACCGGCACGTGATAGCGCTGGCTCAGTTCGGCATCCAGTTCGGCGTTGGCCTGGCGGAAGGGTTCATCCGTCTTGGCCGCCAGATAGTCCAGCATGGCGCACAACCATTCCGGGTCAATTTCGTCCAGCGCCAGGCTCATCTGGTGGAAGTTCGCCTACCCCATGCGCTGCGCGCCCTCGTTGCGCAGCACGGCCAGCCGCCGGAGGTCGCCCGCGATGCGTGGGCCGATGGCTTTGCTGGCCTCCCAGGCTTCGCGCCGCAGTTCGGAATCCGTCTCCGTGCGCAGCACCTCGGCGATGGCGTTTGCCGTCAGCCGCTTGCCGCCGACCTCCGGGCGGAAGTTGGTGTGGGCATCCACCAGCGACTGCGACAGCGCGCTCATCTCGTCAATCGTGGCAGGATCGCGCTGGTTGCGCGCGAACGCCAAATGCAGCAGGTGCACCGCCCGCGCCAGATGAGCGTCATCACCCGCCGCGCCGCTCTCGTCCCAGTCGCGGTAGCGCGCATAGGCCGACGGCTCGGCGAAATAGCGCAACATGGCGGCTTCGGCCTCAGCAGACGCCTTCAGCGCCTCTTCCGTGCCGGTCGTTGCGGCCTTCCAGGTCGCCAGGTTCAGCGCAATGTCCAGGTCGCGTATCTGGGCCGCGGTCTGCTCGACGGCTGCCCGCACTGCTTCGATCATTCATTCACCTCATATCGTTTCTCAAGCTATTCTCAAGTCCCTGGCCCAGGTATACCACACTCCGGCGCGAAAAACGACTCGCCGCTCTTTCGCCCACCGCCGGAATCGAGTATGATCCCTCGCAGGTTGAGCGCCGCGCTTGCGCGTCGTGTCATGCACTTTGGCAAATTGATCGGATATGAGAGGGCAAAGGGCTGGCCTCACCCCCGCGCGGCCAAAACCAGGCCGCTCCGCCCCCTCTCCGAAAATTTTCGGAGAGGGGGCAGACCAGGCGCCTCCCAAGAGGCGCGCAGGTCGGGGGTGAGGCCGGACTCTCGCGGGCCACTGTAGCCGTTTATTTTCCCACCGTGCATTTCACGCCGTGGCGTGCCCGCCCGACCTTTGAATCCTGTACGCCGTTTCTGCGACCTGAACCCCATGAAAACTGTCGTTGTCAACGCCGATGATTTTGGCCGCCTGCACGCCATCAACCGGGGCATCATCGAAGCCAACCGCCGGGGAATCGTCACCTCAACCACGGTGATGATCGGCTTCCCCCCCGCCGCAGACGGACTCGCCCAGGCCCGCCGCGAAGCGCCCCATCTTGGCCTGGGTCTGCACCTGACCCTGACCGCCGGGCGGCCCGTCTCCGCGCCGGAAGACATCCCCTCGCTGGTGGATTCGTCCGGCCAGTTCTACCCCAAAGCCGCCTGGGCCGCCCGCTTCGACCACTTCGAGCGCGCCGACCTGGAGCGCGAGATCGCCGCGCAGATCGCCCGCTTCACCGAACTGGCCGGCCAACCGCCCGATCACCTCGACGCCCACGATCACATCACCTACCTGCACCCGCACGCCTTCCGCGCCATGCTCGAACAGGCCCACGCCCTCGGCATCCCAATCCGCGAAGTGCCGATGACCATGGACCGCGCGCAGGTCCTGCCGCGCCTGCTCGATCTGCTGCCCGGCTTCGACCCGGCCCGCGCACTCGACCTGTTCGACGAGCTGCGCGCAGTTGCCAACGAAGGCCCCGCGCCGTTCTGCCCGGCGAAGCTAACCACCGCCTTCTGGGATCAGCACGCCACCCTCGGCGACCTGCTGGTGATCCTCACCACCCTGCCCGAAGATCGCCCGCTCGAAATCATGTGTCACCCTGGCCTGATGGATGATGAACTCGCCGCGCACCAGGGTTATTCGGCCAAACGCCAGGACGAGTTCGATCACCTCCCCCACCGCGCCACCCTGGAATGCGTCCAGTCCGAAGGAATCCGCCTGGTCACCTTTGCCGATCTTGCGAGGGAGTAGCCATGCCGCGCCGCCCTGATGACGACCTGCCGGACGATCTGCCCGAAGTCCCCGAAGACGATGTGGTGTACGAGGATTTTGACGACATCATCCCCGTGCCCGATCCCGATGTGCTCGATGCCATCGATCTGGACGAAATCGACTCGGCAGTCGAAGAGGTAACCGATACATCCACCGAAGAGCCGACCGAAGAAGCCGCCGAGGAATCGACCGAAGCAGCCGTAGAAGTAGCGACTAGCCCGCAACCGGAGCATACTCCAGCCGCGCCGCCTGCCGCCGCGCCGGAGATGGAACCCGTACCCGCGCCCGACCCCCGGCCCGCACCCGAGTCGGAGTCGGACTCCGGCTCGGAACCTGAGCCAGCGCCGGAACCCGAATCCTCCGCCAGACCCGCCGCCGAAACCCAACCGGAACCCGCGCCGGAATCGGAGCCTGCTGCCAAACCCCAGCCGGAGTCGGAAACCGCGCCCACCCCGGCACCGCCCACACCCGCGGAGCCGCCCAAACCGCGCTCGCGCGCCAGGGCCAGGCCCGCGCCCCGCCCCAAACCTGAGCCGGAGCCGAAACCCGAACCGGTCTCCGCGCCTTCACCGCAGCCGCCCGCGCCGGAGCAGCCTGCCCCATCGCGCCCGCCGCTCACCGTCTACCGCGCGCTGCTCATGCTCGGCGACGAGGCAGCGGAACAGGTGCGCTCGCTGCGCATCACCGGCGGCGTGGTGACTATGCCGCCGCCCGGCATCACGCTCACCGCCGTCTTCAAAACCAGTCGTCTCGAAGCTGTTGAGGTTGCACTCTCAGAATGGACCCAGACTCACCTGCCGCTGGCGGTCACGCTGACCGGCGTGCTGGCCGAAGTGCGCAAGTCCAACCAGTACATCGCGGCCTGGTCGCTGGAGGATGATCCCCGCCTCGAAGCGGCCCAGCGTGCCCTCGCCGCCGCGCTCAACGGGCTGATCGAGCCTGCCAACGCCGTACCGGGCCGCTTCACAGGCCGCATCGTCATCGGCGACCACGTGACGCCCGTGCCCTATCCCGCGCTGATTGCCGCCATGCAGCGCGACTTCGAGCCGGTCACCTGGACCATCGAGCAGACGATGCTGGTGCAGATGCAGCCCCAGGTCAACCCGACCACCTGGGCGCTGACTCGCGTCTTCACCACCACCCCTGGCGATTACCACCTCAAACCGGCTGACGCGCCGCAGTAATTCCCCTTCGGCGGGCAGCAGTGGAGCAAGACCGCTGCCCGCCGGGCATTCCGCATCACCCGGTACCGCTATACCGTGTTCCTGCGCCCATGCTGCCGCGTCACCCGCGCATAAATGTAGCGCGCCAGCGGATCGTCCAGCGCCGGGATGATGGCCAGCGTGCTGGCTTCCGTCACCACGTCCCCGCGCGCGGCGAACTGGTCCTGGAATGCGCGCTGAATCGCCTGGGCCGCCACCGTGCCGGTAGGCCCCGTCATCCCCAGCGACCGGACTCGCGCCACCACGCTGAAGACCGGCCCCTTGCCGTCCACACCGACGATAGTCACTTCGGTGTGCAGGTCGCTGTAATTGTGTGTGACCACCTCGACGGGCGGCGTCATCAGCACGGGCCGGGGTCGCAGCCTGTCCCGCAGGCGGACCAGCGGTGTATGCCGCGCCAACCCGCGAAAGATCGCCCAGGTCACGCTCACCCCTGCCGCGCCGATGGCCAGCGTTCGCCGCCGCCCTCCCTTCCGCTCCGGTGATGAAGTCTCGCTCTCGCTCATGCCAGTTTCACTCTCCCCACACAGCATTATTGCCCACAGTTGACGTTCCGCAGATGTTCCTCGTAGGTCTCCGCAAATACCTCGCCCGCCCCCGTACACGACGCCGTGTGAAAGCGGTAGTTGGTCGCGGGCGGATACACCGCCGCCATGATCGCGCTCAGGCCGGGGTTGCAGATCGGTCCCGGCGGCAGCCCGCTCACCTGGTAAGTGTTATACGGCGACTGCACATTGACCGAGCGCACGCGCGGCCACCACGCTCCCGGCACGCCCAGCGCATACTGCACGGTGACCGTCGCCCCCAGTGGAGTCCCGTCGCGCAGCCGGTTGTAATACACGCTGGCCACCAGCCGCTCCAGTTCCGCGCCCGCCGTCTCGCGCTGCACAATGGAAGCGATCGTCAGCGCCTGGTGAAAGGTCACACCCTGCGCGGCTGCATCCGCGCGCATCTGGTCGCTGACCGCCCCGGCGAATGCCGCCAGCAGCATATCGCGGAACTGCTCCGCCGTCGTCTCGTTGCCGACCGTGTACGTGCCGGGGAACAAATAGCCCTCCATCGACACGCCCGCCGGTCGCGCATTGACGAAATCGAACGGCGTGCTCACGCCCGGCCCTGTCACCGCCAGAAAGTCCGCCCCGCTGAACGTCGTGCCGGACCGCGTGATCATGTCGGCAATCTGCTCGCGCCGCCAGCCCGCCGCCACCGAAAGCGTACACGGGCAGCTTCCGGGCCTGGGCGCGCCCGCCTGCGCCGGCGGAACATAGGGATCAGAAGGCGGCGCATTCTCCGCCGCCCCTGCCGGAAGATATAACACCTGTCCCACCGCCAGGAAACGGCTGCTCAGGCAGTTGGCCGCCAGCAGGTCATCGACGGTCAGGCCCGGCTGGTTTGCCCCCAACACAAACGCGAACAGCGTATCCCCCGCCTGCACGCTGTATCGCTCCCACCCGTCGGGCGGCAGCGGGCATACCGTCGGCTCCGGCGTTGGCGTAGGGCTGGGCGGCAGTGTGGGCGCGGGCGGAAGCGTCGGCGTGGGCGATGGTCCTGGGCTGGGCGGAACCGCGCTGATCGCCAGCGTGATCAGCGGCACCGGCGGCAGAGTCGGCACGGCCCTGGTGGACGCGGACGCAGGCGGCTCGGTCGGCGCTGCGCTGGCTGCCAGCGAAACCGCTGGTGCCAGCGAGACCGCTGGTGTCAGCGAAACCGCCGGTGCCAGCGAAGCCGCTGCCGTCTGCGTTGGAGGCGTCGTCGAAGACGCCATCGCCGCTTGCGTCGCCGTCGAAGACGCCGTCGCCGTGATCGGCCCCAACGTGGGGAGCGCATCCTGTGCCGCAGGACTCTGCGCCGCAGTCCACTGCGCCGCAGTCCACTGCGCTGCGATAGGGTCCCCTTCGGGCGATGCATCGCCATCTCCGCCGCGCACCGCCACCAGGACCACGATCACCACCAGAGTCCAGCCCAGCGCCCCGCTCACCAGCACCGCCAGAGTCCACCAGCCGGGGCGAATCTTGTCTTTTGCCGTCCGTTTGCGGTCCATAAGCCCTCTGCGTCGTTGGTCACTGGTCCCCGATTTTATCGCCCCATCCCCGCCCGGCAACCTGACCCTGGTCCCCGCGCCCACCGCTCAGCGCAGTCCCGTTCAGGACTCGGCCAGCGCTGCGCGCACCCAGTCGATCACCTCGCCGCGCGGGACCAGCACGCGTTCCTGGGCCGCCCGCCGTTTGGCTTCGATGCCGCCCGCGTCCAGCGCCTTCTGGCTGACTGTCAGCCGCACCGGGCACCCGATCAGGTCGGCATCGGCGAACTTGACGCCCGGCGTCTCGTTCCGGTCATCCAGCAGCGCTTCGATCCCGGCCCCGGCCAGTTCGGCGGCCAACTGCGCGCCGACCTCGGCATAGTGATCGCCCTTCCCCAGCGTCACGATGTGCACCCCAAACGGCGCGACACTCGCCGGCCACACGATTCCCCATTCGTCATGGTGGGCCTCGATGATGACCGCCATCAGCCGCTCCAGCCCGATGCCGTAGCTGCCCATCATCACCGGGTGTGCCGCGCCCTGTTCGTCCTGGAAGCTCACGTTCACCGGCTCACTGTACCGTGTCCCCAGCTTGAAGCAGTGCCCCAGCTCAATCGCCCGGCGGATGACCAGCCTGCCCTGGCCGCAGCGCGCGCAGGTCAGGCCGTCGCGGGCCTCCGCCAGGTCCGCCAGCGCGATTCCCGGCACATCGCGCGTCACGTTGACGCCCATCAGGTGATAGCCCTCGACATTCGCCCCCGCCACGAAGTTTGCCCCCACCAGCACCGACCGATCCGCGATCACCGTCGCCTCGCGCGATACCCCAATCGGGCTGGCATAGCCCGGCACTGCCCCCACCCCGCGAATCTCGTCATCGGTGGCTGCGCGCAGCGTGCCCCCGCCCAGCGCATTGATCAGCTTGACCTCGTTGATCTCCAGGTCGCCGCGTACCAGGGCGAATACAAACCGGTCCGGCGCTCCGGCCATTTCCTGCACGAAAAACACCGCCTTGAGCGTCTGTGTGGTCGGCACGCCCAGGAAATCGGCCACTTCCTGGATCGTTTTGCACCCCGGAGTCGCCACCTGGCGCACCGGTTCCCACTCCACCGAATCCGGCGCGGCCAGCGCAAACTGCGCCGCCTCCACGTTGGCCGCATACCCGCAGCGATCGCACTGCACGAAGCGATCCTCGCCGCCATCGTGCGGCACCACGAATTCCTGGCTGCCGCTGCCCCCCATCGCGCCGGTATCTGCTTCGACTGCGATCGCCGGAACACCCACCCGTGCAAAAATGGCGCGGTAGGCGCGCACCATCGCCTCGTAGGATGCATCCATCCCGGCGGCATCCACATCCAGCGAGTAAGCGTCCTTCATGGTGAATTCGCGCAGCCGGATCAACCCGCCGCGCGGGCGCGGCTCGTGCCGGTACTTGGTCTGAATCTGGAACACGCGCTGCGGAAGCTGTTTGTAACTATCCCCTTCGCGCGCAGCCCGCGCCGAGATCACTTCCTCGTGTGTTGGCCCCAGCACACAATCGCGCCCGCCCTCGGTGGCAAACTTGAGCAGCACCGGCCCAAAGCTGTCCCACCGCCCGGTCGCCTGCCACAGTTCCGCCGGGTGCACCACCGGCATTCGCATCTCCTGCGCGCCCGCCGCCTCCATCTCCTCGCGCAGAATCGCCTCGATCTTACGCATCACGCGCCAGCCGAGCGGCATCAGCGCGTAAATCCCTGCCGCCACCGGGCGCACCAGTCCCGCCCGCAGCGCCAGCCGGTGACTGGCCATCTCTGCCTCTGCCGGGGCCTCGCGCAGTGTGCGCGTGAATAACTCGCTCAGTCGCATGGGGTTCTCTCCTCTCTTCTCCGGGATACGCCCGGCCCGAACAACAAAAAACCGGCGTCGCGAACGACCGCCGGTTAGCGCGTAAGGGACCTGCCCCTCACCCAGGCATCACACAACGGGCCATCCTCGACCGGAGGCCGTGCTATGGAAGCCCGTAGGGGCGGGAGCTGACCACAATTCGTGTCTCATTTCGTGTTTCATGGTGTTCATGGTACGTCAGAACGCCCGGCGAGTCAATCATTTGGAGCGCATTTTCCGAAAGTTCACGCCGCCGTGTTTCGCCGCACGCTCATGCCCTCTGAGAAAAACCGGCTATGATGCCCCCGCGTGAGTCCGCCCTCTCATATCCGATCAAATTGCCACAGCGCATGGGGAAGCTTACACGGGCCGCTAGCGGCCCGTTGATCACAGGGCGTGAACTCAACTGGCCCCCCCCTCATGTGTGCGATTTTTGCGCCGTCTCCGCCAGCGTATACGCCTCGGCCAGCATCTCGATCACGTCGCGCGCCGTGACGCTGGCTTCGGTCTCCAATGCCTGGGCAGCGCGCACCCCCGCCATACCGTGCAGCCATCCCCCTGCCAGCGCCGCGTCATAGGGGTCGAGTCCTTGCGCCAGCAGCCCGACGATCACCCCGGCCAGCACATCGCCGGTCCCGGCTTTGGCCAGCGCCGAAGTCGCAAACGGCAGCAGCGCAGCGCGGCCATCCGGTGCCGCGACGATCGTAAACGCGCCCTTCAACACCACGATGCACCCCCACTCGGCGGCCTTGGGCTGGGCCAGCGCCAACCGATCGGCCTGAACTTCTGCGGTGGATCGGCGGGCCAACCGGCCAAACTCGGCGGGATGCGGCGTCAGGATGCTGTTCGGCGGCACCAGGCGCGGCCAGTCGTCCATGCGCGCCAGCAAATTGAGCGCGTCCGCATCCAACACCAGCGCCGGGAGCGTGCAGTCGCCCGCGCCCGCCGGAGCCGAATCCGTGCCGGGCAGCGCGAAGCCCAGCGCTCGCTCGCCCCGCCGATCTTCCGCCGGGCACAGCAGATCGCGCAAGAAACGCGCCGCGCACTCATCCGCCCCCAGGCCAGGACCAATCAGCAGCGCCGTATAGCCTGCCACCTCTGCCCGCAGCACCCGGACCGCGTCCTCCATCACCACGCCCATCTCGTGAGGCAGCAGCAGCCAGGTCGCTTCCGGCAGCATCCCGGCCAGCACCGGCACGATCACTTCCGGCGCGGCGATGGTCACCAGGCCCGCGCCCACGCGGTACGCACCGCTACCCGCCAGCACCGGCGCGCCGATCAGGTTGAGGCTGCCGCCCACGATCAATGCCTTGCCGTGCGTGCCCTTGTGACTGCTGCGCGGGCGGTGCGGCAGGCGCGCGCCCGTCTCGGCGGCATCCACCAGGGTGAACCTGACCTCGTCCAGCGCGGGCAGCGGCGATGGCAGCCCGATATCGCCGATGTGCAGCCTGCCGACCGTCTCCGCGCCGGGGAAGACAAACAGCCCTGGCTTGGCGGCGGCGAATGTCACCGTGTCGTGTGCCCGCAGCGTGAGCGGGTCACATTCGCCCGTGTCACAGTGCAGCCCGCTGGGGCAGTCCACCGCCAGGATGACCGGCTCCTCGTCGAGCAGCATCGCGGGATCGGCGGGCGTGATGAACGGCTGTGGGGAATGCTCCGCCCCTCGCAGCGCCAGCCCCTCGTGAACGGTGCGCAGCATGGCGGCAGCGTCCCCGGCGATGGGCAGCCGCAGCCGCGTACCGAACAGGGCATCGATCACCAGGTGCGCGCTGCGAACGGACTCTTTCAGGCGATCCAGCGCCGCGCGTTTGCGCGCGGTGACGTGCACCATCTCGACACCGGCCCCCTGTGCCCCGGCAAATACGGGATCCGCCGCCGGGTCGCGCTCGGCCAGCAAATAAGCTCCAATCTGGCTGTCGGGCACCCATTCACGCAGCAGGCGCGCCGCAACCAGCCCATCGCCGCCGTTGTTGCCGGAGCCGACCAGCACGACGACGCGCGGCGCATCGATCCCGGCCAGACGCTCTTGGGCACAGGCCGCGACCGCCGCCCCCGCGCGCTCCATCATCCGGGCGTAGGAATGCCCCTGCGCATCCGCCGCCTGCTCGATGGCGCGCATCTGGTCGGTGGTGACAATCTTGGGCATGGTTCCCGCACCCGCCTAGTACGAATCCAGGTCCACAAAATAGGCCGAAGCCGCATGGTCGATCAGGTCTTTGGTGAGCTGCGGCGGCTGGTTGAGATAGCGCGAGATGTCGATGATCTGCTCGATGATGTCGCGCGGATGCACGGCGCGCGGTCGGCGGTCGTGCTTGATGTACCATTCCTGCAGCAGGTACGCCAGCGCTTGCTCGTCATAGGGCACCCGCTTGGCCTCGCACACCCGCTTGAAGATTTCGCGATACTCGTCGAAGCTGGGGTCCCCCACCTCGATCTTGTGCGGAATACGGCGCAGGAACGCTTCATCGACCAGGTCGGCGGGCGGCATATTCGTGCTGAATACAATCAGCACATTGAACGGAATCTCGATCTTCCGCCCGGTGGAGAGCGTCAGGAAGTCCACCCGGCTTTCCAGCGGCACGATCCAGCGGTTGAGCAGGTCGCGCGGGCGCACCTGCTGCCGCCCGAAGTCGTCGATCAGGAACATGCCGCCGTTCGCCTTCATCTGGAACGGCGCTTCGTAATACTTGTTGATCGGGTCGTACACCAGGTCGAGCGTTTCGAGCGTCAGCTCGCCGCCCACCATGATCACCGGGCGGCGGATGCGCAGCCAGCGCGGGTCGCGGCGCACCCCCGCGACGGTAGTCCGCGCTTCGTTGTCGTCGGGCAGCACCTCGTGATTCACGTTGTCGAACACACGGATCACCTGCCCGTCCACATCAACCGCATAGGGAATCCACATCGGCGCGCCCAGGATCATCCGGCCCACCGCCTGCGCGATGGTCGTCTTGCCGTTGCCGGGCGGCCCATACATGAAGATCGCTTTGCCGGAGTTCACTGCCGGACCCACCCGCATATACATATTCTCGTTGACCACCAGGCCGCGCAGGGCTTTGTTCAGCAGGTCGCGCGTGATCGAGAGCTTGGCGCGCGCCTGGGCATTCATCGCCTGGTAATACTGCTCCAGCGTGACCGGGCACGGCCCCGCGTACTGCGTGCGCGCCATCGCCTCCTGGGCTTTTTCGCTGCCCTTGGCCGTGATCACATATTCCCACATGGCGGCGTTCAGCCCGGCGCTGCCGCGCACTTCCAGGAACTTTTCGCGCTTCAGCCCTTCGATCACCTGGTCTACCACGCCGGTGAAGGGCAGATGCATGGATTCGGCAATCTGGTTACCGTTCATATAGCCGCCGAAGTACAGCGTCTTGATCGCCAGGTCCGAGAGCACGCCCAGGTTCAAACCCACATCCTGAATATTGCGGATGGGCGGCGGCATCCAGGGACCTTGTGACTGTGCAGCGGCGGCAGGCGGGCGTTGTTGAGCAGGCGATTGTGGTGTCATAAGGCCGTGTGCTCCTAAATAAAGCAGACGTTCAGAGTACAGGAATTGATTTCGGGTCAGGATTGCGATGATGGAGAGGAATGATCCCGCATTCCCTGGCGTGCGCAGTCGGCCAGCGCTTCGCCGACGCGCAGCACTTCTTCCTCCGTATTATAGCAGTGAGTTGAAATTCGTATATGACCGGCCCCGGCGCGGTCGAGATGCTTGACCACGATGATCCCCCGCGCCTTCAACTGCCCTATCAGGGCATCGGCCTCTGCGCTCGTCCCCGCGTAGAAGGTCACGATCGGGCCGAGCCGGTCCGGGTCGCGCGGCGTGATCACCCGCCAGCCGCGCGCGTCCAGGTCCTCAATGGCAAGCTGCGACAGGTGCCGTGTCCACGCGTCGATGTGGGGCACGCCCAGCCCCATCAGAAAGCGCACGCTGGCCACCAGCGCGAACATGCCCACCATGTTGATCGTCCCCGGCATGAAGCGGGCCGCGCCCGGCAGCGGCGTCAGGTCATAGGCCAGCCAGTGCTCCCAGCCGACAGTGGCGTTGGGTCCCACCATCGCTGGCTGCATCCGCTCGGCGACTTCGTCCCGCACATACAGGAAGCCCTGCCCCATCGGCCCCATCAGCGATTTCTGCCCGCCGGAAGCCAGAATGTCGATCTGCATGGCCTGCACATCGATCGGAATATGTCCTGCCGCCTGGATCGCATCCACCGAGAACAGGATGCCGCGCGACCGGCAGAACGCGCCGAGCGCGCCCAGGTCGGCGCGGTGCCCGGTGAAAAACTGCACGGCACTCACAGCGATCAGCCGGGTGCGCGCATCGACGTAGGGTTCAAAGGCCGCCACCGACGCGCCGCCCTCGTCCGCCGGGACGAGCCGCACCTCGACTCCGCGCCGCGCCAGCGCCTGCCAGGGATACACATTGGAGGGGAACTCGACATCGCACACCAGGATGTTATCGCCCGGCTGCCAGTCGATGGCCTGGGCCACGGTGTTCAACGCGGTCGATGTGCTGCCCGTGGTGACAATCTCACGGGGACTCGCCGCGTGGATCAGCACCGCCATCGTGTTCGAGAAGGCGGCAAAGATGGTTTCGCCATCGGGCGGCTGCGGCCCAAACAGCCCTGCCGGGTCCATCACCAGCCCATCGGTGGCGAAGTCGTGCGCGCGCCGAGCGGGCAGCGGCAGCGGCGATACGCCCGCGTGGTTGAGGTAGGTGACTCGTTGGCTGATGGGGAACTCGGCCCGCACTGCAGCCAGATCATAGGTGGGAAGTGTGCTCACGCGGTGTCCTTTCACAATGATTACCGTCGATGGGGGCGCAGCAGCGCCCCGCCAAAGCCCTGGCCGCTATTATAACACCGGCAGGCGACGCGACATCTTACCGCCATACCGTAAAAATCGACCTTTTTTATTCATCCGATCTTAATCCAATGCTAAGCTGGTTCAAGAGAAAACTATTGCATGGGATTCTGGCCAATGGTACACTGTGAAATGTTCTTAACCTGCGTCAGCATGAAAATTACGGACCGATGCGCGTATCTTCAAGCCGGCAAAGGTGAGCACCACCCCACAGGGCCGGGGCCTTCAGCGCCCAGGGCCGCCTGGTTCACCGCCCGGCAGGTTTGGGACACATCTACACTGTTCAGGACTCGCTATGATTGACCGTATCCATTGGCTCGGACACGCAAGTTTTCGTATTGAGGGTCCGCCGCTGATCTACATCAACCCCTGGCGAATGGCGCGAGGGGCTTTCCTGGCGGATATCATCCTGGTCTCCAGCGACGATTACGATCACTGCTCGCCCGCCGATGTCGAGAAGATGCGCGGGCCGCACACGGTCGTGATCGCCAACCCCTCCGCGGCAGAAACGCTGCCCGGCAAAGTCACCGTGCTCCGCCCCTGGCAGAGCGTCAACGTCGATACCGCACGGATCACCGCTGTCCCCGCCTATACCTTCACCGGCAACCACCCCGTCTCGAAAAACGAGCTGGGCTTCCTCATTTCCATCGACTACTACGATATCTACTACGCGGGCCGCACCGCCGATGTGCCCGAACTCGGCAACATCCCCGCGGATGTGGCGATCCTCCCGGTCGCCGGTGGGCCGGGCACGCTCTCCCCAGATCGCGCGGCAGACCTGGTTCGCCGCATGACACCCGGTTGGGTGATCCCCAGCCATTGGGGCGCAGTCGGCGGCACACACCTGGACGTGCACGCCTTGGCCCGTGCGGTGAATGGCGGAGCAAAATTTGTAT
>DAOUFU010000088.1:0-21118 GCA_034429275.1 Anaerolineae bacterium | reverse complement strand
GCCAGCAGGCAGCGCAGCAGAAATCCCCGGCGCGGCGGCACGAGATGCGGCAGCACCGGGCGAAGATCATCAGGGACAATACCGTCCCACACAGGCGCAGGGTCAGGTTGGGTCAGGGCGACCACCTCTACACCATGCGCCTTCAATCCTGCTGCGAGTTCCAGCGCATAGCGTGCCCATCCGTAGCCGGATGCAATTTCCGGCGTCACCATGCCGACACGCATAGACTAAGCGTTCTCCAGAACCTGGCGGATGGAATGCGCCCTGGCGTCCCACGTATATGTTGCCAGCGCGATTTCACGCGCCCTATGCCCCAGGCGCTCGCGCAAAGCCGGGTCGTCACGCAAACGCACAATGGCCGCCCTCAACGCATCCACATCGCCTGGCGGGACTAACAAAGCCGATTCCTCGTGGGTTACCACTTCAGCAGTAGAGGGCAGATCGGAAGCCACGACAGCGCGGCCCGCTGCCATGTATTCAAACAGCTTGATAGGCGACGCATAATAAGCGAAGTGTTCGGTCCAGGGAAAAGGCATGGCACACACATCACATGCGGCCAGGTAACGCGGCACGTCGGCAGGCGCGACCTGTCCGGGCGTTATGAATCGTTCCGACGGCAGTCCTGCCGCGGTCCACCGCTGTCGCAGCTGTTCTACGGCCTCGCCAGGCCCACCGATGACAGCCAGTGTCGCGCCGTCCACGTTCGCCATTGCATCTACCAGTGTCCCCACGCCTTTGTCCATGCCCAGCGTCGCCAGGCGCCCAACCCAGCCGACGATAAACGCCTCCACCGGCCAACCCACTGCTGCTCGCGCAGCCTCAATCTCCGGCAGCGAATCGAAGCGCCCACCGCGAATGCCATCGTGCGCAACGATCATTCGCTGGGGCGATGCCCCGCGTTCCTCAAGCTGATCGGCCAGGTGCCGCGGGAGCGCGATCACTGCGGCCCGTCGCACCACAAACGACTGCAGCGCACATCCCAGGCGAGTCCGGTTGATCTGGTGCACTTCGTAGGCCAATTGTACACGTGGACGCAGCGCGGCCACCATCGCCGCAACGAAGACATCGCGCGTGAAAATGACATCCGCCGGACGCCGCAGCAGCCAGATGGCCAGCGCAACCAGGTAAGTCAGCGTTTGCAGCAAAAAAGCGGCCTGCGCGCGTGGCAGCCAGTGCAGCAGGTCAAGACACCACACGCGCACGAACGTAAAATTCTTCGCCACCCCATAATAGTCCCAAATGGGCACATTGCGCGCTTCGGGCGAAAGATGACGGCGCGGTCCGACCAATGTCACCGTGTACCCGGCATTCGCCAGCGCTTCGCAGTTCTGCACAATCTGCAGTCCATGCGCGCGCTCGGTCGGCAGGCGATTGTTCGATACATAGATCAGGTGTGGACCAGAGGTCATCGGCGCGACTCCTGCATCAACCCGACCAGGCGCTCCATCAGGCGGTCCAGCCCATGCTCCGCTGCCGCGCGTGCGCGCAGATCGCGCCCCATCAGCGCGCGCTGCTCCGCCGGCATCGCCAGCAGCCCGGCGATCCGGTCCGCCGCCCCTGCCGCATCGTCTGGGGCAGTCACGCGCAGCGCGTCCCGGTGATCTCCCAACAGAGGATCAAAGGCCGGATTTGAGACAATCACCGGCGTGGCGGTCAGCATAGCTTCCAGGGCGGCTTTGTCGAACAAGCCCACCGGGCTGAGGTTTGTAACCACGCTGGCGCGGCGATAAAGCGTCACCAGGTCGCGCGGAGGCAACGGCCCCAACAGGGCAAAATCATCGGCGCTCAGCCCCAGCGCATCACGCCGGGCAAGCAGCCGCTCGCGATATGCCCGGTCACCCGGCGCGGCCACATCCCCTGCCACCGCAAACCGCACCCGTGGGACCCCGGGTCGCGCGCGCAACAGCCCAGCCGCCTCCAGCAGCGCGTCGTGATGCTTGATCGGCGTGATCCGTCCCACTGCTACCACCAGCGGAACTTCGTCCGGCGGCGGCTCGCCCGGCGAAAACAGGTCCGTATCGATGCCGTGCCCCATCACATGCACTTTGGGGCTGGGGATCGGAAAACTATCTGGGGCCGCCGTCGTAACCCAACGCGCGCAGGCCAATGCCAGCCAAAGCTCCGTGCTGACTTGCCGGTGAGTGAACCAAAGCATCTGGGGCTTACGATAAATCGCTGCATAGGGCGCTGCCAGCCAGGTATAGCGCGGGACCATGTGCGCAAAGATCACGTCAACGCTGCCCACCACCTGCCGCAGCACCCGGTAGAACTCCCACAGCTCACGCACGCGGCTGTATCCACGCTCTTTACCCATCGAATGCACGGTCACATTGGCGGGCAATGATGCGCTACCCTGTTCCAGCGTGAGCACATCCAGATGCTCAACCTGGGCCGCCAGCGCGTGTATCCACCCCACCACAAACGCCAGGGCCGGGTGATTCTCATCCACACACTGCACAATCATCAACACGCGCATCACGCTCTCTCCAGCGTGTTTCGATAACTCTCCACAATCGCCGTCATCAGCCGTTCGTAATCGAAACGTTCGAGCACATCGGCCTGCCCGGCGGCCCCCATTCGCCGCGCCCGGTCCAAGTCACCCAGCAGCGCGAGCAGATTTTCCGCCAGCGCCTCCGGCGTGTGATCGCACAACAGGCCGGTCTCCCCCTCGCGCACAACGGCGCTGGTGCCGACTGCTCGCGTCGAAACCACCGGTCTGCCCGCTGCCAGGGCTTCCATCAAAACGCGCGGCACGCCCTCATAATACGAGCTGTGGGCATACACATCGGCCAGAGCGTAGTAAGGGGGCAGATCGTCGTGAGGGACACGACCCGCGAAGCACACGTATGCCGGATCAGCGCGCTGCACATATTGGGGAAAGCGGGTGAAATCACCCACCAACAGCAGCCGCGCTTCCCGCAGCCGGTCATGGACCAGGGCAAACGCATCCAGCAGCAGGTCGATATGCTTGAAGGCTACCGGCAGCCCAACCCATATCGCTACCGGAGCATCCGGCGCAATGCCCAGGTGCTCTCGCAGCGCCAGCTGTTGTTCTTCCGGCACAGGTGTAGCAAATCGATCCAGGCGAACGGGGACGCTCACTACCGTGATCCGATCCGGCGCCACCCCTAACCGGGTATACACTCCCTTTTCATAGTCCGTCAGTACGCGGTGCGTATCGGCGCGGCGAATCACCCACTGCCCCAATGTACGTAGTGCCCGGTTGCGCACCGGGTGCTCGGCGATCCAATGGGGATTGGTGAAAAACGTGCTGTGGCTCTGCACATTCAGCGGCAGCCCAAAACGCCACTTGAGCAGCACCCCCACCAGTCCGGTTGTGAATGGATCCTGCGCTGTGAGCACTTCGGCAGGGGCCTCGCGCTGGACCTGCGAGGCCACCCGGAACGCCCGCCAGGGGAAAAGATAGGGGGAACGGCAGTTTGTCGGGTAAACCGTCAGGTGCTCGGAAAACTGGTGCGGCGGCTGTGGATTGGATGCCGTGTTATACACCACGATTCGCAGATCGCCGATGCGCCGCGCGTATTCCAGGTGACGCTGGACGGTATCGCCATGTTCCTCACCGAGCAGGCTCCCATCCAGGCTGATCATCAGCACGCGCATACCCCCTCCAATGCCGCCACTGTCTGATCAACCATAACTTCCCACCGGAAGCGCTCCAATCCATCCGCGCAGTGGGCCGCCAGGTGTGAGCGAGTATCACCGCTCAGCGCGACCCGCAGTGTTTCGGACAGCGCCTCCACATCTACATAGGGGACGAGCAGCCCATTGTGGCCATGGGTAACAACTTCCGGGTTGCCGCCTTTGTCGCTGGCGATAACCGGCGTCCCGGCCAGCAGCGACTCGAGCAAAGTGTGCGACAACCCCTCATACCCTGAATAAAGCACGGTATAGTCTGCCGCCCTGAACATGACGGCCAGGGCCTCACGCGGCACACGCCCCAGAAACACGGCGCGATCGGCTACCCCTTCACGGGCAGCCACCGCGCGCAGACGCGCCTCGTCGGGGCCATCGCCCGCGATCAACAGGCGCGCATGGGGCACACCGATCATCGCGCGAAGCAGGTGCTCGATCCCTTTCCAGGACACCAGGCGTGCCACGGTGAGCAACAAGGGGCCATCAGGAAGCCCCAGGTGAGCACGCGCTGCGGCGGGATCGAGCGCGCTGGCAGCGGCACCGGGAGCCAGCGCATTCAGGATAACCTGGACGCGCTCCGGCGCTGCCCCCCATCCAATCACCATCTCTCGCAAGTAGCGGCTGGGCACGATCACGCGCTCCGCGCGCCGGACCTCACGGGCACGCAGCATTTTGAGCATCTCTACTCGCCAGCCATATCTCTGTCGCTGGAAAACGTCGATGTCCTCATCGGGCGCGAGCCAGCCCCTGTTCACCGCCCGCTCCCATGCCAGGTCCCCTACCACTTTGAGTACACGCGGCGCGCGGGTGCTTCCAACCAGGGGCAGCCCCAGGCTGTTGACAAAGACTACATCGGCGCGGCGAAGATCGCCCCAGCTCGCCGCCGCATAGTGCATCATCCGCACCAGGAGCACGCGGCGCGGGATGCGCCGTACAGGGTAGGGATACCCCGCCGTCGGCGCGTCACCAAACGTCAGCACGCGCACCTCGTGCCCGCGTGCCTGGATTTCGGGCAGCAGGCGCGCGAGATAGGTAGCCGGTCCGCCCGGTTCCGGATGAAAAATGCCGCTGGCGACAAAAAGACGCATTGTCTGGTGCAAGCCCGCCTACAGACGCACCACGCGCGCTTTACCGCTCTGGCTGCCGATCATATTGCGCGTATCCACCACCAGGCGAGCATGTTCCAGGATGAAGCTCACATCATATACCTTGTGATCGGTGACGATCACAACGCAGTCCTGGGCTGCCAGCCATTCCGGTGTGAGTTCTACGCTGCGCGCTTCGCGCCCACCCGAAAGGCGCACGCTGGCCACATATGGATCGTTGAAGGTGACATGAGCGCCCTTTTCTTCGAGCAGTTCATGAATATCCAGAGCGGGGGACTCGCGCACGGCGTCGATATCGCGCTTGTAGGCCATCCCCAGGACGCCGACTTTTGATCCCTTGAGCGCCTTCCCCTCGTCGTTCAGCGCGTCCACCACCAGGTCGATCACGTAGTAGGGCATTGAGGTGTTGATCTCGCTTGCCAGCTCGATGAATCGCGCCGTATAGTTCAGCGCCCGCAGCTTCCAGCTCAGATAGAGCGGATCGATCGGGATGCAGTGCCCACCCAGGCCAGGGCCAGGATAGAACGGCATGAAGCCGAACGGCTTGGTCCCAGCCGCACGAATGACTTCCCACACATCGATCCCCAGCCGGGCACACATGAGCGCCATCTCATTCACCAGGCCGATATTCACCGCGCGGAAGGTGTTCTCCAGCAGCTTGACCATCTCGGCAGCGGTCGGGGAAGACACCTGGATGACCCGCTCGACCGCAGGCTCATACAACGCGGTGACCACCTCGGTGCACGCCGGAGTGACGCCGCCCACCACTTTGGGCGTATTCCGCACCCCATAGGTGGGGTTGCCGGGGTCCACACGCTCCGGTGAAAATGCCACAAAAATGTTTTTGCCCACTTCCAGGTTGGAATCGAGCAGGCGCGGCACAATGACTTCTTCGGTAGTACCCGGATAGGTCGTGCTTTCGAGCACTACCAGCATCCCTGGATGCCGGATGGAAGCCACATGATCGGCAGCGTCGATCACATGGCTCATATCGGGGTCTTTGGTTTTACGCAGGGGGGTGGGCACGCAAATGCTGATGACATCTGCCGTCGCCAGGTCGTCGTAGCTGGTTGTCGCCCGCAGATGCCCCGAAGCCACCAGCGGAGACAGCACCTCGCTGGGAACATCGGGAATATAGCTCTTGCCGGAGTTCAATTTGGCGACTTTGTCTTCCAGCAAGTCCAGGCCGATGACATGATATCCCACGTGTGCAAACTCGACCGCTAACGGCAGACCCACATAGCCCATACCCACAATGCCAATAGTCGCCGTGCGGCTGCGCAGACGCTCCAACAACTGCTGCTTATAGTCAATCACGCCGGTATGTCCTTTCATGAAAGTGCCCTGGGGTAGAATACCCGCGATTATAGCCAGCGGACGCAGGGCCGCCAATGACCACTGCCCCGCGCCCGTCTGACGACCTGGACTTCCTGGGCAATGCGACGATCTCTGCTGTGTTATCGCTGAAACCCGTTCGGCACGTTATACTGGGTTTCTGCGGCATGTCGCAGCCGTTATTCAGGACTGCGCGTTACAACCAGGTAGATAGAGGTGCTATGCGACTGGGAATCATTGGTCTGCCCAACGCGGGCAAGACGACCATTTTCAACGCGTTGACCGGGCAAAGCATCCCGACAGATGCTTTTTCCTCCGGTCAGCTCGAAGTGCACACCGGCGTAGTGAGCGTCCCCGATCCACGTGTGGACCGGCTGGCAGCGATCTTCAAGCCCAGGAAAACCACCTACGCCACGGTGACATATACCGACATCGGAGGACTGGATAAGGGTATCGGCGAGGGCGGACTCACCGGCCAGATGCGCAACGAGCTTCAGCAGGTCGATGGCTTTCTGCACGTGGTCCGCGCCTTCGAAGATGACAGCGTGCCCCACCCCCAGGACTCAGTGGATCCGATCCGCGACCTGGCCACAATTGACAGCGAATTTCTGCTGCTGGACCTGATCGCTGTGGAGAACCGGCTCGCGCGCCTGGAAGAAGAACGAAAAAAGGGCCGCCCAGAAGCCAAACAGCAGATCGCTTTGGAGCAGCCCGTGCTCGAACGGCTGCACGCCCAATTGGAAGCCGAGCAGCCCCTGCGCGATCTGGACCTGACTCCCGAAGAAATCAAGCTGCTTCGTGGCTATGGCTTCCTGACGCTCAAGCCAGTCCTGGTCATCTTCAACACGGGCGAAAACAGCGGCGATCCGGCGGAGGGGTTGAACTACCCACACCAGCGCACGATGGTTGTCAGCGTGCGCGGCAAGTTAGAAGAAGAGATTGCCCAGCTTGACGATCCCGCTGATGTGGCCTTGTTCCTGGAGGAATACCAGATCGCCGAACCCAGCCGCAACCGGATCATCCACCTGTCCTATGAGTTGTTGGGCATCCACTCGTTCCTGACCTATGGAGAAGACGAGGTCCGGGCCTGGAGCCTGCGCAAAGGCGGCAACGCCGTCGAAGCAGCCGGCACCATCCACAGCGATCTGGCACGTGGGTTCATCCGCGCCGAGGTTATCGCTTTTCAGGACTTCATCGACGCGGGCAGCATCGCCGAAGTCAAAGCGCGCGGCAAGATGCGGCTCGAAGGCAAGGATTATGTCGTGCGCGATGGGGATATGATGGTGATCCGCTTCAACGTCTAGGCCAGTTCTCTCCGCGCCGCCGATTGGCCTGCCCGCAACCCTGCCAGGCCCAACGACGTATCAATCGGTGTACGCTCGATGAAGAGGAGAGGACACGTCACGATGGTTCAAAGCGTTGAAATCACCGAGAAGGATCGTAAGCTTGCCGCCCAGTGCGCGAACTGCCCGGTTTGTCGCCGTGCGCGCACCAAACAAAAAGGTCTGGCCTATTGGTTCGTCAAGAACGTCGAAAGCGGGGTCTGCCCGGCCTGCCAGGCTTACGAAAAGGTCTATGGACGCAAGGCGCACGAGGCGATCACGCACTAGCTGCGCCTGCATCGCCGACCAGATGTTGTTCGAACCATGCCACCACCCGGCGATCATAGTCGTCCGGGTGGTGGTTTCGTGCTTCGCGATGACCAGCTTCCGGCACGCGCCACACCTCCACCGGCCCGTTGATCTGGGCAGCCAGGCTCATCACCTCGTCGCCGGAGACAAACGGATCGCGTTCACCGTGAATAAACAGCACCGGCGCGGTGATACGCGACACCAGGTCAATGGGGTTGGCGCGGTAAAGCTGGTACTGGGCGCGCAGTGACGCCGCCAAAAGCCCAAGATGGGCCAGCCCGGCAGCCATCGGACCGGGAACGCCGCGTTCCCGAAACCACCCCTTCAGAAGACGCGCCAATCGGGTATATGCCCCATCGACGACTGCCGCCGCGATTCGCTGATCTTGCGCGGCCACCATCAACGCCACGCCTGCCCCCATACTCAAACCCAGCACCCCGGCTCGCGTGATGCCGTGTTCAGCCTGGAGATAATCGAGCGCACCGAACAAGTCTGCCTGTTCCAGCGCACCCAGAGTCACCATCTCCCCTTGCGAACGACCATGTCCGCGAAAATCAAACATCAATACATTGAAGCCCGCCGCATAAAGGGGCCGTGCCTGGGGAATATCTTTATCCAGGCTCCCATTTTGACCAGGGCACATCACCACTGTCCCGCGTGCTTCTTTCGCCGGAATCCACCACCCACCCAGTTGCAAACCGTCCCGGCTGGCGAAGGTCACTTCCTGGCCGGGCATTCCATAATTGTGCGGATATTCCAGGTCATCGGGCATTCGGCGGCGCATCAGGGGAATGGACATCGCCAGCCCCAGGCCCACCAGCAGCAGCACTCCCACACCTGCCAGCCATATCAGCCCCACTGCGACCATATCCTGCTCCTTACCCGTATGCCGGCCTGTGCTCAATCGCCCAGGTTAACGCCGATATGGCGTGCACTGACGATCCAGGGATGGTCGAGCGGGACCACTTTTCGCTGACCGGCCACCTTCTCAAGCGGCACCGCCTTGGCGCCATCCCCGCGCGCCGCCACCATCACGCCGCTGATTCCTTCCGCAATCATATCGGCGCAAGCCGTCCCCAGCCGTGTAGCAAGCAGGCGATCTGCCGCCGAAGGCGTTCCCCCTCGCTGCAAATGGCCGAGGATCGTCACGCGCGACTCCAGCTTGGTCAAAGCCTCAAGCTGGCGCGTCAGGCGTGCGGTTCCTTCGGTGTGATCTGCCCAGAAGGCTGCAATCTTGGCTTTTGCCTCGTTTTTGGCCTGCTTATCGCGCGCCTTCGCCTTTTCTTGTTCGAGCTGATCCAGCCGTGCCCGGTCTTCGATGGACAGCGCCCCTTCGGAGACCGCGACGATGCTGAACCGTTTTCCGCCCCGGCTCCGGCCCAGGATCGCATCTGCGACTTTGTGGACATCATAGGGAATTTCCGGGATCAGGATCACATCGGCTCCACCGGCAATGCCCGCGCCCAGCGCCAACCACCCGGCATTGTGCCCCATCACCTCGACCACGATGATCCGGTGATGGCTGTGGGCGGTGCTGTGCAGCCGGTCAATGGCTTCGGTGGCAATGCCCAAAGCCGTATCGAACCCGAAGGTGGTATCGGTCATCGCCACATCGTTGTCGATCGTCTTGGGCAGCGTCAGCACGTTCAGACCCTGCTGCATCAGGTAATAGGCGTTTTTTTGTGTTCCACCCCCACCCAAGCAAACCAGCGCATCCAGGTTATGCTGGTGATAGTTGTTGACGATCACCTCGGTCATGTCAAGTTCCTGGCTGCCCATTGGCATTCGCTGCGGCTTGTCGCGGCTCGTTCCGAGGATCGTGCCGCCAATGGTCAGGATGCCAGACAGCACCGACCCATCTAACTGCACGGTACGATTCTCGACCAGCCCGCGAAAACCATCGCGGAAGCCGATCACATTCATGCCAAAGGTATTCAGCGCGGCCTTGCCCACGCCCCGAATCGCAGCATTCAGGCCAGGACTATCGCCGCCCGCAGTCAAAATCCCGATATGTTTCGCCATGCATACTCCCTTGTTGATCGCTGCCGCCAGGTGTGTTAGGATGATCCCCCCTGAAGCCACGTGTCGAACAGGACTTGCGCCGCGTCCAGGGACCGGCCTGCAGATACAGCCGCTGCACGACCTTCTCGCGCCATTGCCAGCGGCACATAGACACGGTCATCGGCACATTCGATCGTCCACAGAGCGGCGGCATTGCGCAAGCTTTGTACTGCCGCGTTGAATTCGGCGGCGATGGGTCCCACCTGGGCATGGATCGCCACGTCGCGTTCCAGCAGCACGAGCGGCTGTGGAACCGGAATGACCTGGGCACACGGCACCGGCTCACCTTGAATCAGGCGTTCCCACAGGTCAAGCGCGATGAGATGGTCCCGTCGAGCTTCGGTCAGACGAGCCTGCACATCCGCGCGCAAAGATTCCGCCGTCACGGTGGTTTCTTCCCCAGATGGTTCGGTCAGCGTGCACCCGCTCAGCCAATACACGGACAGCACAACGAACACCAGGGTAAGTCTCACCCCAATTCCGGCACTGCTGCCTCTACATCGCATTCTGCCCTGTTCACTCCCGGCTGTACACACATCTCAGACTATTGTAGCTTCTTTGCATCATTTGGCGGAGCTTTTCCGCCGCCAATCGCCGCTTCGGCGTCAGCATCTCGCCCGATAACCGACTAGGCTGATCGCTTTTTATTTGCGCGCTCACACGGTACAATGCGGCTCACCGGCCCATGTCGGGCATATCACATCCAAGGAGTCGGGTTGGTGGGAGATCGTGTTGTACGATATATGACCGTGCGCCGTTGGCTGCTGGCGATCGTGATAGTGACCGTGCTGGGGCGGTTGGCATTTGTCGTGTTGTTCAACCACACGTTGTCGCTGCAAACATCTGGCTACGATACCTATGCGGTCAATGTCATGGAAGGGCGCGGCTATACCCGCTTCGAAGATCGCACTGGCGACTCAGACCTGCCGCCGCTCTACCCCTTCTTCCTGGTCGGTGTCTATTCCGTCCTGGGGCGCGACGCTACCACCGTGGCCCTGGTACAGATCGTGCTGGATGTGATCACAGTGCTGCTGATTTTCTGGATCGGGCGACGGGTTGCGGGAGCAGCCGCCGGGCTGCTCACAGCAGCATTGTACGGTTTTTATCCTTACCTGTTGTTCCAAAACCTGACTCTGAACGATACCGGGATATTCATCCTGCTGCTGGCAGCAGGCATCGCGGCAGCCTACCGCGCCCGCGACACCCAGGATTGGCGATGGGCGGTCGGGCTAGGGATCACCTTTGGCCTGGCCGCGCTGACCAAAACGCTGATCGTGCTCATTCTGCCTCTCTTGGCACTGTGGTGGTGGCAGAGAATAGGATGGGGGCACGCCGTTCGCCTGAGCGTTGCTGCCGGGCTGGCACTGGCGATCGTTGTCGCCCCCTGGGTGATTCGCAACTCGCGCCTGCACGGTGAGCTGGTCTTGATCAGCACCAATGGCGGTAGCAATCTTCACCAGGGGAATAATGCCTGCGTCGCGGACTATCTGGCACGCGGATGGGACGCGCAGTGGGTTAACTGCCTGGAAGAGCCGCCCGCCGGGTTGAGCGAAACCGAGACCGAGCGCTGGCACCAGGAGCAGGCTATCGCTTACCTGCGCAATCATCCGGAAGAATGGGCACACCTGTTTTGGACCAAGCTGTGGGTCTTGTGGAGTCCGGCCATCATGCCCTATGACCTGCCGCCCGATCCCTACCTGGTGGATGATGCCGTGCTGCAATACAATTCCACCACCTTCCAGATCGCGCGCATAGTCCACCTCGTCTACTTTGCGCCTGTGCTGCTGCTGGGGGCCATCGGGCTGGTGATCGGCTGGCGTGCCCGGCTGGAGATCGCTCCGCTTGTTGCTGTCCTGGTGGCTGTAACCATCACTTACGTGATTTTCCATCCCTCGACTCGCTACCGCGCCCCTGCGGACCCCTTCGTATTTGTGTTGGCGGCAGTGGCTGCCCTCCGGCTTTGGAACCGGTGGCAGCAGCGAGAGCTGCGCCGGAATGCAGCGAAAGGATCAGGGTGAACGCCATGCAAATTTTGCACGTGATCCCCTATTATGCCCCTGCCTGGGCATACGGCGGTGCAGTGCGCGCTGCGACCGATCTCACGCGCGCGTTGGCTGAACGCGGACATACGGTCCATGTGCTGACCACAGACACGCTCAGCCCAACCGAGCGCACTGATCGCCTGAACGACACCATCGACGGTGTGCAGGTCACTCGTGTTCGCAACCTGAGCAACAGGGTTCGCGGGCGCTTCAACCTGTCCACCCCGCGCGGGATACAGCGCGCCGCCCATCACCTGATCGAGCAGCAGGGCATCGAGTTAGTCCACTGCCACGAAGTGCGAACGGTGGAGAATCTGCGCGTCGTGCCGGTCGCGCGTGCGCTCAAAGTCCCGGTGGCCGTCTCGCCACACGGCACCCTGCCGCTCGACACAGGCCGGACCCTTGTCAAAAAAGCCTGGGATATGCTGTTCGATGGGCTGGTAGGCCGGTTCAACCATGTGATCGCCCTAACCGCCGCCGAAGCCGCTGACGCGCGCATGATCTGGCATCGTGCGGGGTTCAACCTTCAAGATAGCGCGGTGAGCATCGTGCCCAATGGGGTTCACCTGGCAGATTACGCCGATCTTCCGCCGGGAGAGACCTTCCGGACGCGGTGGAAGCTCGGTTCGGGGCCGGTGGTGTTGTTCGTGGGGCGGCTGCACGAGCGCAAAGGATTACACCTGCTCATCCCGGCTTTCGCAGCAGCAACAGCAGCAGCGCAGTCTCCCGGCTCGCGGCTCGCGATCGTGGGGCCGGACGAAGGGATGCTGGCCCAGCTCAAGGCCCTGGCGATCCAACACGGAGTCAGTGACCGGGTTGTATTCACCGGATTGCTCACCGGCGAGGAAAAACGCGAAGCGCTGGCCGCGGCTGACCTGTTCGCGCTGCCCGCCGTGGGCGAGGGCTTCTCGCTGGCCGTACTCGAAGCGATGGCGTGTGGACTGCCCGTGCTGCTGACTCCAGGCTGCAACTTCCCCGAAGCCGAAAGCGCAGGCGCAGGGTTGATCGTCGCCCGCGAACACGATGCCCTGCGTGACGGGCTGGCGCGCCTGCTGTCCGATCCCGATCTGCGAGCACGCATGAGCGCCGCTGCGCGCGCCCTGGTCGCCGAACGGTATACCTGGCCCCAGGTCGCTATGCAGATGGAAGCGGTTTACCGCGCGGTTATGACACACCACCAGCATATGGCGTAGCCCATGAGCACCCCCGCGCCTGTTCCGATCCCGGAAGCAGCCATCCCAGAGTCTGCGTCGCAGGGATTCAGTTCACCGGATGCGAAGCGCGCCGCGCGCAATGCGGCAGCGCTGGCGTTTTCGAGCATCGCCACCAAAGGCATCCAGTTCGCCTGGCAGCTTCTGCTGGCGCGCTGGTTGGGTGCGGAGGGCTATGGAGTCTATGGCACCATTGGCGCGCTGATGGCCATTGGCGCAGCTATCCCCGAATTCGGCATGGGACTGATTGTGATCCGCGATGTGGCGAACAAGCCCCGCGAAGCCGGGCGCTATCTCGCGGCCACGCTGACCATGCAGCCCGCATTAGCAGCCGTTGGCTACCTTGTGCTGACCGTCGCTGCGCTGCTGTTTGGCTATAGTGTCGAGCTGCGCGCGCTGCTGGCTTTTGCTGCCATCAACCTGCTGATCGACGCCTTTGGCAATATGTGCCACAACCAGTTATTGGCCGTCGAGCGCATGGTGATCCCGGCGCTGATATCCGCTGGACACGTGGCCGTGTTGGTTGTGTTGGCGGCTGCCGCGCTGGCCGCCGATGCCGGGCTGTGGGGTCTTTACACCGCCACCCTGATCGCGGGGATACTGCGCTCCGGGATGTATTGGTTTGTTTTGCTGCGGCTTGGCACACGGCCCGCATGGCCGGCAGATCGCGCTCTCATGCGGCTGCTGCTGGTCAACGGCTGGCCCATCGCGCTGACCTCGTTCCTGGCGATGGCCTACCAGCACGCCGACAAGCTGATCACCACCGCGCTCATCGGAGAAACAGGCACGGGCCAGCTCACCGCCGGGTTTGTGATCGTCTTTGGGGTGATCGAGCTGCTCAGCACGACGATCCTGGTCGCCGTGTTCCCCATCATGTCGCGCGCCTATGGCAGCGGGCAGAACGCCATGTTCCTCTTTCTTATGGAGAAGCTGGCCTTCTTCAACTTGATGGTCAGCCTGCCGATCGCTGTTTATACTACCCTGCTGGCGGTACCACTGTCGTCGCTGCTGTTCAGTGCCGATTTCACCCGCACCGCCGACGTACTGCAAGTGCTGATCTGGTATACGGTTGTCACGATGGTCGCCAACGTCTTCGCCCAGGCGCTGCTGATCATGAATCGGCAGCGCCGCCTGCTGGTGATCCGCGTGAGTGGTCTGTCGGCCAACATTGTGCTTAACCTGCTGCTGCTGCCCAGGATCGGGGTGCAGGGCGCAGCCGTGGCCAGCCTGTGCGCCGAGATCGGGGTGCTCAGCTTGATGTTGTACACCTTCACTTTCCCGGCAGATTGGTGGCAGCGCATGATAAATCACCTCTGGCGGTTGGGGCTGGTGGCGCTGGGGCTGGTGGCAGTGATGATCCTGCTGCGCAGTGTGCACCCGGCGATCGCGGCATTGGGCGGTGCGCCGATCTACCTGCTGCTGGTATTGGTCAGCGGAGCCATCGCGCGCGACGACTGGGACTTGCTCTATCGGCTGATGCTGGCCATCCCCGGCGGAAGGATCATCAGCCGCTATTGGAAACGTGAGCTAACCTGAGATGTGTGGAATCGTTGGTTTGCTGGATCTGGCCGGAAACAAGCGCGCAGACCCCGCGCTCGTGCGCGCCATGAGCCGGACCATTGCGCATCGTGGCCCTGATGGCGATGGGTTTTATCACTGGCCGCCAGCCGCGCCGCAGGTTGCCCTGGGGATGCGTCGGCTGAGCATCATCGACCTGGATACTGGCGATCAGCCGATCTTCAACGAAGACCGCTCAATCGCCATCGTCTTCAACGGCGAGATCTACAATTACCTGGAGCTGCGCGACGAACTTGAGCAGCTCGGCCACACCTTCAGCACGCGTACCGATACCGAGACGCTGGTACACGGGTACGAGCAGTGGGGGCTGGACTTGTTTGGGCACCTGCGCGGCATGTACGCTTTCGCCCTGTGGGATACCCGCCACGAACGGCTAGTGCTCGCCATCGACCACGTGGGGATCAAGCCGCTCTACCTGGCCGAGCACGACGGGCGACTGTTGTTCGCCTCGGAAGCCAAAGCCCTGTTTGCCGATCCCACCCTGCCCCGCGCGCTCAACCTGGATGTGCTCGATACCTTCCTGTCGTTCGGGTACATGATCGGCAGCGATACGCTGTATAATGGGGTGCGCCGTCTCCCGCCGGGATATGCACTCGTCGTAGAGAATGGGCAGCAGCGTTTGATCGAGCATTGGCGGCCCCGCTATCCCGCACCGGCACAGCGCCCCACAGACGAGAAAGCGATTGTGCGCGAGACCGGAGAACGCCTGCGGGAAGCCGTCCGGCTGCACCTGCGCTCGGATGTCCCGCTGGGATTGTTCCTCAGCGGCGGCATAGATTCCGCAACCATGCTGGCCCTCATGAGCACGCTTGAACCGGGCCGAATCAAGACCTTCTCGGTGGGGTACGATGTTGGGCGCGGCGCGTCAAACCCTGATGACGAAACCCTGCACGCGCGGCGAATCGCTGAGCATTTCAAAGCCGATCACCACGAGCTGATCATCACGGCGGATGACTGGTGGAACACACTGTTGGCCTATGTCTTCCACCACGACGAGCCGAATGCCAATCCGTCGATTATCTCGCTCCAGGCGCTGGCTGCGCTCACCGCCCAACACGTCAAGGTCGTGCTCAACGGCACGGGCGGGGACGAGTTGTTCTGCGGCTATCGCTCTCATCGGCGCGTGCCCTGGGTTCTGCATACGGCGGCCCGGCTCGATCGCGCTCTCTCGCGGGAACGGCGTGCACGCTGGATCGGCCAGCCGCTCGGTCACCTGGAAAAGCTCTATCCGGCCATGCGGCGGTGGCGGGTGATCGGCGCGCTGCCCGCCTATCTGCCCGAATGGCGCGCGCTCAACCTGCCCAATGCAGAAGGACTGCGCCGACTGGCTTCGTTTGAAGGCCTGGTGCTCTCAGACGATATGCGCCACCGCCTGTACAGCGCCGAGACACAGGCTGCATGGCAGCGCGCGCAGCACAAAGAAACCGTCTATGCCGATCTGCTGCACCGCGTCTGGACGGATCAACCGGAAGACCTGGCCCAGGCGCTCGTCATCGCCACCTGGCTGCCGGGCAACGGGTTGCTGGCCGTGGACAAGGTCACTATGGCGCACTCGTTGGAAGCGCGCGTGCCGTTTTTTGATCCGCCATTGCTTGAGTATGCCATGCACATTCCCGCCGCGATCCGCTTGCGGAGCAACAAGTATGTCTTGCGCGAAGCCATGCGTTCCCACCTGCCAGAATTCGCACTCCAGCGTCCAAAGCAGCCCTTCGGTACGCCGATCCTGCGCTGGTTCGATACCGCCCTGGCCGAACGTGTGCAGGCGATCCTTCTAGATGAACACAGCCTTGCACGTGGGTTATTCGCCCGTGCGCCGCTTGAAGCGCTGTTGCGTGATCACTTCTCCAAGCGTATCGAGCGGGTAGAGGTGATTTTCCGCCTGCTGCTGCTGGAACTGTGGCAGCAGGCAACTATTGACGCGCCGCCGCATATTCCCACCGGGAGGTAAGGGTGAAATTCGTCATCGTTGCCGACCTACACCACCCCGAAGAACTGGCTGCCGCTCAACGCGCCGGTTCAACGCTCAAACCAGAGGACCTGCCGCTGCTGTTTCCGCCCTCCCAAGGCGCGTTTTTCTGGACTCGCGCGCTGCGCCGCCAGGGTCATACAGTCGAAGCGTTCGTCCGCAGCGATCCAGCCCTCTTCGGCAGGCGTGCGACCCGGTTGAGCCGCTTCACCGGGCGGCGAGGACTCGGCACGCTGGCCGCAGCGCTGGCTCACTATGCCCCACAGCTTCACCCCGACTTCCGCCTGCGCAATCGGCGCTTTAGCCACATGCTGCACACTGCGCGGCCCGATGTCGTGCTGCTGACGGGTGGCAATCGCGTAATTACCCCGGCGACACTCGCCAGGCTCAAAGCCGAATTGGGCTTCACGCTGGTTTATTTGAGCGGCGTCTCGCCCATCGTCTTCTCAAGTGCGATCGAGCGCGCGGCTGCCCCGCTCTACGACCTGGTAATTACCAACGACCTGTATCACGCGATGCAGTGGCGCGAGTTGGGATCACCGCGCGCCGAAGTGCTGCCCATATCGGCTATTGACCCGGCCTTTCACTACCCGTATGATTTGACCGAGTCTGAGCGCGCGCAGTATGCCTGTGATGTAGGTGTCGTGGGCACATTCATCCCGGCCAACCTGTACGGCGAACGAATCGCGGCGCTTGAGGCGCTGCGCGAGTTTGATCTGGGCATCTGGAGCGTGCACGAGGTGCCCCCGTCGCTGCGCCCATACTATCGCGGCCCTGCCCTCGGTGAGCAGATGCTGCGCATTACGCGCGCGGCCAGGATCACGGTCAATCCCCATGGCAATTTTATGCTGTGGGGTGGTAATATGCGCCTGTTTGAGGCGTGCGGCGTGGGCACCTTCCAGATCGTGGACGACCGTCCCGGCGTCGCTCAATGGTTCACCCTGGGCGAACACCTGGTCACCTACCGCGATCCCGATCACCTGCGCGAACAGGTTGCCTACTACCTGGCCCACGATGACGAACGCGCTCGTATCGCGGCGGCGGGCCAGGCCCATGTGCACGCCCACCACACCTATGACCACCGCATGGCGCGGCTGGTCACCCTGGTCACGAATCTCCGTGATCGCTGAGGACGAAACATCATGACCCAACAGCCCAATACCCTGTACGACTCAACGCGCAAAGCCTGGGAAGATATCTGGGACAGTGCCGATCTCGAACTCGAACTGCAAACGCTGCGCGAGCGCCGCGTCAAAGACCAGTTTGATGTGTTCCCTCGCTATCTCTCTAAAGAGGGGATTATCCTGGAAGCGGGGAGCGGCCTGGGTGCAGCCCTGATTTACCTGCGCGCCCAGGGGTTCAAGATGATCGGGTTGGACTATGCCGAAAACGCACTCCGCGCGGCCCGTCGCCACGATCCGAGCCTGATCCAACATGTGGGCGATGTCCATGCCCTGCCCTATGCGGCCAATTCGCTGCACGGCTACCTTTCATTCGGCGTGTTGGAACATTTCGAGCATGGGCCTGGCCCTGCTCTGCGCGAGGCATACCGCGTGCTCGTGCCTGGCGGCGTTGTGGTGCTGACGATCCCGTATCCCAATGTGGTGCACCGGCTGGTGCACTGGAAGCGTCGCGTGCTGCGCCAGAGTCAACTCACCGACGACGAATTTTACGAGAGCACCTACACCCAGCATCAACTGCGTGCGGAGCTAGAAAAAGTCGGTTTCGAGGTGCTGCTGGGCAAACCGACCAGTCACGCCTTTACCCTGTGGGGATTGGGCTGGCCCTTCCGCGCCAGGGGGTATTATCACACCACCTGGCTGGCGGATACACTCGGAGCAATACTGCGAGTCATCGCTCCCTGGCCGTTCAATTTCACGACGATGGTCATCGCGCGCAAGCCGGAGACCGACCGCCATTGAGGCCGGATCGGCTGCCTCACCCGGTCCCAATGGCAGGAATACGAAGGGCAATCGCCGCTTAGCGAGTAGCCGCTGATGCGTTATACTCTCGCCCTATGAGCCGCCCCAGTGAACGGTCATGATTTTGGCTCACCATCGATGGTTTCGTGCGTTATGCGCCTGTCCACCGTGATCTGCAACTACAACACTCAGGCCGAGCTGCGCCGTGTGCTGGCATCGCTCGAAGCCACCTCGCGCGATTTTCCGCATGAGATCATCGTGGTAGATAATGCCTCGCGCGATGGCAGCGCCGCGATGGTGCGCGCTGAGTTTCCCCACATCACGCTGATCGAGTCCTCCACAAACCTCTGGTACTCCGGCGGTAACAATCTGGGGATGCGTGCTGCACAGGGCGATTATGTGTTAATCCTCAACCCAGATACGGTGATCGTCAGTTCGCTGAGCGCGGTGGTTGCTTACCTGGATGCTCACCCCGATGTAGGCGCGCTGACCGCCCAGGAGCGCTTTCCCGATGGCACGGTTCAGCGCACCTGTTCGCGTTTTAATACCCTGGCCGATCTGCTGCTGGCCTACACGCCGATCGGGCTGGTGCTGCCCGGCTGGCGAAAACGGCGTCAGCGGGCCATGTGGTATGAGGATTGGGATCGCACTTCCACGCGCGCGGTAGATGTTGCGCCGGGGTCATTTCTGGTCGTTCGGCGGTCCATTCTGGAGCAGATCGACCATTTTGACACGCGCCTGAAATTGTTCTTCACCGATGATGACCTGTGCCGCCGGATCATGGCCACCGGCGCGGCTGTTCATTACCTGGCAGACTACTGGCTCTATCACGACGAGCACGCCAGCCTGAACAAAGTGCCCACCACCACGCGCCGGGTATATTTTGAGGACATGCTGGTTTACACCCGGCTGTATCACGGAGCCTGGGCTGCGCGGCTGCTGACGGCGCTGGTTATGCCCACTCGTGCGGGAATGGCGCTCAAGCAGCGTTTCCAGATTCGCAAAGCGGCAAATTCATAGGGATCGCTCTGGATCACCACATTCACCCAACAAGGATCGCAGGATGACGGAAAAACGAGCCTTAGTCACCGGTGCGGGAGGCTTCATCGGCAGCCATCTGGTGGAAATGTTGGTACAGCAGGGAGTCCGCGTCCGCGCCTTTGTACGCTACAACTCCGGCCACCATGCGGGCGCGCTGGAGCTTCTGCCGCCCTCCATACGCGAGCATATCGAGCTGGTCTTCGGCGATCTGCGCGATGGCGAAGCGGTTGCCCAGGCGGTACGCGGCATGGACCAGGTGTACCACCTCGGAGCGGTGATCACGATCCCCTATTCGTACCAGCACCCACGCGAGGTGATAGAAGTGAACGTGATGGGCACGCTCAACGTCCTGACCGCTGCGCGCGATCACAAAACGCCTTATGTGATGGTGACCTCCACCAGTGAGGTATACGGCACCGCGCAGATTGAGCCTATCGACGAATCACACCCGATCCATCCCCAGTCGCCCTATGCCGCCTCCAAAACCGCATCGGACGCGCTGGCGCTCAGCTTCCACGCAGCCTACGATCTGCCGGTGCGTATCATCCGCCCGTTCAACACCTTTGGGCCACGCCAGAGCGCCCGCGCCGTCATTCCTACCATCATCAGCCAGGCCCTGACTCGCGATGAAGTCCGGCTGGGCGCGCTGCATCCCACCCGCGACCTGACCTATGTCACCGACACGGTGCGCGGCTTCGTCATGGCTGCCGACACCGAAGCCACCACAGGCCGCGCGATCAATCTGGGCACCGGCCACACCATCTCGATCGGTGAGCTGGCGGAGCTGGCGATCCAGCTGTGCAGCGCGCGCACGGGGCGCACACCGCGCATTGTGACTGACAGCCAGCGCATCCGCCCGCAAAACAGCGAAGTGCTGCGCCTGCGCTCCAATAACACCTTGGCCAAAACCGTGATGGGCTGGGAACCGCTCGTCTCGCTCGAAGAAGGGTTAAACCGTACTATCGACTGGATCGCGCACCATCTCGACCTGTTTGATACCGGGCGGTATGCTTTCTAGGCGCATCGACTTAAGCACTCTGTGATTTCGCGATGATACGAAACCTGCTGTTCATTTCCGCCTACAGCGGCCTCGGCGGAGGCGAAAGCGTCCAGCTTAACCTGATGAAAGCGCTGCTGTCTGGCGATCATGGCTGGGCGCTGCACCTGGTCGGACCGCGTCCGGGTGTATGGCCCGAAGCAGCGCAGGCGCTTGGGGTCACGTTTCACGCCCTGCCCTATCGCGGCATCAACACCTGGTTTGTCCCGGCCCTCTACCGGCGGTTCCCCATCAGCCGCAAGCTCGCCGGCCTGGTCCGCCGCCTGGATATTCATGCCATCCACAGCGACTACCATTCGCTGCCCTTTGCGGCAGCCGCCGCGCGCGCCAATGCCATCCCGGTCATTTGGAACGCGATGGGCTGGTGGTTCCCGGCCAAACCCTGGCAGCGTGGATTTTTCCGCCGCGACATCACCCAGATCATCGCCATCACCCAGGCGGTGCGAGATCGCTGGCTGGCGGCTTCGGGCCAGTTTATGCTTCCCGATCGCGTTCGGGTGCTGGTCCCCGGCGT
>DAOUFU010000087.1:0-5505 GCA_034429275.1 Anaerolineae bacterium | reverse complement strand
CCCGTTGGTCATGTCGTCAAGCGCGTCAGGTGTTTAGCGCCCGGCGTTCAATGCTGCTTAGGGAGCATTGAGCAGGTTGTATTCCTCGATGATCACGTTTGCTTCTTCGGCTGCTGCTTCGAGGATGGCGGCAGGGTCTTCGTCGGTGAGCAGCACGCGGTCAATGGCCGCGGTGACCACATTACGGATGGCCGGGAAGCCGCCGACCAGCGCGCCGCTGGTGGCAGGTGTGACCTGGCTCTCGGCCAACTGGCGGGCAGCCACCGTCTGGTTGGGATTTTCCTCGAACCAGCCTTCGGCTTCCAGCATCTGGTTGGCGCTCTCGCGGATGGCGATGTAGCCGGTCAGCTTGTGCCACGAGGCGGCGTTCTCGGTGTTGGTCATGTACAGCAGGAAGGCGAGCGCGCCCTGCTCCACTGCCGGGTCGAGACATCGACCAGCCACAGCGTCGCGCCACCGATCAGGTTACCCGTCCAGCCGGTTTCCTGGTTATAGGGAAGGAACGAGGCCACGGTCTCGAAGCCGTTTTCCTTGCCCATATTGGTGTAGAGGGTGGTGGCGGAACTGCTGTAGGCGGCCATGGCGACCTGCTGGGTCTGATAGACCTGGTCAACGGTGGTCCAGCTATCGCCACCCTGTGCGCCGCTGTAGTAGAGATAGCCCTTGTCGTACTGGTCGTTGAGCCAGTTCAGGATCGCCAGACCTTCGGGGCTGTTGAAGGCGACTTCGGTGGCGCGCTCGTCGCGGCCATTGCCGTTATTGACATACAGGCCGTTCTGCTGGGCCAGCCACTGCTCGAAGAACCAGCCGTGATTGGGGAAGCTCCAGCAGTATTCGGGCTTGTCGGGCAGGGCCATCACGGCGGCGCAAACGGCATCCACATCGGCCCAGGTGGCGGGCGGGGTGTCGATGCCAGCCTTGTTGAGGATGGTCATGTTGTTGAACCAGATGGCCGAGGAAGTGTTCCAGGGCATCGAGTTGAATTTGCCATCGAGAGTATAGTAGGCGCGCACAGGGCCGATGATGTCATCGAGGTCAACCGGCTGGCCATCGATCTCGGACTTTCCGGCGAGGGCATCTTCAATCGATTTGAAGAGGCCGCTGTCGCGGGCATCCTGAGTGCCTGCTTCAAAGAACTGCACCACAGCGGGTAGCGCTTTCTGCTCGGCGGCCACGGCCACCTGGGCGAAGACGGTCTCATAGCTGTAGCCGCCGGTGATCACGACGTTGTACTGGGGATACATTTCGTTGAACTTGGCGGCGACTTCGTTGGCCCAATCCAGGCGGTAATCCTGGAAGGCGACCCACACGTCAATGGTGACCGGTTCGGTCTGGGCCTGAGCGGGGACGCTCACCGGGCCGACCAGCGCGGCAGCCATCAAGAGCGCCAGGGTAAGGAAGAGCAGTTTCTTCATTTCTACCACCTTTTTCTGAAATAGAAACCAATAGTTGCAGTCTCTGCCGCCGTAAGCGGTGCCGCCTATGGCGGGGCTGCTATCAGCGATTTTCGCTTACAGCAGGTCGAACTGCAACATAGTAGAGCACATAAACGATGACATGGCAAGGTTAAATGCAAGAGGGGTTTCCGGTAAAAGTTGTTTTACCCGGCCCCTTGCGACGGGCGGGCATCCGTGCGAGAGTCTGGCGTGAAGCTATCGACATAGTCAGCATCACAGTCAGCATCAAGGAGGGGCCATGAAGATCGGCATCATTGGCGCGGGACAGGTGGGCGCGACCACGGCATATGCGCTGATCATGCGCGGGGTAGGACGCGAGATCGTGCTGGTGGACCTCAACCAGGCGCGCGCGCAGGCCGAAGCGGACGATCTTTCGCACGCGGTGCCGTTCGCCCACGCGGTGCGCGTGCACGCGGGCGATTATGCGGCGCTGGAAGGGTGCGCGGTGGTGGTGATCACGGCAGGGGTGGCACAGCGACCCGGCGAGACGCGGCTGCAACTGCTGGAACGCAACACGGCGATCTTCCGGCAGGTGGTGCCGAGCGTGCTGGATCACGCGCCGGACGCGATCCTGGTGGTGGCGACCAACCCGGTGGACGTGATGACGCACATCACGGCGCGCATTGCGGAAGAGCGCGGCGTGCCAAGCAGCCGGGTGATCGGCTCCGGCACGACGCTGGACACGGCGCGCTTCCGTACGCTGCTGGGTCAACGGCTGGGGGTGGACCCGCAGCATGTCCACGGCTACGTTTTGGGCGAGCACGGCGATTCGGAAATTCTGGCGTGGTCGGAGGTGAGCATCGGCGGCATCCCGCTGGAGGAATTTTGCGTGGGGCCGGAGCAGACGATCACGCCGGAGGTGCGGGCCGAAATCGACGAGAAGGTGCGCCGGGCGGCCTACAGCATCATCGAGGGCAAGGGCGCGACGTATTATGGCATCGGCAGTGCGCTGGCGCGCATCGTGGCGGTGATCACGCGCGACGAGCGAGCGATTCTGACGGTGTGCAGCCCGATCGACGAGGTGGTGGGCGTGCGCGATGTCACAGTGGCGCTGCCGCGGTTGGTGGGCGGCGCGGGCATCCTGACGACGTGCCTGTTTGAGCTGAGCGATGAGGAATATGATGGGCTGAAGGCAAGTGCGCAGATTGTGCGCGACGCGATCAGCAGCCTGGACCGGGCAGGTGCAGACTGAACGAGCCGCGCCTGATGGGGCGCGATGCCAGATGGCCGGGGCGAAGCCGGAAGAGGGCGCTAGTCGGAGCCGCTCTTGCGGTGACCGATCAACTGGCGCTCGGCGGCGCGGCGGTCGATTTCGGCAGCCCATTCCTTGACTTCGTTATAGAACATCTCGCTGAGCACGATAAGGCGGTTGAGATGTTTGTTGTCAAGCGGATTGGGCTGGCCGACCAGCCCGCTCTGGATGGCGGCCAGAATCTCGTCGAGGGCGGCACGGGTGCGCGCAGTGTAGCCGTCCACTTCGCCCAGGTCTTCCCATAGTACGGAGTCCAAGCTGTAGGCACCTTGCATGATTGCCGTCTCCCATCGAACCTGAAAAAACCGCTACTGTATAGGGTAGCGGTTTTTTGACGAGGAACATCGGGCGATTCGTACAAGTCCGCCGGGGGCGAGATTGGGCAAATTGCCGAATCTGAGCGGCGGCGACACTCAATCGGACCCGCGCTGAGGCGGTCAGGCGGTGAAGACGGGCAGGTGGCCGAGCGCGATCACCTCGCGCCACTGGTCGGGATCGCCCTCGGTGAAGATGGCAGCATTGGCGACGACGGTCGCGCCGAGATCGGTCATCATCTGCTGCATGGCGCGGAGCGTGCTGCCGGTGCTGATGACGTCATCGACCAGGGCGACGCGCCTGCCCGCGATGCGGTCGCGGTAGCGGCCATCGAGGTACAGCGTCTGGGTGCGCCCAGCGGTGATTGAAACCGTCTCAACCGAGATGGGATTGACCATGTAGAGCTTTTCGCTCTTGCGCAGGGTGACCAGATCGCAGCCCAGCTCGACGGCCAGGGCATAGGCCAGCGGGATGGACTTGGCTTCGGGGGTGACCAGGACATCGGGCTGGCGGGGCCTGATCTGAACGGCCAGGGCGCGGGCGGCGGCCTGGGTCAGCTCAACATCGACCAGGATGTCGAGGAAGGCGATCCGCACACCGGGTGCGACTTCGACCAGGGGGAGGTTACGCACGACTCCGGCGACTTCGACGCGGTAAGATTCTGGCTGCGACACCGTGATTCACTCCTTTGGGTGGGGTTGTGCACTGGCAAAACACACCCAGGCGAGGGCAAGAGCGGCACGCGGCGGCGTTCCCTGGTGGCGTGGTTTTGCGGGCTGATTATAGACGGGGTGGGGCGAGTTTTCAACCGGCGGGCGAGGCGGGGTGTGTGCAAAACCTGACAGCGGGTTTTTGAGCGAAAACCGGCCTCACCCCTGACCTGTGCGCCGCTTCGGGCGCTGGGTCTTTCCCCTCTCCAACCGCGGTGGGCTGAGGGGGAGAAGCGGCCTGTTTTTGGCCGCGCGGGGATGAGGCCGGACATCTGTGACATCTGTGACTTTGGTTGTACATGCTGTCAAGCGTTTGCCTGTCAACCTTTGCTCGCACCCGCCAGGCGTCAGGCAGACGAGGGGTGTGCGCCTGTGAGGGGCAGCGGCGCGGTGGTATAATGGCGCGCGGAACCGGGGCTGACCGGTCATCAGGGTATCATGTGGGAAAAACGCCAGTGATCGAACGGATGAAACGCGCGCTGATGGGCGTCACGGCCCGGCATATCGGGCTGCTGGTGGTGCTGTGGGGCCTGTTTTTCTGGCGGCTGCTGACGCCGGTGGATGGTGACCGCGTCCTGTTTGCGCCGGGCGATTTTCAGCTCCATTTCTTCGGATTCATCGATTACGAAATTGAGCGCTGGTCGAACGGCGAGCTTCCGCTGTGGAATCCGTACAACTACGGCGGTGAGCCGTTCGCGGCGAATGTGCAGTTTGCAGCGTGGTACCCGCTGCGCTGGCTGAGCGCGCTGGTGACCGGGGCGAGCGGCTGGCGGATCGAGGCGTTTCAGATGGAAGTGGCCGCGCATTACCTGCTCAGCAGCCTGGCGATGGTGCTGTTTCTGCGGGTGCTGCTGAGGCATGCGCTGGCGGCGCTGGTGGGCGGCGTGCTGTGGGGATACAGCGCTTACCTGACGGGGTACCCGATGCTCCAGCCGGGCATTTTGTATGCGCTGACGTGGCTGCCGCTGATGCTGCTGGGCATGCACCTGAGCCTGACCGATGCGCGCTGGCGGGTGGGCGGAATCGTGGTGAGCGGGGTCGGCATGGGGCTGTCGGTGCTGGGCGGCCATACGCAGACCACCATGCAGGCCGTGTATTTCACTGCCGCCTATGGCGCGGTGCTGGGCTGGCAGCAGCGAGTCGGCTGGCGCGCGGTCGCGTGGCGGATCGCGCTGATGGGGGGCATCGGGGCAGGGCTGAGCGCCGTGCAGCTGTGGCCCGCCTTCGAAATGATGCAGCGCACGGTGCGCTTTGAAGGCTTCACTTATGACGACAAGGCGATGGGCTTCCGCCTGATCGAGCTGGCGCACGTGGTGTGGCCGCGCCTGTTTGGGGCGCTGTGGTGGCCGCTGTATCCGGGTGTGATCGGGCTGCTGCTGGCAATTGGGGCAATGCTGCGCGCCGGGCAGAAGCAGGTCTTCTGGATCGGCGCGGCGGCGGTGAGCCTGGTACTTTCGTTGGGCGGGGCGACTCCGCTGTTTGACGCGCTGTACGTGGCGCTGCCGGGGGTGAGCGTTTTCCGTCACCAGGAACGGGTGATCGGGCTGGCGATCTTTGCGCTGGCGGTGCTGGCGGCGATGCAGGCGGCGCGGCTGTTTCCGCAGGGCGAGACATTGGTGGGGGATCGCTCGAACCGGCGGTGGTGGTGGCCGGTGGGCGGGCACCTGGCGCTGACGTGGGCGGTGTTCCTGGTGGCGGCAGTCGATGCCATTCTGCGCGGGGGCGCGCTGATAGCGGCGGCACTGGTGGGGCTGATCGTGCTGGACCTGTT
>DAOUFU010000086.1:0-1915 GCA_034429275.1 Anaerolineae bacterium | reverse complement strand
GACGGCCACTCCAGGGCGCCAGGGGGTAGAGGAACGTGCCCTGAGGTGCGGGGAAGATGAACTTGCCGGTATAGTCGTCGATCTTCTCAGCCCGGAACTGCGCCCTTTGTTCTGGGGTCCCTGGCAGCCAGTCAGCGTAGGGGCCAGCGGCGTTGATTTCGGGGTTAAACAGAATGTCTTCGATGTAGAACATGATGTCGTCCGCGGTGAAGGGCGCACCATCGGACCACTTCAGGCCCTGACGCAGGTGGAAGGTGTATTCCTTCACATCGTCGCTGATTTCCCAGCTTTCGGCGATGTTGGGGGCGACACCGGAGAAATCGGGCTTCCAGATGACCAGGTTTTCCCAACCGGCGATAAACCACAGACCGCCCCAGCCGGGATTGGTGCCAACAAAGCCGACGCGCAGTTCGCCACCATACTTGCCAATTTCCTTGGCCGGTTCGACGACTGCCGGATTGACCGGGAGACGTTCTTCGACGGGCGGAAGCTCACCGGCGGCCACCTTTTCGGCCAGCATCGGCGATTCGTTGAACCCACCCTGTGCCTTAGCGGTGGGAACGACGGGCACAGCCAGCGCAACCAGCATGGTTACAGCTACGGCCAGAAAGCCCAGTTTGGCTACAGTACGATTTAACATGCTGCAAACTCTCCTTTTAAAATCGACGATCACTTTTGCTCGGACAACCTGGGCGCGCCACGTGCTTCAAAGCCGCCAGCGCAGAATACTATCCTCTTCACCCAAACCTGGAGCTAACACCTCCCTTCACTATGCCGGTGAAAAGAACGGGTGGGCAGTACAAGGTCAAGCCCGGTTCCGGCTTTTCACGCCGCCTGGTCTTGGGATATGGTAAACCACCAGGGCCAGGTCACAGGACCTAGCCACGGGAAAGGGTTCTCACCGAATCGCGGATGACCATCCGGGTGCTCACCAGGATGGTCACCGGCACGCGTGTCGGGTGCTGGCGTCGATCGATCAACTGGCGCACGCTCAGCGCCCCCATCAGCATTTTGTCGACATGGACAGTCGTGAGCGGAGGGATGATCTCCGACGCAAATTCCATGTTGTCGAAACCCACGACCGACAGGTCATCAGGCACACGGCGGCCCAGTTCATAAGCAGCGCGCATGACGGCCATTGCCGTATCGTCATTGCAGGCAAAGATAGCGGTGATTTCGGGATGGCGCGTGAGCAGCCGTTTGGTGGCTTCTAGTGAGGCTGTCCGCAGCAGCGGGCTGTCTTCGATATAGGGGGTGGTCAGGCCGTGCTCGTTCAGTGCGCGCAGATAGCCCGCGCGCCGCTCACGGATGCTGGGGTAGGCATTGGGGGCGCTGCCGATCAGGCCAATATGGCGGTGTCCCTGTTCGATGAGATGACTCACGGCGCAGTAAGCGCCGTGTTCGTTGTTGATGACGACCGTATCAAACATCATGTGTGGCGCGTACGAATCGACCAGCACGACTGAAGCGCCCACATGCCCCTCAAGCTGGCGCATGGTGTCTTGTAAAAAGGCCCCCAGAATCAGCCACCCATCCACCTGAGGGTCTTCCAGCAGCGGTGTCCATTCCACCACGTTCGACATCTCATCGACCACGACGCTGGAATATAGCAGGCTGATGTTGTTGCGCTTGCATTCGTGCTCGGCCCCGCTCAACACTGCGCCGTAGAAGGTATCAATGGGGACGTCTTGCCCGGCATGTTGTTTGACGAGAACGCCTACGGTCGAGAGGGTTTTGGGGGAGGGCTGGAAGGTGCGAGAGGGAAGATTATATCCTAGCTGCGTTGCGGCGAGAAGCACACGCTCGCGTGTTTCGGGTGAAACCACGCTCTTGTTGTTCAGCGCGTGCGACGCGGTTCCGATAGACACGCCCGAAAGGTTCGCGACATCCTGCAGCCGGGGTTTGGCAGACACTG
>DAOUFU010000085.1:0-2512 GCA_034429275.1 Anaerolineae bacterium | reverse complement strand
CACCATAGCCGGTTATTTTCTCAACGTGCATAAGCGTGCGGCTTTGTGCAGAACCTGAAAGCGCACTGAAGGCGCTGGGAGAGTCAGTCGGCGGCGGGCAAACCCCCTCAAACGCCATCAGTCCCCTTTGGGGGGATTACACGGGCCGCCAGCGGCCCGTTGGTCGCAGGGCGTGAACCCAACTGAAATGCACCCCTTCTCTTTTGACCAGCCGGTCGGGTATGGCGTGTTGTGTTGCCGAGATATCGCTTACGAGACTTCTCGCGGCGCGGCCTACTGCATCGCCCGACGCCAGATCACATCAACCGCCTGCATCGTCACCAGGTTGTGCACCGGGAGGCCCGCTTCGAGGTTCTGCGGGACCAGCCAGCCGGGTCCGCCGTAGACCGGCTCGCTCAGGTGAGTGCCGTCGGCGGCCATGCCCTGGTTGGGCAGCGGCTGAAGCGCCAGCCACAGGTTGACCAGCGGCACGCTGTAATCGAGCGCGATGCGGACCACGATTTTGTTGTAGAGCAGGGACTCGGCGGGAAAGGCGGAATGGGGCGGGAAGGTGCTGAGCAGCGGGATTACCCCGGCGCGCATAGTCTCGGCGACCACGGTCCGCAGTGCGGCATCGAATTGGGCCGGGCTGAGAGTCTGGAGATCGGTGGTGCCGAACATGATCACGGCGATGGCGGGATTGCGCAGCCGGAATTCGCACTGGAGCGTCGTCTCGCCGGAGAGGCAACTGGCCGGGTTAGTCCACATGGGATCGGTGAGGGTGGCGGCATTGAAGCCCGGATGCGCGGCCTGACTGTCGGCGGTGAGGGAATCGGCGAACTGGGTGATGACGGGCAGCAGGGCATCGCCATACGCGCCCAAGTTGCGATCGGGCCGGACCAGGGCGGCCAGAAAATCGGGATGGTCCGAAGCGCAGTCGCCGACCTTAGAGAGCGCGTGCGGGCTGCGGCCTATCGCCCGCCCGGCCAGGAAGATTTCACGCGCGCGGCCCAGGTTGGCCGGCAGAATCGGATAGGCGGTGAGGTCGATTCCGGCAACGCGCGAAGGATCGAAGGGGGCAATCGCGCCGGGGACGGACACAGCGGGCGCGGAGCCAGATGCCCCGGCGCTGCTGGCAGGCGGCGCGGCAGGTTCGGGCGGCGGCAGGACCTCATCGCTCAACGGCAGGTTCGCCGCCTGGAAACCGGGCCGGAAACGCAGGAACAAAACCGACACCCACCCGCGCCGATTATCTTCGGTGTGCGCCAGAACCCAGCTCGTATCCTCGTTGCGCGCCTCAAAGAACAGCGGCGTATTGCCCGGCAGCACGGTCAGCGAAGGGAACTGTTTGCCCGGTCCGCTGCGCACATTCAGGCTGTAGAGGGTGGAGCCGTCCGGGTCGGCCTGGGCTGCGGCGCGATCGGTTCGCGCACCGGACAGAGCCGCGCCCGACACAACGATCATCAGAATCATGACAAGGGTGCACAGTGACCGGAAGGCTGTATGATGCATGGGATTTTCCTTCGGGGATAGGCCGCGATCGACACGAGTATCTGCTGGTATTGTAGAAGGTGAGCTAACCGGGAGTCAACAGGCGGTAGGGGAGCAGCAGGGTGTGCGCCCGGTTCGGCTGTGGTCGAGCGCGCCATAAAGCAGCAGCCGGCGCGCGCATTTGCCCAATTCGCCCTACCTCATTCCGCGTACATGCGCAGCAGCCGCTGAGTCTCGTTGGCTTCGGCCTGGGTCAGGCCGCGCACAAGGATAATATCCGGTCCGGTGGGAAAATTGGCGACTACCATGCAGCGCGTCGCGCGGGCGAGCCGCAGACCGGCCAGGGCGCGGTCGAGCACTGAGCGCGACTCCTGGCAGAGCACCTCGAACGAGGCGATTTCTTCGAGAAGGTAGAGCATTTCGAAGGGCATGATGTTGCGCCAGCGCCGGACGTGCAGCGTGCGATGCGTGCGATCCACCGTCAGGGTGACGTGGCGCTCGCCCAACAGCCACACCACGCCCAGGGCCATCAACACCACGCCCAACGCGCCCACCGGCAGGTTGCGTTCGGCGCTGCCTGCGACGAGCGCGCCTAACCCGATAATGAAAAAACCGGCAGCAGCAAACACCGGCAGCAGCGCATCGCCAAAACGAAGGACCAGGATCGTACGAGTTTGCTCAAGGATTTTCATACAGTGCGCGTCCTTTGGAGAGCCGTTTGCATCCGGCGGCAAGGTTCAGGGCGAATCCGGGCTGACGGCGGGCCACGTCGGGATCGACAGCGGCGCGCCCAACCCAAAGTGGGCTTCCCAAAGCTGGCGGTAGGTGCCATCGGCGGCCAGGTCTTGCAGGGTGGAATCGACCAGGGCGCGGAAGCCGGTATCGCCACGCGGCACGGCCAGCGCGATGGAGTGAATATCGCCGTAGGGGGTGGGCAGCAGCTTGATGTAGTCCTCGGTGTTGTAGTCGCTGTCGCGCATGAGGGCCATCAGCCGCAGGCTGTCGCCAAAGATGGCCTTGAGGTTCTTATCTACCACCATGG
>DAOUFU010000084.1:0-12174 GCA_034429275.1 Anaerolineae bacterium | reverse complement strand
TGGACTGATCCCGAATCTGCGGAGACTGGAAATGTCACGTAGACTATGGAAAAGGGGATCAGCGAATGAAGAAACAAGGGCGATACAGCAACGAGTTCAAGGACGAAGTGCTGCGCATGGCCGAAACGACGGACAAGTCGCTGTCGGAGCTGGAACAGGACCTGGGGCTGTCGCACGGGTTAATCCGTAAGTGGCGGCAGCGCTATCAGGTCGGACCGGTCGAGGGAGAGCTTCAACGCAGTCCGGAAGGCGAACTGGAGGCAGAGAACCGGCGGTTGAGGCGAGAATTGGAGATCGTGCGGCAGGAGCGCGAAATCCTAAAAAAAGCGCTACAGGTGTTCTCACGGGATCAACGGCCATGAAGTTCGCCTTCATTGAAGCGCAGCGTGGCCCGTTTCCGGTGAGACGCCTATGCCAGGTGCTGGGGGTCTCGTCAAGCGGTTATTATACGTGGCGAGGTCGCCCACCCAGTGCGCGAGCCTTGGCCAACCAACGCTTGCTGCTGGCGATTCGCGCCATTCATCGCGCGAGCCGGTGCACGTATGGGGCGCGGCGGATCCAGGCTGAGCTGTGTCACCAGGGGCAACGGTGTGGGCTTGAGCGGGTGAGACGCTTGATGCGCCAACACGGCCTCGTGGCAAAGCGTCGTCGCCCTTACAAGCGCACGACTTGTCGCAATCCGCGTCTGCCCGTGGCTCCCAATGTGCTGGACCGGCAGTTCGCGGCCAGCCATCCCAACCAGAAGTGGGTGGTCGATATCACTTACATCGCCACGGCTCAAGGCTGGCTCTACCTGGCGATCGTGCTGGACCTGTATTCTCGTCAAGTCGTGGGCTGGTCCATGCAGCCGCGTATGACCACCGACCTGGTCGCCGCGGCGCTTCGCATGGCCCTTCTGCGCCGGTGTCCATCGCCCGGTTTGCTGCACCATTCCGACCAGGGCAGTCAATATGCCAGCCTTGAGTATCAGCGTCTGCTCGCTGCCCATGGCATCCAGGTCAGCATGAGCCGGGTCGGTAACTGCTACGACAATGCCGTGGTCGAGAGTTTCTTTGCCACCCTCAAGTCCGAATGCATTGACCGGCGCTTCGCCACACGCGAGGAAGCGCGCGCAGCCATCTTTGACTACATCGAAGTCTGGTACAATCGTCGTCGTCGCCACTCCACTCTGGGCTAACGCAGTCCAGCGGATTTTGAGCAACTACATGCCTGTGACACAATCAGTGTCTGCTAAACCGAGATCAGTCCACCGTGGTGCGGTGCGGGGCTTAGCAGCACTTCCGGGTAACCGCGTTGCCTCTGTTTCTTACGATTGGTCTGTGAAAGTGTGGGACCTGAACAACAACGCATGTTTGACCACCTTCACAGTTGACGCGGCCTTGGCCTCTTGTACGGTTTTGTCGGATGGTATTACGCTTGCTGCTGGCGACAAAACTGGTGCGATACACTTTTTTCAATTGATGGGAATTTAAAGGCCCGCTTTCTTTTTGAGTTGAAGATCTAAACGTCATATCTCAGATAACAAAGAGTGCTCAAACCATCTCGGCCACTGAGAAGTGTGATGGCGGCCCCGATCATCTTCTATCCTCACAAGAGAAGAACGATGGTAACTCGGACACAGGCATTTTGCTTCCAATCCACAATGCACGCGGTATTTTGCCCGCCTCTTATTCCGTTCTTTGGCAGTGCCACACTGCTGCCTTCAGAGTTTAAGGGAGAACTTAAAGAAAATGCCAACGGCAGATACATTTCGTAATCTCGAAGTTGTTCCCGCAACTCTTGACGATGTGCTGTGGCCTGAACTGGAACCTGCGTTTTACCAGCAGTGCAGAGAAGGCTTACAAGAACTGACCCTCGCGTACCAGAGTTCAAACCAACCCAAAACATCGTTTTACGTTGGGGCCGGGATTTCTGTTTACAAACCCAGTCGTTTGCCTGTGGCTCACACAGTCATCAAAGCCCTTTTTGAAGAATGCGCCCGACTTTATCCAGATTTGCAGCGATATTCCAGGCCGCTTGAAGGTGCCCTCAACCGAAGTAATTACGTTCTCATGGAGAACATTTTCCAGCATCTTTTTGAAAACGTTCATCCCGGTCCGTTTCATGCCGGGCAGGTGTTCGATATTCCTGCTTTACCCCCTCGATTCAATATTAACCACACGTTTTTGGCGCGTTGGCTGCATTCTGGCCGAGGATCTGTCATAACTCCGAACCTGGACCCGCTTATTGAACACGCCTGGCACAATGCAACCGGACTTAACCCTGATCATTTGACGGTGATCCGACGCCCTGATGACTTTGAAAGCTGGAGCCAACTGATCAACCAGCCCGACATACTTTGGAAACTGCACGGCTCGTCGGATGATCCGGCATCATGGGCGATCATCCTGTCACGGGTTGGGTTCAGTCTTGAAGATGCGCGAGCCGAGTTTATTAAACATCTGGTTTTTGAACACAACCTCTGTTTTATTGGGTATAGAGCCGCCGATCTGGATTTGTTTCCGCCAATTCGAGATGCTCATAGTCAGCGCAGGCCAGGTGGGAGCAAAATATTCTGGGTGTTTTACTTCCGCGAAGGTCGTAAAACGCTCGACGATTATCTTGGTGATGAACCCAATATTGCACAGCTTTTCGAGGCGAACCCGGAGTGTATCTGTCCGATTGTCACTACCGCCGAACGTCTTTCCACCTGGCTTCAACGGCAGTGCCTCCATACTGAACCAGCTTTGCCATCGTCCAGTGTAACCATTCCAACGTACGACTATCGCCGATGGTTTGTGGTTGACCTTCAACTGATTGGGGCGCAGGCGGCACAAGGCTTGATCGGCTATGCTTTCCGAGTTCTCGGTGACTACGACCAGGCTCTGACTGTCCTTGATGAAGCTGTAGAAGCTGTTCTCAAAGATGAAGGCCGTCTCACCCAGGCGAATGAACTTCTAATCCGCCAAACGGCGCAGTTGCTGCAGGAGAGCGCACAAACATCCTGGCAGAAAAAGGATTACCTGACTGCTATCACGAAGGTAGAGCGTGCTCACAAGCTGCTGCGCAAGTTTGGTGACGATCCTGGGAGTGAGTACGGCCTGGTTACGATGATTCTAGATGCGAAGGGATCCATCCGATGGACTAAACGTGTGTCTGCAATCGCACGGTTAATCAGGTTACACTGGCGATTTTGGAGGCTGTCCAACCACCCAGGACCGGGTTTTTCGCCGATATTGGGGCAGGGCCTTTGCATTTTTCATGAGGCCAAAATAACGGAAGAACTGATCAAGAAAACACCGTTTATCAGATTTCGCCCCGTCAGATTGCTCTTGATAGCGTGGTACGGGCACGCTGGAAATTTCATCCAAAAGAGCAAGTTCTTAAATTCGATGCCTGATGTTAAACGAAGGCAGGCGTTTTTATGGGCAACATTAGATGCAGACCGAGCAGTAAAAGAGATGATAGAGGCCATCAGGCTCGCCCAAACTGTCAGCGACGCGCACTATCAATTGAGCGTTGAACGCGCTCGACTATTGTCAGCACAACTAGATGATCCGGATGCCCAACGAAAGTTATTGGATGCCATCGGGGATCCCCCAAATTCGAGTGTTTCTTGAGCTGTTCGTCTAGGGGCAACAACGCTTTCTGCCGGGTATATCCATATCACCCTGGTATGCCCCTGTTGAGGTTTTGACTGCTTGATCAGCGATCTAAAACAGTTGGCTGTGGTCAAGATCAATTTTCGGCGATCACCCACACCCAAGAATAAGCACCTATTGGGTACACTCTCAAAGTTCTGCGTTCCACAGAAATGCTGACTCCCTGGATCACTTCTGGTTCAAAATCTGAGGGATCATCTTTGTGTTTAATGACAAAGGCATCTTTGGCGGGATCGTAAGCCCATTGGTAACTGTTAGCCTCACTGTCCTGGAGCACTCTTACTGCTGTCTCATATTCAAAATAGGGACAGGCCCAACCGTTCCAGGTTCTGCCATCGGTGTATCCTGAATAACTGGTTTCCTCAACTGCGTCGAGGGAAAAATCTGCTCTATGAAGTGAATGATTGTCCATGAAATTGCTCTCAATTGTTAGTCCATATGGATTGATTGTAGAATGGAAACAATTATTCCAAAATTCGTTTAGAGATCAATTCAAGAATAGGGATTAAATTTTGAGCGATACGTTGGCCCATTAAGGGAGGAACAGCTTCTCCGATCTGGGCACGAATCTTGTTTTTCTCAAAGATAAAATCATCCGTAAATGTCTGAATGCGTGCGCGCTCCCGCAGGGTCAGCTGTGCCCTGTTTCGCTCATAGTGGTATCCGTATGTGCCGCCCCCTCCATACGCCATAACAGTCCATGCTGGCTTAAGAGGAGCCGCTCGTCGGTAGATGAAACTGATATCCTTACCTTCAACTTCCCAAGGAGTACCTTTAACAAACTCGTGGTTTTCATCTGGAGGAATCATCGACATGCGATCAACGACATCTTTGCTTAAACGCGGTGCTCGATGCGTTTGATCTGGGTAGTCTTGTTCATAAATTGGCCTGCCAAGCCAGCCCAGATCTCGTAGTATGCTACGGTGTTCCTCCATCGCTAGATCGTATTCGGCTAGGTCTGCGGGTGTCTCTTCGATTTGATTCACAAAAAAATAGTCATGGCGAATATCATCCAGGTCTAATTTATCCCACACTCGCTCACGCCATTCAGCGGCCTTTGGTAAACGGCAATCAAAGGCAATTTGTTCATAGGCCGACATTATTTCTTTATACCTATACTGTAGTTCGGGAAGCGGTCTGCCCTCAAAAATCTCTAAACAGGTAAGTGGGAAGCGGGCGATCCGGGAATTATTCCCACTTAACGCGGCACTTAGGTCTTCTCTGATTTTCTGCTGGTCCCATAGATTAAATGAGGTATGAAGATCATCCCGTAAACCTACGATGATCAACCGTCTTCGCGTCTGAGGGACCCCGATTTTGGGAGCATTAACAATGCCCGCGTAGATAATTTCGTAATCATGGACCTGGTTCTTCGGCACTTTTTGCTTACCACCGGCTTCAATAACTTCAGTACGCCGCTTTTCCAGGTTCTGCAAGTCATTAAGGATTATTGAATATGCGGCTCCTTCGTTGGCACTGAGAAGCCCTGGAACATTTTCAAATACAAAAATCTTAGGTTGAAAGAACATAACAGCTCGGACAAACTCGACATAGAGCTGGCCGCGCCCACCATTCAAGCCTGGTCGCCCTCCGCCTTTTTTAGAAATTGTGATCGAAAAGTCCTGACATGGTGGCCCTCCGATCAGCACATCCGGGCAGAAGCCGACTTGCGAAAAATCTACTAGTTGAATATCCCCTTGAATTACAATTGGTCTGCCATTCAATATCGGAGTAAAAGGCTCTTCTGTGGCGACGATCTCTAGCGCTAGATTTCGTGCCAGAGTAGCAGCCGGCTCTGGCAATATTTCACAGGCAAGCTGAGTTTCAAACCGACCCGTTCGATGGAATCCCCAATCGAATCCCCCAGCCCCAGAAAATAACGAAACCACACTGAACTTTTGGTTGTTTTCCATGCTTATGTCACCAAACTAAACACCTCTGCATCGGAATGTTTGTTATAGTAATCGCAAATTTCGCGCAGTGGACAAATCTCACATTTGGGGTTTCGAGCAGTGCATATTTCTGCTCCGAAATCCAGTATTCCCCAATTAAACTCACGCGCATTATCGCATGGAACAAGTGTTTCGGCAAACGCCCACAGCTTACCATCTTCACGCGGACGTCTGCGCGAAGACTTCCAGCCAAATACGCGCTGAATCACGCGGATCATATTGGTATCTAGGGCTGGAACACAGTGCCCAAAGGCGCAGCAGCGTACTGAGTTAGATATGTAGCGTCCAACTCCGGGTAGCGAACGCAGGAACTCGTCGGACTCAAGCTCCTTGCCATGTGTATTTTCGACAGCCTGGGCGATTTCTTTGATGCCAGCAGCCCGCACTTTGTGAAGCCCGATTGGTTTGAGCATTTCCTCGAGCTGGATGCTGTCCATACTAATAATTTCCTGTGGAGTATAATGCTGAAAATGTATGAAAACCTCAGCGGCTTGAGCGGAAGTGGTTTTGCGCAGCAGAATTTCAGCCAGCAGCAGTTTCCAAGGATCGGATGTCAGCCGCCAAGGCAGTTCGCAGCGTCCTTGATTCTTGTAGTAATCGAGGATGCCCTGCTGGAATCGCTCGATTTTTGCTGCTGTGCTTGCTGCTGAATGCATCGTATAGACCAGTTTTCCAATTGTTAAAATAATTATATCGGATTGATAATGATTTGGCAGCCTACTTTTTTACACCTTGTCTTGAGGAATCAGCGAGATGGAAAGCCTTGACCGTATTCTTTTTCCCTTGTCAGAAAATCATAGACGAGCACTGCAATGGTTTATTGACCATCAGAACACAGAACAACCTTGGCCGTCCCCATTAGGAGGAGAGCTTCATCTCGTCACAAAAGCCAAAGGCATTTTTAAACCGTCCTGGATGGAGTATGCACTTAGTGTTAGACAAGTTTTAAACGGCCCATACCCAGACCGCGATCCAATAGTCCGCTCAGATGACACATGGACTTATCAGTATTATCAAGAAGGGGAGCAACCGCAGTTTCGCGATGAAATATACACAAACCGTGCGCTTATGGCCTGTTGGCGCGATAAGATTCCGGTTGGCGTTATGCGGCAGACGCACGGCAAACCTAGGGTTAGATACCATGTTTTGGGAGTGGCGTTAGTTGCGGGCTGGGATGGGGGATATTTCTTCTTTGAAGGTTTTTCTTCGGCAGGACTGAGTCGCGGAAAAGGCCCCCAAGGCGAACTCGATATTATGCTTGATGCAGAGAGCGCACAAACTGATGTTTTTGATCCTCGAAATGTTATTGATGCTCGTCAGCACATTATATCCTCTATTGTACGCCGCCAAGGACAAAGAGACTTTCGGCAGGCCCTCCTTGAAGCATACAATGGCAGATGTGCCATATCAAACTCTGATGTAATCGAAATACTTGAAGCCGCGCATATCATCCCTTATCTTGGACCTCAAACTAATCATATTTCGAACGGCCTGCTTCTCCGTGCTGATCTGCACATACTATTTGACCTGGGAATGATCGCTGTTGACGCTCAAAAAATGACTGTGATTGTTTCTTCGAGACTTGCACAGACCGATTATGTGCTGTACGACGGTGTAAGATTAAACCTGCCAACTGAAAGGGATCAATGGCCGAGTGAAGAAGCGTTAGCCCATCATCGTTCTTGGGCCGGTTTATAGCGTTGTCAATAACGAATGCTGTCAGTCTATTTACGGAGGTGCTACACTCTTTGCAAATATTGAACAGATTTAACAAATAACTCATCAATCAAGTTCTTCAATGTAAAATCGTCCAGTGCCTCAAACATGACGATTGGAAGCAGGCGTCTGATGCGCTTCACAACATCTCGTAGAAGCTGTCTGTCTCGAATGTCGGCCTCAATATCAGACTCGCGCAGCATTTGATTAACTTCTAAGAAGGAGAGAAGAATCTGTTTGGCAAGACGTGGATGGCCCGCAAGACTGGGACGCTCTGTGATCTGCACCAAATCATCTTCACCGAACTTCGTGAGCAGATAGAACGGATCATCCTCCCACGATGGTTCGTGAAGCAGATAGGCACGCCACCACAGTCTGCCGAAAGTGTTACGCCTCAGACCCCGTGCGCTGCCGATAAATCGGTCCTCGGTAGTTGCATCTCCGCCGAAGCGCCACCGAACAATGTCCGGCAGCAAAATACAGGTCATGTGTGCCCAAACGCCAAGACTGGATGCTTCCGAAGGGGTAATACCCATCTCTCGATAAAGAATAACGCTGCACTGAGCGTCAAAGACCTGGCGCGTCTGGACATCGGGAGGTTCTGGAAATGTGAGATTGTCAGCGCAGTCCCGCACCAGTGCACGGAGCTTTTTCAAGTGCTGCGCATCAATCCGATGGCCCCCGGTAGGGGAATATAGCGCAGAATCGTCTACTACAAAGTTGTTCCCATCATGTGTTTGGCGCAGCACCCAAGGATCAAGTGCCGCCTTTTGTTTAGTGATTTCGATGGCCGCAGAGATAGTGAGACGCGGATAGAGGTACACCGTTAGTCCTTCCCAAAAAGCTTAAGTCTGTCTTGAAGTTGGCATTCAAAGCGTTCAGGATACTGCCGCCTATACTGCACTAGTTCCGCCAGCGTATCACCAGCAAACAGCGTCTGGATCAGCCGCCGAACAGCCGCTCCTACAGTCTCATCGGAATAGTTTGCCGCGTTTTCCGGGAATTCTGGATCATCCAGCGCAGTCATGATCATGGTGCGCGCAACATCAAAGGAAACTGTTTCTCGAACTGCTTGATCAGCTTCTTGTATTCCTGTAACAGCGGATTTGAGGCGTGTGTGATTTGAATTGATATACAGCCGCACACTGCCAAGAACCGGACGAGTGAAATCGGAACGATCCCAATCCAGAAACCAACCTGCATTTTCTGGTAGCCACGAGAGGCTTTTGCTGAAATCCGCCATTTCCACAGGAAACCGTGTGCCTGTGCCTTCCAAGACTATTTTTCTCTGGCTTCGCCACAGCAGACTTCCAGGCAGCTTGGGTGCAAAACGCTCTGATGTCGTAGTAGGGACGTTCAACACCAGGCTGACCCCAACCACGACTTCGCCAGCCAACCGGGTTCCTTCAATATACGCTTCCAATGTGACAGACTGATTGGGAATCCGCATGTCCAGATCGATAGACGTACCACAGTCCCTAAGTCCAGTCCCGCCAGACTCCCACGACGCAGTGAGCCTAAGATTGACACTGGGCGGCAGCTTGCAGTCTTCTAGTATTCCCTGCGTGTCTACAGTGAGATTGAAGCCTACAGTAATATTTGTTGCTGCATCCCACTCAGGCATAAGTTCATTGAAAGGTGATGGAACGCCATCTTTGATGAACAGCCAATTCTCAATTTGGATGCGCTCTGGATAAGGACGTAGATAAGGTGGACTGGAGGTCTTCATTACTGCTCAACCTCATCTGATCGAACCGCTGCGGTCAATTCGACACCAACCATAATATCATCTGGAACGCTGATGGCTGTATACCAAGTGCCTCCCATTGAAGAGGGGACAGCGATTTCTCTACTTCCTGGGTAAGGCTGGCCCTGTGCGTCTACCCAGTAAAGAACTTCTGGTACTGCGCTGCCTTCTGGTGGTTCAGTTTCAATTTCACCATCATCCAACAGCGCCCCAACATTTGCACTTATAACAGCAGTGCAGGGATCGCCTGAGAACTGAAGTTCAAACTCAACCAAAAGCGCCGGCGAACCATCATCAAGAAGAAATAATTCGCCTTCCTCTAAGCGGTTGATACGAACTTTCCCTGGTCTTCGCGGCACAGATGGGGAAAAAGCATTTATATTCGAAAGTAGCCCAGTGAGATTTTCATCTGTTGTGATACTGTGGTAATCAAAAACACTGCGAGTGTTCTCGGGAGATGAGCCATCACCACTGCCACTGAATTCTCGGCTGCTGGGAGAAAACCCAGTTTCATGCTCTACGGCAGGGCCGCTGCTGCCAAAACCACCCTGACTGCTGAAAATTGGAGCAGGGTTGTAAGGTGGATTGTCAGTGCTGCCAAACGATCGTGCGGTTGGCCGCACACCATCTGCTGCTTTTGGAGTTTCAGCTTCCGCTGACGGGGGCGCATTGCTGGGCGGTTTCACATCAATGCCTTTTGCGGCGTATCCACTTCTAATGCTGCGGCGGCGTGCGAACAGACTGGAAAAAGCCGCATTTCCTGTTTGACCTGGCAGTAACGCACCCAACTGATTTGCAAATGCACCAAGTGGTATGAGTTCGCCAGGGACAGTCTGTGTTGCTGAAGGACGAACAAATTCTGTAAGTTTGGTCTTGATCTCTCGCAGTGCGACATTGATGTATGTTCGCTCACGGCGGTTTTCAAGGAAATTAGATATCCAGTCATCATGGGTAGGCGGTTCTGCGTCTGCGAAAATCTTGTCTACAGCCTCATCGCTGATAAAGACACCTGCATATTCAACGTAGCTGTTGGGTAGTTCCGGTCCTTCAAGGTAGCGAACAACAAGCTCAGGCTGGCGCATCAGTGCGACATGATGAGACATTTGAGGAATAGGAGAAGTTTCATCACTTGGTCGAGGCTGGTGCTGACGATGTGGAAATCGTTCCAACGCCAGTTTTCCGAGATGCTGCTTATACATTGGCGATCTGATATCGTATACTTCTCCTGACCCACCTTGAGACTGAGAGCCAGGGAATTTCAGCCGCCTCATTGCCTGGACAAAGCCTTCAAGTGGCGGAAAATCAGCAGGGTGCGGAAGGTTTAGGCGCTGTCCCTGCCAAAACACTTCAAATTGGATGGGAGGTGTACCGCTGCTGTCTTCAAGCATTTTGGGCCAAAAGTACCACAACAGATATTCGGACATCAGGTGCACAGCCTCTTCGGGTGTTCTATCATCCCAAATCGGCTGGAGTATGACAATGGTCGTTCCACGTTCATTGTCTTGAAAGGTTGGCAGTCCAAGGGCTTGAGCGAGCTGCTCTGATTCTGAGTTCAGAGCTGGCTCAACTATGTCTTTATCCACCCGTCCCCACCAGTGCCGCCCCGTATAGCGGCGGTCTTTATAAATAAAAGGTGTGCCAAGTGCTGCACTCATAAAACGGCTTTGTGGTTTTCCACGTGATAAGCAGTGAGTGTGAACAAGTATCGTGTGTGCAGCACTCACGCGGTAGAACACCGCCTTGCCATAACCATAGGTGCCGCCTGCGAGATGCTTGTCTGGCGGTTGCCCAACATTTCGCAGGAAATCGACGAAATTGTTTGGCTCATGATCAGTCGGCAGTTCATCGGCACGGGTTGGTCCACCTAAACCCTCTGTGCCGCGGTCATAGATCGCAAGAACATATAAATCTTGTGGGGATGATAACACCTCGTTTAAGCCAAGCTCCGGAGGACGCTGGGGAAAAACCACCTTCTCCAGCAGCTCGCGCTGCTGTGTTGTAAGTGCCCACCCAGCTATTCCAAATTTTATGGATGCGGCGTCTTTCTCTCGGGCATCCCAGCTGTTTTGAACAGCTTCACGCACCAGCACAGCCAGTGTATCGAGTCTGGGACGTCCCAGCTGATTCAGCACACCTTCTGATGTAACGTTCCCCATAGGGCTGTAACGTTCAGGATAGAGATTTAATTTGTTCATCAATCAATCATCGCTGCCAATTCTTGATATAGAGCCTTTACTGCGGCTTCGGTGAGCGGGTAAGGTGGTTCGTTAGTCAGATCTATAATGTAATCAACTTTGACTACGCCGCTGGGTAATTTCCCCTGCACAAAGGTGTCAGAAATTATCCGTGGGAATGAACCTTCAACCTGATAGATATGGGTTTCTTTTACCCTAAAACGGATATCACTGCATAATTCGAGGGTATAAGTGGTGAAGCCAGTACGAGCAAGTAGGGGGAGCAGCACCGTATGATCTCCGCCTGCCTTCGTAATTGCGCTGAACAAATCAAAAAGATTTTCGCCCGATTCCTCTACACGCTCTAATTTCATGGATGCGAGGTAAAGCTTTCCGCTTCCTATTGGTTCAAGTTGCTCATGTCCATGTATTACGATAAAACGCCCAGTTCTTGCTAGAGATGCCTTAACTTCTAGTGAAATACTGCCTGCAGTAATATCGTGCCGAGCTTCGTTTGGCCCCTGCCAGGCGAGAACACTGCGCGGATTGATTTTTACCAAATTTCTGAGGTGCCAGAGTTCTCCAAATACACCGACAATGGTCTGCATATCTGGCTTTTCGGTTGGCGCGCGTTCAAGCAGCTCACGCCAGCGGCTGAGAATTTTTTGTGCGGTCAGATCAGGGCGGAGCGGATCTTCGCTGAGAGCATTAAGAGTTTCTGTGACGATGATAGAGAACAATTCGTTGAGATGCGGCTTTCGGCAAACCACAACTACATAAAGACGAAGCCTACCTGCATCAATCATTCGCCGGGATGTTATCTGCACCCCGCTGCTCATAGAATCTTCCTGCAAATTCTGAATGGTGTCTACAGGAATCAGAATCTGCCGCTGCCCACTGCCGTCCACGGCGCACAGTGGATGCCTGCCTCCTATATCAAGTTC
>DAOUFU010000083.1:0-2145 GCA_034429275.1 Anaerolineae bacterium | reverse complement strand
AGCTCGGTGTCTTTTCGAGGATCGCACATGCGGCGCAGCCGGTCGCCATACGCCTGGCATTCCGGCCAGCAGCGCACATCGAGCCGCAAGGCAGGCGGTGCAGATAACCCCGTCTCGGTCGCCTGCGGACCCGGCAGCTTCTCGTGCAAGGCGCGCAGGCCTTCGACTACCTCGCCAGGCACGGCCTGGTACTTCTCGGCGGAGGGGCGCTCCTGGTAGTCCGGCTCTGGCGTGAGCAGCGCGAAGCGGATGAGCAGCCCGTTGTCCCAGTCGGCGTCACTGACTGCGGCAGACAATCCCGCCGGCGTGGTGACGCCCAGAATTGAGAGTGCGGCGTTTTCGACCGAGGTCAGGCCGGACTGGGTATCCTTGTCGGAGAAATCGGGACAGTCGTAGAGTTCCATGAGCAGGTCTTTCATGCCCGTCATGTAGTCCTTCTTGTTGATGCTCCCGAACAGCCCGGCCACCTCATCTTTGAGCAGCCCCCGCTGGGCCGCGAAGGGCTGCGCTTTGGTCAGGCGCTCCTTCTGCGCCACGCTCAGCTTGTCGAAGTTGTTGGGCAATTGCCCCGCTAATGCCTCCTGGAAGCGCTCCGGAGATCCTGGCGTGGGCATCAGCATATGCGGGATGGCCTGCCGGGCCACCTGCTCGGCCAGCTTGAAGGCAGTCGATTTGCGGTAGAAGGTGGTGCTGGCGATGAGCATGGCGTACATGTTGGGATACAGCCGCACGCCCCACGGCGCTTCCCCGTACAAGCGGCGACCAATCGCCACCGACAGCAGCCATAGGCCTGCCGCCTGGTGGAAGATCATAGGCGTCTGGTTGCCGGTGGTGCCCGCCCAATCGAGATACAACTCCAGCCAGCCCGGCAGCTTCAAGTCAGGCTGGCTGGTTTGTTCGTCCGGCTCATCCGGCGGCGCATCGGACAGATCAACAGCTTTGGCCGGGATCACATGCTCCGGCACATCAAGCAGGCCACCCAGATTGGCGGGATTGATGCCCACCTGGGCGCAGATGTCTTTGGCCAGCATGGTACCGCACACAAAGCAGTGTCCGAAGCCACTTCCCGTGTGGAAACCAAACGACGGATGCCGGTCGCCGTGCTGGTGGCGCTCCGGATAGATGCACGGTCCGTGCAGCCATTCCCCATACTGCTTGAAGCCCTGGGCGTGAAAATGCTGGGCAAGCGCCTGCACGACACGCGGATTGAGGGTGTGGTCACCGGCAGGCAAATGCGCCGGTGGCCGCCAGTCGGATTGCTGCACCGGTTGTTGAGGCTTGAAAGCTTCAATCCATGCCACCAGGTCGGCCAGGTCCTGGACGCGCAAGACATCGAGTGCCTTTTCGACCCGATACGACTGGCCGGTGATGGGATGCAGACTTGGCGGCGCGACGATCTGACAGCCGTTAGCGCGCAGCTCCAGATGGCCGATGGGCGTCTTCATCGCCCGCACGGTATCGGGAAGCTCATCGGCGAATAGATAGACGTGTTTGCCCACACCCCCGCCTGTGGCCACGGTGAATGTTTCGGCCAGATGCGGGAACATGGCGGCGAAGGCCGGATACCCTGCCGGACCGTCCAGGTCCAGCACGACCAGGTTATTCGAGACTGTGCCGCAGACAATACCGACATTCTCCAGCAGGCCGGCGCGGTACCAGCTATGGATTTCGTCAAAGGTCGCGGGTTCGACCTGGTACTGTGACCAGGCGTGCAGCGCTGGTCTTTTGCCCTTCAGTGGTAAGACACTGAAGCCGATTTCTGCGTAAGACAGGGCTGCGGCCAGGCTGTTTTTCGCCTGGGCAGCGCGACCAATGGGTACCACTTCGGTATACACCGTACTTTGCTCCTTATATAGATCGCGGGTTCGACTGAATGTGGACGGAGCAGCGGAGTTGGTGTATCCTGAAGTTGCGACGCTTCTGGGATACACCATTCCCGCCACACCGCCGGTTAACCTAACTGGCGGTTGGTTTTTGTTCGGCCTCCTTTCGCCTGGCCTTATGGCGTGCGTTGTGCAAGACATCCTGCCAGTCATTCTGCTGAGCCTGCTCTAGGAATAGCTGCAAGACACCCTCAGACCGTATATCTTCCTGGTTGACCATCGTCATCAAGAGCGCGGTCAAATAGCTGAGCATCTGCAACTG
>DAOUFU010000082.1:0-3279 GCA_034429275.1 Anaerolineae bacterium | reverse complement strand
GCGGCGAAGGTGGGGGTGAGGCCGGACTCGCGCGGATCACATATTTTGATGCAATCCCCCTGCTGTCGCTCGCCTGCCCGGCCCCACGAATTTGCACTTGTTCCGCCGCGAGTGCTACACTCCGCCGCGTTGTGGCCCTGTCCTCACCGTTGGAGAACCCCTCATGCGTAGACTGTTCGTATTCGCGCTCATGTTCAGCGTCATCCTGACGGCGTGCGGTGGGGATGATGATAATGCCGCCACCGCGACACCTCTGCCCAGCCAGACTCCCGCCCCAACCGCGGTTCCCTTGCCCATGCAGGATACCCTGGTGCTGACTGTGGCCAGCCCTGGCGATCTCGCCAGCGAAGCCGTCACGCTTCAGAACCTCGGCCCAGTCATCGACCTCACCGGCTGGCAGATCGTCGGCCCTTCCGGCCAGACTTTCACCTTCCCCGCTTTTCGTATGACGGAAAACAGCTCGGTGACCATTTTCTCCCGCGTGGGAACGATGACACCTCGCGCGCTGTTCTGGGGATCACAATCCCCGCTGTGGAGCGCCGGATCAACCCTCACCCTGCTGAACCCGGCAGGCCAGCCTCAATCCCAGGCGACGGTAAGCGAGTAATCGCCCCATGACCGACCCCGCGCGCATCACCATCTACACCGACGGCGGCTGCGATCCCAACCCCGGCCCTGGCGGATGGGCCGCGCTGCTCATCGACGAAGCCAGCGGCGCGCGCAGGGAATTGAGCGGGGCCGATCCGCAGACCACCAACAACCGTATGGAACTCACCGCCGCCATTGAGGCGCTGCGCGCGCTCAAGCGGCCTTGTGTCGTTGCCCTCTTCACCGACTCCGAATACCTCAAGAACGGTATCACGGCCTGGATGCCCGGCTGGGTGAAAAAAGGCTGGCGCACCAAAAAAGGGGAACCGGTCAAAAACAGCGACCTCTGGCAGGCACTATACGCCGAAACTCAGCGCCACCAGTTGGAGTGGCACTGGGTGCGCGGCCATGCGGGCGACGAGCACAACGAGCGCGTCGATCAGTTGGCGACCGCCGCCCTTCAACAGCTTACTGCTGCCGCTGCACCGGCCCTGCCAGCAACCGATTTTGCGATTGCGCTGCGCGTCTGTGTGCCTGCCCACGGCGGGCCGGGCGGCTATGCTTTCCGCGTCGCCCCAACCAGCGGCGATTCGCCCCCTGTCGTGCGCACCGGGCGCGAATCCGCCACTACCGCTTACCGGCTGGGATTGGTCGCGGCGCTGGCCGCTCTGCGAGCCGTGCCGCCCGGTGCGTCCGTCCTCGTCTTCTGCGCGGATGCCAACCTGTGCAAGGGCATGACGGAATGGGTGCCGCGCTGGCAGCGTAATGGCTGGCTGAATTCGAAGAACAAGCCGGTCGATCAGCGCGCTCTGTGGGAGGCCCTGCTCGCCGAAGCCAGCACTCGCCGCGTCACCTGGCAGATCGAGCCGCATCCTGCCCCCGCGCTCGCCGCTGACCTGGATCGCCTTGCCGCCGAAGCTGTTGAGTGACTATGCGAAGCACCCTGCCCGATATTCGCGAACCTGCGCCCTGATGCACTTTGGGAAATTAACCAGCTATGGTGACCCGCGAGAGTCCGGCCTCTCATATCCGATCAATTTCTCAACGCGCATCAGGGCCAGGCGGTGCTGCAACAATCTTGTGGGTGCGCCTCCCCTGATCCCTCTTCGCCTAACCCATGATCTTTCACCGCGATTATGGTAAAATGCCTCCCATGATCTACCCGACACCGCTCCCGACCTCTTCTGTGGCCCAACCCGCCGCCCATGTGACCGGGACTCCCGCCAATGTCCGCGAGGTCCGGCGCGTGTTGTGGCGCGTCCTGGTGCTGAATGGGCTGGTAGCTGCGGCCAAGCTGGTCACCGGCATCATCACCGGCAGCGTCGCCATGATCGCCGACGGTTTCCATTCGTCGATGGACGCTTCTTCGAACGTGGTCGGGCTGGTTGGGGTCAAGCTGGCCGCCCAGCCTGCCGATGCCGATCACCCCTACGGCCACCGCCGCTTTGAGACACTCGCCACCCTGGCCATCGGCGGCCTGCTGCTGGTCGCCGCCTGGGAAATCCTTCAAACCATGCTCGACCGCCTGCTCAACGGCGGTGAGCCAACCGTCACCCCGGCCAATTTCGCCATCATGATCGCCACCATCGTCATCAACCTGGTGGTGACCCTCTACGAGCGCCGCGCCGGTCGCCGCCTGCGATCCGACATCCTGATGGCCGACGCCGCCCACACCGCCAGCGACTTCTTTGTTTCGCTCTCGGTGATCGGCAGCCTCGCCGCCAGCCGCCTGGGATACGGCTGGATGGACAGCGTGATGGCCCTGGTCATCGTGGTTGTCATTGCGCGCGCCGGGATCACCATCATCAGCCGCAACAGCGACATCCTGGCCGACCGCCAGACGCTCGACCCCGCCGAGGTTACTGCACGCCTGGCCGACATGCCCGGCATCGACCAGGTGGTGCGCGTGCGCAGTCGCGGCCCGGCGGATGCCGTGCACGTCGATATCGACACGCGCATCAACCCCTCCATCACCACCGACCACGCCTACGCGATGGCGAAGGCGCTCAAGGAACGGGTGCGAGCCGCCTTCCCGCAGGTCGAAGAGGTCCAGGTCCACTTCGCCCCCGTGCGCGATCCGGTCCTGAACTACGCCCTCGAAGCGCGCGCAGTCGCCGACGCACTCGGCCTCACCATCCACGAAGTGATCCCGGTCCCCATGCAGGATGGCATCGCGCTCGAAATGCACGTCGAAGTCCAGCCGGGACTCTCGCTGGCCGAAGCGCACCGCCAGGCTAGCGAGCTTGAACGCCGTCTCAAGCAGCGTGTGCCGCGCGTGCTGGAGGTGCTCACCCACATCGAACCGGCCAGCCCGCAGGGCGCGCCCATCGTGCAGACCCAGGCCGCGCTCGAACTGCGCGACCTGGCTATGGCCGTCGCCCAGGACCTCTACCCGGATGCCGACTGGCACAAGCCCACCATCCGGCTGGCGCTCGGCGGTTATGCCATGACCATGCACTGCCACCTGGCCGGGACGTGCAGCGTCGAAGAGGCGCACGGCATCGCCGAGCATGTCGATACCGCCATCCGCAGCTTCATTCCGCAGATTCAGCGCGGCACCCTCCACACCGAGCCGCGCCCCTAGCGCCGCCCCGCGCCCATCGCCCCGCCCGTGCTCACACGCGACCCGCGCTCAATAGCGCGCCCGCCCCCCCTGCGCGATACTCCCGCCCCCTTCCGCCCCGCTGCGCG
>DAOUFU010000081.1:0-2837 GCA_034429275.1 Anaerolineae bacterium | reverse complement strand
GTTGCGGCGGTCCCGGCCATCTTGAGGAACTTACGACGGGTCAGTTTTTGGTTGTCAGACATTAACTTCTCTCCTTGAATTGTTCTCTATAGAGCATTAGACTAGGAGAGCCAGAAGCCACCCGCCGAATGCGCAGGGACGGGAAATCTGCTTGGGGCTGTTTTCCTTCGTCTCCGGTGCTTCTGGCACTCTTGACCTTGTGAATAGAGTGGATGCTCGTCACTGGTTCGTATGACGTTCCCCTTTCTGGCAGAGCGATCTCTACCCCTCATTCGTGTTGTGAACCTGGATGATGGATAAGTCCCGGTTGTCCGGTTCTTTGTGCAGCAGCACGCGCCGGGAAACCGTCGCCAGATCGACCGTCTCGCTGGTCCGCTGCGATTCATCCGCGCCGCATGTCTCGCGCACATACAGTCGCCCTCGCACCTTGATCTCGTCGGCATCGCTGCGGCCATGCTCGATCTGCTTGAGCAGCAGTTCAGCAGCCGTCCACCCCATCTCATACACCGGCATACTCACCGTTGTGATGCGGGGGCGGACAATACGCGCGAAATCGCGGTTGTCGTAGCCCACGATGGCGACATCGCCCGGAACGTTCAGCCCGGCATCTTGCAGCGCACACACCGCCCCCAGCGCCATCAGGTCATTCGCGGCGAAAATCGCCGTCGGCATAGGGTCCACCGCCAGCAGGTTGCAGGCGGCGGCGTGCCCGCCTTCAAATTCCCAGTCGCCCGGCTGGATGAGTGCAGGATCGATGGCGATCTCATGCGCGGCGAGTTCGGCCCGGTAACCGGCCAGGCGGCGCTGGCTGTTGTGCCAACCCTCTGGCCCATTGATGTAGGCGATGCGGCGATGGCCCAGGCCGATCAGGTGGCGGACCGCCAGCGCCGCGCCGTAGTAGTCATCGGGCACCACCGAATTGGGAATATTCAGGCCAAACAGCCGGTGGACGAACACATAGGGCTTGTTCGATTCCTGCAGCATCTCGTTGACGGCGAAGTGGGAATATTCGACGAAGATGATGCCATCAACCGGGCGACTGACCAGCGTCACGATGGCATCCTGCTCCAGCGCGGGGTCCCAATCGGTGTTGACGATCAGGCTGAGATAATCGAACTGCTTGAGATAGTCCTGGATTCCCCGCACAATCGGGGGTGTGAACGGGCTGAGCAGGTCATCGACGATAATGCCGATGGTGTTGGTCTGGTCGGTGCGCAAGCTGCGCGCGGCGATGTTGGGCTTGTAACCCATCGACTGGGCGACCTGGTGAATTCGCTGGCGTGTGGCGGCGCTGAGCGGGTAATTGGGGTTGGTGAGCGCCCGCGACACGGTGGCAACCGAAAAACCGGATGCCTTGGCGATGGCTTCCAGAGTCACGGGCATGACAGACGCTCCACAAAACGAAAACTATACAGCAAACGTTTGCTTTCAAAATAACAGCAAACGTTTGCTTTGTCAATATATCCGCTGAATCTGGGCGCGAACACAACCTGACAGCACGTTTTCGAGCGCGAAAGTCCGGTCTCACCCCCGACCTGCACGCCTCTTGGGAGACGCCTCCCCTGCCCCCTTCTGAGTTGTGCCGCCGTGTTCCAGGCGGGTTAGATCGCGATCACCTTCTGGCGGATCAGCCATTCCACCGCTTCCTGCACGCCTTGCAGCGAGCTGTAGCGCGGCTGGTAGCCGATCAGCCGCTGCGCTTTGGCAATCGAGCAGTTCGGGCTGTGCGCGATATGATCCCAGGTCGCCTGTGCTTCTTCCGGGCTGACGGTCTGCTTCCACTCCGACCAGGGCAAAAAGCTGAGCCGGGGCGCAACCCCGAACCACCGCGCCATCGCCTCGGCGTAGCCGCGCAGAGTCAGCGCGGCGGGCGACACCACGTGGAAGCTCTGCCCGACGGCGGTGCTCCAGTGTGCGAGCGCTGCCATGAACGACTGGGCGACATCGTCCGCGTGAACATGGTGGACCGTCTCCATCCCCAGGTTCGGCAGCGCGATCTCTTCGCCGCGCGCCAGCCGCTCGAAGACCGCCGGGTTGAAATGCCCCTGGGGATTCAGCGGGTTCCAGCCGGGGCCGACGATATGGCCGGGATGCAGGCAGGTCGCCGGGAATCCGTGCCGCTGTGCCTCATCCAGCAGGTAAGCCTCGATCTTCGCCTTCTGGATGCCATATTCGCCGAAGGGGCGGCGCGGCTGTTCTTCAGTGGTCGGCACCTCGACGCTTGGCCCATGAATCCAGATGGTGCCGCAGTGCAGGAAATGCCGGACCTGCCCGCGCAGCGCCTCAACCAGGTGTTGGGCGGATTCCAGCGTGAAGCAGATCATGTCGATCACCGCGTCGGGCTTGAGGTCGCGAATCTGTGCGCCAAACTCGCCGCTTTTTTCCGCCGCGTCCCGGTCGATGCTCACCCGCTGGACCTGGCTCCATGCGCCGTGCGGCTGGTAGGGTTCGCGCTGGTTGCGGCTGGTAACAATCACCTCGTGACCGTCGGCCACCAGGCGCGGGACCAGGTAGGTTCCCACGTGGCCGGTTCCGCCAATGACAACGACTCGCATGATGGTTTCTCCCCTGTGATTGGGTCACAGCGCGCCTGTGCGGGCGCGGTGCGACCCGTGCGGCTGATAGCTGGATTATAGCGCGGCTGTAGGCCGTCCCGTACACGCGCCCTCGTGGGGATGCGTGCAAAACCTGACAGCGCGTTTTCCGGGCAAACACCGGCCTCACCCCAAACCTCGCCGCTCCCTGCGGGTTCGGCTCGGTTTTGCCCCTCTCCAAAAAAAGTTTTGGAGAGGGGCGGCGCGGCCCGTTCCTGGCCGTGCGGGGTGAGGCCAGATCGC
>DAOUFU010000080.1:0-7667 GCA_034429275.1 Anaerolineae bacterium | reverse complement strand
CGCGCGGCGCGTGCCACCAGGCTTCGCTCAACGGTGATCGGAATCTGGTGGCGGTTCTGTACCATCAGTTGACCGATCTCGCCCGCACCGGCGGCCAGCACCAGGTTCTTCCCGGCATCATCCAGCAGGTAAAGATGGGCGTGGTAGAGATCGAAACGGTCGCGGGTGAGATTGGCAACCGAGTTCAGCAGGACGTTCACATCCAGCGTACCGCCGATTTCGGTGCTCACCTCGGCCACCGTCTGCATTTCGGCAGCCAGCCGAGCGGTTTCGTCGGCGGCGCGGTACTGCTCTACCGCAAGGGCCACGCGCTCAGCTACGTCTTCAATCAGGTTGAGTTCCTCGTTGGACCAATGCCGGTCGGCTTCGTCTGCCACTACGATGGCCCCGATCTGCTGGCCGCGCAGCGACACCGGGCGGGCGATCTTGAAGGGACTTTCGGCAGCAGCCGTTTCGCCGATCGGCTCAGTGAGCGGTTGAACAGCCTGGAGATCGTAGGCGTAGCCAACCGAAGCGTTCCTGGACAGTTTGCCCAAGAAGTCGCCCCAACGCTGCTCGGTCAGGCGGCGGTTGATCAAGTCGGCGCGTTCGATAGCCGCGCGGGTTTCGGCGAAGGATTGTACGTTGCGCAGCGCGGCGGCCAACTGGCTTGCCATTGCCTCGAATACGGGCAGGTTTTCGGTGTTGAAGGTGCCCGGTTGCCGCGACTGCAGGTCGAGCACGCCCAGGATTTCGTCGCCTACGATCAGCGGGATGGCGACTTCTGAGCGGGTGTCGGGCAGCAGGGGATTGGGTTTGTGGATTTCGCTGGTGGTCGTGTCGTCCACCAGGACGGGAGTCTGGGTCTGCACAGCGCGCGCCACCAGTGAGGTCTGGTCCAGCGGCAGCCGGTGACCCGCAGCCAGCAGCCGCTGGCCGACTTCGGTCGTACCGGCGCGCAGCACTGCATAGCGGCGGGCGTCGTCGATCAGGTACACCTGGGCATAATAGAGGCCAAAGCTCTCGTGAATGAACTCAACCACGCGGGGGAGGAAGTCTTCACGCTGGTAGAGGCGAGTAGAGATCTGGCCGACTTCGAGCGTCAGGAACAGGTCGCGGGTACGCGCCCGCACGCGCTCTTCCAGCGATCCAATCAATCCGCGTAACTGATCGGCCATGGCATTGAAGGCGCGCGCCAGGCGTCCAATTTCGTCGTGGCGGTCGCCTACTTCCACGCGGGTATCCAGCTTGCCAGCAGCGAGCTGGTCGGCGGCGGCTGCCGTGCGCGAGATGGGGCGGGCCAGGCTGCGCGAGATGATGTAGGCGATAGCCAGCGCCGCCACCGCGATGACAATGCCCAGGCCGGCAAGCTGCAAGATCAGATCATTGACGATAGACTGCTGGCGGGTACTCGCGCGGTTGAGGTTTTCCAGCAGGTTGGCATACAGCGCCTGGTAAGCTTCAATGGTGATGTCTAGCCGGTTGTAGATGGTGACCAGCAGGGTGTTGCGTGCACCGGCCCCTGCCGCGAAGATGTCGATATTGAACACACCCTGGACCTGCCGGTCGAGGGCTGCAAGCGCCGATTCGAGGTCCTCGGTGTAGGGATTATTGGGGGTCTGGTCGGTCCGGCGAATGTTTCCTAACGCCTGGTGCATCTGGCCCAGGTTGTCACGGATGGCGTTTTGGTAGGCCGTGCTGCCGGTCAACACGTACTGCTGCAGGTTGGTCTCAATCGAGTTCATGGCCAGCGCGAACGCCTGCGCATGATTGATTTGCTGACTGATCGGCTCGATATTCCTGGACTCGGTGAGCACGCGGTTGAGCGCGACCTGCGCCACAGTCGCGAAGACCAGGATCATCACAAGGAAGATGCCGAAGCCGACGAACAAGCGGCGGCGTACTGACCCGGTGAATAGTCGTGCTATGAATCTCATCCTGATTTGCCTCCCCAGAGGACCTCGCTTTCAGGATCGTCCGGTAATCCCATCGAATACGTCGTCTCTGTGCGCAGCGTCTCAGTTAGCCGATCCGGGGGACGTGGCGCTGATGGTGATGGCGTTGCGCAGCAATACGGGTGGCAGGGCCATGTCCAGTTTGGCGGCCAGGTCCAGATTGACATAAACCACGCCCTCTTTGTTCTTCGTCACCGGGATGTCGGAGACCGGCGTACCATCGATGATACTCAGCGCCGTCGAGGCTGCCCACGAGCCTTGCTCTTGGGCGACCAGTCCCATCACCATCACCAGGTAGGGACTCATCCACTCGAGCACACCCGCTGTTGGAATGCGAGTGTTCTCTAGAACAAAGGCGCGCATATCGGCCTCGTCCCAGCCGGTAATCGCTGTATTATTGTAGACGAGCAGCAGGTCAGCCTGGTCCTGAAGCTCGACGAAAAGTTGCTTGAACTCGTCGTAGGAATTGGTGTACTTGACGACCGTCAGATCGGGGAAGCGCTTGGCGTAGCTTTCGCCCATGCGATATGACGTTGTGGTGTCATCACTCAGCAGCGCGATGCGTGGCCCCTTCATATAGGGGCGCATCTGCTCCACCACGTGCTCGGCAAGATCGATCTCGACCATGCCCGTAACGTTGCTGGCCGGGTAACCGTAAGGGGTGGCATCGTTATTCACCCCGGCGAAGACAACGGGCGTCGCCGTATCTTTGTAAAAGGGAACAATGACGTATCTCTGCGCGTCGTCGTCGGTGGCGATAATCACATCCGGCTTGAAAGCATCGATCTCCGCCCGCACGCGGTCGGCGGCGGCTTTGCGGCCTTCATCGTCCAGCACATGCTTGGTATCCATGCGCAGGATCAGCAGCTCGACCCCGGTGTTCTTCAGAACGCTCTCAATGCCCGCCTGAATGCCATCGGACCAGGCGTAGCCTTCGTGATAAGAATCCAGCCAGACGATCTTCTTGCCTTCGTAGGTCGATGCGTCGTTCTGAGCCGCATTGCTGGGGCCAGGGGAAGGGTCTTTTCGCTCCGAATCATCACCGCCGCAGGCCGCCAGTACCAGGGTCAAAATCAACAGCGCATACACTACCTTTTTCACGTCATATTCTCCTTTTAACCCGCCCGGACCAGATACGAGTGTAGAGGACCGGGTAGCGTGCGGTCGTTATTCTTGAGCGGCCTGAGTCTCGGCAGCGGTGGGTGCCGCCGGGAGCTTGAGTTCAACAGCCGTGCGCGATACTTTGAGGGCTTTGCCCAGTTCGCGCGCTGTGATTTGCAGCACATCGTCGATGGTGGTCGCGGCCTGGATGGCATCGGTGATTGCGCTGAGGGTATGCTCGCGGCGGCTGGTGCGCTCGGTCTCGGCGAACATCTGCGCGTTGGTGATGGCCACCGCGATCTGCCCGGCCATTGTCTGGAGCACGGTTTGCATATCGGTGTCAAACCGGGCGACCTGATCCGACTGCACATCGAGCACCCCCACCACACGGTTACCTACTGCCAGCGGGACGGCGGCTTCGGAGCGGGTATCGGGCAGCAGCGGGTTGGGCATGAAGTTCGCGTCCTGCGCGACATCGTGCACCACCACCGGCCTGTTCTCGCGGGCGGCGCGGGCCACCAGGCTGTTCGCGCGCAGCGGGATACGGTGCCCGCGCTCGCGCATTACGCGGCCAGCTTCGCCCGCACCTGCCGTCAGTCGCAGGGACTGCGTGCGCTCGTCCACCAGGTAAATGTGAGCGTGATAGAGCTTGAAGTTTTCTTTGGTCAGCTCAACGACCTGGGGCAGCAGTTCATCCGGGTCGAGGATGGTCGCGATCTGGTTGGAGAGCCGGGCGGCCAGTTGCAAGTCTCTCGTACGGGCAGTGATGCGCTGTTCGAGCGTTTCGACCATGCTGGCAAGCTGCCCGGCCATCTCGTTGAAGGCATGAGCCACCGCGGCGAGTTCCGCGCCGCCGGTTTCTTCCGCGCGGACGGTGAAATCGCCTGCACCCAGCCGGCGTGCCGCAGTGGCCAGCGCCGCAAGTGGACGTGTCAGGCGGGTGAGCAGATAGATCGCCAGCAGGGCGGTGAGGGTGCCTGCGAGCAGCGTTGCACTGGTCACGATATTGCGCGTTTGATAGGCCGGGCGCAGCGCGTCGCTCGTCGCATGTTCTGTAACTACCGTGAACACCTGGTCCCCAAACTTGAAGGGGACAGTCGCCATAATCACTTTTTTGCCCGAAAGACCGGTCGTCTCACCCAAAAACGGCGTGCCAACCGCGCCGGCCAGGGTGAAACGCGTGCCGTTGAGGACGACCTGGGGGTCCTGGTGGGCGATCACGCGCCCCGCGCCATCGACCACGAAAATCTGGTGACTCGACCCGTGTTCCTCGGTGGATACCGCTTCCCACAGCGGGTCCAGGCGGAAGATGCCCGTCACGATCGCATCTACCGATGTGGAACCGGGCCTGTAGGCAGGAACCGCAATTGTCACCAGGGGAGTGCCGCTCAGGGTGTTGAGGTCGACGGGGCCGTAATAGATGAGTCGTGTGCGCGCAGGCACGAGGTATTCGCTGGAGGTCATCCGGTTCATCAGTTGATCGGACGAGACGACTCCCTCGCGCGTGATGTGGATGGTCTCGCGACCGGAGTGATCGATGAGGGCGAGCGAGTGAAGATTGGGGTCGTAGGCCATCAGTTCGGCCAGGGCCGCCTGCTGCTCTTCGCGGGAAAGGGCCGCCAGCCGATACACCTGGGCCAGCATCATTAACTCTTGGGTATTGTTATTCATCAGTGCTTCAATATCTGCCGCAACAGCAGCCGCGTGAGCGGACTCGATATCGCGCGCCTGAGTATGCTGGACATCCTGCGCGAGTTGGGTCAGCACCACGCCGACGCCGACCAGCGGCAGCAGAACCAGCACGATCATGACGAGGGTTAGACGTGCCCGAAGACTTCTGAGCATATGAGTTCTCCATAAACAGGGGCGGGGAAACCAACCCCTATAGACTCGTCAAGTATTGAGATACCCTTGTCGATTGAGTCGCATCAACTATGTCACATCATAAAGATAAAGTCAAGTTAAACTTGAGTAAAAATCACGCCTGCTGACCCAGGGCAGCAAGGTCTTCTATACAGCAGAAGCGGGCTGAATTATGCCTATTCGGCGTGTATCAACAACCGGATTCCAACATTGTCTTAATGGTTTCCATTCGCCCGCGCGTTAATCTTGCCTCAATTATCCCGGAGTTAGGAAAACGCTATAATTGGGTTGAAAATACGCTAGAAAAACTCCTCAACCTGTCATCAGGGCCGGATCGCTTTCATCAGGCTCCATTTCCACTTTTTGCCCCGGCGTAATGCTGTGTCTTGTATAAAATGCACTAAATCTCCAGGCAAACAACGAGTACACTGATAGCGTGACAGTCGTTTCACGTCAAACCTAACAGTCCCTGGTAGACAAAATGCCCGAAACCGTTCATCTCCGACCCGAAGATGTACTCCACCAAATCCGCGAGCAGGACATCCGCTCGATCGATCTCCAGTTCACCGATGTCGTGGGCATGATCAAAACGGTGACAATCGACGCGGAGCACCTGCCCAAAGCGTTTGCCGAAGGTGTCTGGTTCGATGGTTCGGCAGTCGAAGGTTTTGCTCGCATCGCCGAGTCAGATATGTACCTGATGCCCGATGCCAGCACTTATGCCCCGGTGCCCTGGGAAACCCAGCACGAGGCGATCGGGCGCACGGCGCGCATCATCTGCGATGTGTACACCCCCAACGGTCAGCCCTTTGCCGGCGATCCGCGCGGGGCGCTGCGGCGGGCGATGGAGCTGGCCGAAGAACAGGGGCTTCATTACGTCGTCTCGCCGGAGCTTGAATATTACCTGCTGCGCAAACAGCCCAAGGCGCATGATCTGTTGGCGGACGATCAGTCCGGCTATTTCGATGCTTCCGATGGGGCGGCCCGCGTGATCCGCAAGCGGGTGAGCGATTCCCTGCGCGCGATGGGGATTGTGGTCGATTCCAGCCATCACGAGGTGGGCGCGGGCCAGCATGAACTGGATTTGCAGCCGCGCGACGCGCTGAGCATGGCCGACGCGGTGGTGACGGCGCGTATGGCCGTGCGGGCCATCGCCCGCCAGGAAAATCGCTTCGCAACGTTCATGCCCAAGCCGTTTGCCAATATGCCCGGCAACGGGATGCACGTTCACCAGTGGGGCTACGACCCGGTCACCGGCGCGAACCGGTTCGCCGATCCGCAGAACAGCTATGGACTCTCCAGTGTGGGGCAGTCCTTCCTGGCCGGGCAGTTGGCCCACGCACGGGCGATCTGCGCGATGCTGGCCCCGCTGGTCAACAGCTACAAGCGGCTGATGGCCGGGTTAGAAGCGCCCATTTATGTTAGCTGGGCCCAGCTCAACCGGGGCGCGCTGATCCGCGTGCCGCGCATCCTGAGCACCACCAACCCATCCCAGGCAGGCGGCCAGATCGAGATGCGCTGCCCGGCCCCCAGTTGCAACCCCTACCTGGCGTTTGCCGTCCTGCTGCACGCCGGGCTGCGCGGCATTCAGGAAAATCTGCCGCTGCCGCCTGCCACCGAAGAAGAACTGTACGCCGTCTCGCACCGCCGCCGCCATCTCAAAACCTTGCCGACCTCGCTGCACGAGGCCCTGGACGAATTCGAGGACAGCGAACTGGTCCGCGAGGCATTGGGGCTGCACCTGTTCGAGCGCTTCCTGGAAGCCAAGCGGCTGGAATGGGCCGATTACCTGCCGGTGGTCAGCCCCTGGGAACTGGATCGGTACGTCCGGCTATATTAGGGTGGTGTATCGAGTGGGGGTTGTGAGTTCCGGCGAGTAGTGATCCGGCGAAGGTACCGAAGGCTTTCGAGGGGATTACGTGACAGGACAAGCCGAATACTCCGTCAATGAGCTGATGCGGTTGGCGCTGCCGGTGGGCACGACCGTGGTCGCCGGTCATTCCGGTATGAACCGGCGGGTGACCTGGGTGCATGTGCTGAACACCCGCCCGCCCGCCTTCCCCGATCTGCGCGGCGGCGAGATGGCGCTGCTGTCGCTCGATGCGCTGCGCCTGCTGAGCGACAAACTGACGCTGGTCGCGCTGATACGCGACCTGGCCGAGATGGACGTGGCCGCGATTGGCGTTTTGGGCGAGATCGGCCAGCCGGCGCAGGCCACCGCCGATGACCTGCATATCCCGCTGCTCCAACTGCCCGAAACCAGCACCTTGCGCGAGATCGAGAGTCATATTGCGCAGTTGTTGATGGGCAATGCGCCCTCCATCGACCGGCGCGGGCTGGAAGTCCGCGAGCAGTTGCTCCAGCTTTCGACCGAAAACAAGGGCCTGCAGGCGCTGGCGGGCACGCTCGCCACCCTGACCGGGAAGAGCGTGGTCATTCAAGACAAGCGGCTGCGCCCGCTCGCAGTGGCGGGGCAGCTTACCCGCCAACCCACCTGGCCCGCCGTCGAAGATGCGCTGTACGATACCAACCCGCTACCTGCCCTGTTTCGTGACCGGCTGGAAGTGGCGCAGGTCAGCCCAGACCCGGCGCTGATCGACATGCCCGAACTCCGGCTGAAGCGGCTGGTCGCGCCGATTGTGGCGGGCAAGATGGGACGCGGCTTTCTTTCGGTGATCTTCGAGGCCGATGCTCCACACGATGACCTGGATGTGGCGTTTGTGCGGCATGGGGCCGCCGTCTGTGCGCTGGAAATGGCGAAAGAGAAGG
>DAOUFU010000079.1:0-20698 GCA_034429275.1 Anaerolineae bacterium | reverse complement strand
TGCCGCATTCCTGCCCACAGCGACCCTCGCCCCTCTACCCACGCCGCTGCCGACCGTCACACAGGCTCCCACCGCCCTCCCACTGCCGACCAGCGCGCCCTGTATCCCCAATACGACATGGCCGCTGCTAGCGGTGCAGTCAGGCGATACGCTGTTCGCCATCGCCCAGCGCACCGGCAGCACGGTGGCCCAACTGACCGCCGCCAACTGTCTCGCCAATGCCAACCGCATCCAGGCTGGGCAGTTGCTCCGCGTGCCGCTGCTGCCACCCGTCCCCGTCACCCCGGCCCCCACGCAGTCCTCGCCGGTGACCTGTCAGTATGCCTGGTTCTTCTCGTTCGAGCCGGGCAAATTCGATACCCGCCGCGCCTGCCCCAACCCGGCCCAGGTCGTCAGCGCCTCCGGGCAGGACTTTGAAGGCGGGCGCGTGCTCCGTTACGACGCGCTGCCCGGCAGCACCGATACACGCGGCACCATCTACGTGATCTACAACGACGGCACCTGGGAATCCTTCATCGACCCCTGGGCCGCCGGGATGCCCGAATCCGACCCGTCGATTGTGCCGCCCGCCGGGCGCTACCCGCCCCTGCGCGGAATCGGCATGGTCTGGCGCGACAACCCGCAGGTCCGGCAGAAGCTCGGCTGGGCCTACGAACCCGCCGCGCCGTTCACCGGGCGCTTCCAGGAACCGACCGGGTTCGCCGGCATCTGGGCCGACCGCGACCCCTACGTATATGTCGATCATGGCAAATGGGGCGTGGTGCTGCGCCTGACCAGCTCGGTGCTCTCGGCCAACACCTTCGAGATCGCCGGACGGTACTAAGTCCTTCAGCGGGGCGCGTGCTGGCATACCTCATCACAGGATGCGCCGCACACCCCAGGCGATCAAGGCCGCCGCCAGCGCGGGCAGACCGATCCGCCACGCGAGCGGCAGCCCCAGGTCGCCCAGGTGAAATAGCGCCAGCGGCTCGGTCCGCCCACCGAAGACTTCGCCGGGCGCGTAGAGCGCCGCACATGCGCCCGGCGCGCCGGTCAGCGCGCCCGTGCTCTCCGCCAGGTGAGGCGTCACGTCCACCAGCGCGCCCGCCCCGTTGATGACTGCGCCCAGCGCGATCAGCCCTGCCGCCGCGAGCCGCCAGCCGCGCCCCTTCGGCAGCGCGAGCCACGGCAGCAGGCTGAGCGGCACCAGCGGCACCAGCAGGCGCGGTCCCCACGCCCAACCGCCGTGCCACGCCCACCACGATCCATAGAACGCCAGCGCAGCGGCCCACGCCAGCGCCAGCATATCGGCCAGCGCGCAGGCCGCCGGGCCGGTGTGACGCCACCGCCACCACAGCGCCGCGCTCATCACCAGCGGCGGCGCGTAGAGCAATACGCCGCGCTCCGGGCTGATCAGCAGCCCCACCACGCCCACCCAGGGCCGCGCCGTGAATCCCTCGCCGCCATACCCGGAAACCAACGGATCACCGAAGCGCAGCGCGTTATGCCACAGCACCAGCCCGATCCCGGGCAGCGCCCCCCCCGTGAACCCGCCCACCGCCTGAACAGTCGCCCGCCGCGATTCGCCCCTCCAGAGGATCAGCGCGATCAGCGGCAGCGCATAGACGGCCAGCGCCGCTCGCACCGCGATTCCCGCCCCAAAGACCAGCCCGGCGAGCAGTGCCTGCCGCCGGTCGCCGCGCTCGCCGCCGCGCGCCAGCAGCGCCGCGCTCCAGGTCAGCGCGCACGCCAGCACCGCTTCCGCGAACAACGTCCGCCCATACACCCACAGTGGAGTCGCCAGCCCCGCCGCCAGCCCGATCCTCGCCGCGCGCCTGCCGCCCAACGACTCCGCCAGCCGGGTCACGCCTGCCGCCGCGCCCGCTGCCGCCAGCGCGGACAGCATCAGCACGGCCAGCGCCGCCGTCCCCCAGCGATGCGCCGCGTTCACCGCCGCGATTCGTTCCCCGGCCACAAAAAACGGGACCGCCAGCAGGGGCAGCCCCGGATCATATTTGCCATACCAGCGCCCATCTGCGCCTTGCACGATCTGCGGCAGGCCATCGTCCGCCGCCAGCGCGAAACTACCCCGTTCGGCCAGCGCGGCGGTGGTCAGGAACATTACCTCGCCGTCGGAGGTATAAAACCCGCGTCCCAGCGTCAGCAGAAACACGCCCGCGCACAGGCTGAAGATCGCCCAACCGCTCCGACGCATGGCTCCCCTTTCAGCGCAGCCGGACGTACTGGCCCTCGACCACCAGCCACACCACGCGGAAAAAGCTCTCCGTATCGGTGGGCGCGTCCTCCACCACCAGCAAACGCGGCGCGCCTGCCACCGTCAGAAAACCGCGCGCGTCCGGCTCCGGCGAGTCGAGCGAAAAAATGAACGCGGCGGGCCATTCGCCCGGCCCGGATTTCACCCGGTCGTTCGACCGGCCCGGCGCGAGCAGCAGCGCTTCCTCATCCTGCCCCGGCGAGGTGACCCGCAGCTCGACCGCCAGATCGCCGCGTGCCCACCCGCCGAAAACCTGCCGCCCGCCGACCTGCGCCTCGATCACATCCGCCGCCGGGTGACGGGTCAGCCGCACGGCCTCCGCCTCGCTGAACAGATCGATCACCGCGCGGTAGGCGTCCAGCGCAGGGCGCGCGGTGCCATCTGCCGTCATCAGGCCCCAACTGCCTTCCGCCCCCTCGCCTGCATGGTCGGCCAGCGAAACCACGACAAACCGCTGCGCGCCCGCTGCCCGGCTGATCATGGCCGCCTGCGCCACAAAATCGGCCTGCCGCGCCGCGCTCAGCCCCAGCAGCGCCGCCGGGTCTGCGCGCATCCCTGCCTCCACCCAGATCGCCACCTCCCGATGCCCCGCCGCGTCCAGGATGGCGCGCGCCTCGCCCAGCCGGTTCCACACGTCCTCGGTCCCGGCGGTTGCCCGCACCAGCACCGCCTCGAACGGCAGCGCCCCTGACTCTGCGGCCAGTGCGCGCAGCAGCCGCGCCAGGTAAGGCGCGCGCCCGGCGGCAGCATCCGCCCATCCCTCGGCGGCCCCCACAATCACCCCCGCACCCGGATCGACGGCATCCAGCGCGTCACGTGTCAAGCGCAGCAGCCGCGCATAAGCGGCCTCATCCCCCGCAAAGCGCACCCGGCCCTCGCCGCGTCGCACATCCTGCCCATCGAACACGATCCACCGGCGCACCCCTTGCGGCCCATACGTCTCCGCCAGCCGCGTCACAAACGCCGCCCACAGGTTGCCGGGATCATCCGCCGCCAGCCCCAGTCCGATCGGCACGCCGCCCGGCTCGCCGCTCTCCGAAGCCCAGCCCGGTGTGCCCACAATCAGCCCGACGACCTCGCGCCCGGCTTCGCGGGCCTGGTCCAGCCAGGTCGGGTTCACCGCCCCGGCCACAAAATCGCCCGGTCCCTCCGGCTGGAATGCCGCCCAATCAAACGTGATGCGCTCCCATGTCACGCCCAGCGATTCCGGCACGGCAGGCGCGCCCGGTTCGCGCACCACGCCAAAAAACGGCGGCGCTGCGCCGCCCGACTGCGCACTCACCGCCGGAACGCCCGCCCCCATCACGCCGACTAACATCGCGGTGACCAGGGCGGCGCACGCTGCATATCGCCTCATCCCAGGAACCAATACCTGCCCCTCACCTGGATCCACACCGTGCGCGGCCCCCCTTCGATGGCCACAATCACCGGCGATCCCTCGACCATCACGTTGCCGAACCGGTCCGCCGCCAGCGCGCCAGGCGCATCGACCGCGTACCACCGCCCGGCAAAGGCTTGCAGGTCTTCCTCGCGCGGCCTCATCTCGATTTCGGTGAGCGGCACGCCCGCCGTGCCATCATAGCGCAGCCGGACCACCGCCTGTTCGGAGTCGTCGTCCAGCGCGCGGATGTGGAAGCGCACCGGCACAGGCCGCCGCGCCCACATCACCAGCAGCGTCCGCCCGCCCTGTTCCAGCCGCACCAAAGAGGCATGATCGCTGAAAAGATAGCTCGCCCGCTCGGTCGGCTCGAACAGGCGGATGATGTCGCGGTAGCGCGCGAAGGCGGGGCGGCGCGTGCCATCGACTCGCACCAGGCCCCACGGCATCTGCCCCGGCGCGTAATGGTTATCGTACAGCCGGTAGATGGCGAATCGTTCCACCCCTGCCGCCAGGCTCAACGCTGCCGCCTGCACGATAAAATCCGCCTGCTGCGAGAGCGTCACCCGGTACGGCGCGTCACAGGGCAGCGCCGCCGGGTCCAGCGAGGGGCTGGCATTGGTCTCATCGATCCAGATCGGCTTGTTGGCCAGGCCGAATTCGGCCAGGATGTCGCGCGTGTCTTGCAGCATCGTCCACACGTTTGACGTGCCGAAATAGGTGTGGACCATCACCACGTCGAAGAAAAAGCCATGCGCGCGCGCCTCGCTGTCATTCGAGGCCACATACAGCAGCCGCTGCAAATAGGGCAGCCGGTACGCGGCTTTGTCGCCCCACCATGCCATGCCCGCCAGGTGAATCGTCACCTCCGGGTTCACCGCTTTCGCCGCGAGATAAGCCACCTTCAGCATCTGGTAATAATCGGCTACCTCGCCATCAAACTCGTAATAGTCCATCTCACCGGGGCGGATGTCCGGCTCGTTGAAGATGATCCAGTGCGTGATTCCCCACGTCTCGCCATAGTACCGCACCGCGCGCGCCACAAATGCCGCCCAATAGTTGGCCGGGTCGTCGATGGGCAGGTCCAGCCCCGTCGGCGGCAGCCCCAGCAGGTCCCCGCCGGAAGCCCAATAGGGCACGTTTTTCAGGATGCCCACCACGTCGCGCCCGCCGTCGCGCGCCGCACGCAGCCATTCCTCCGGGATCGCGGTGGTATCGAACTGGTCCGGCCCGTCCGGCTGGAAGCGCGGCCACTCAAACACGATGCGTTCCCACCCCACCCCCAGTTCGCGAGCATCCTCCGGGCGGAAGTATGCTTCAACCACCCCAAACCGGGTGCTGACCTCCGCTGCCGTCGGCGTATTGCCCGGCCCATCGGCCCAGGCCACCCACCCCGGTCCCAGCGCCAGAAACAAAATCAGCGCCGCAAACACAGCGCCGTTCCATCGAACCTTACCCCTCACTGCCTGTTCCGCTCCCGTCCTGCCCCGGCGCTTATTCCGCCCCACGAATATCGTGAATATTCATCTGCAACTTGACGTATCCATTCCACTCGTTGACCTCCAGGTGATAGGCCACGTCTACCGTCTGTGGCAGCGTTGCCGCCAGGTCGCCCAGCTTGAAGCCGATCGCGTCGATGCTGTGCACGCCGTTCGCCAGTCGTAGCTTGAGATGCCGCCCATCCTGCCCCACCTGCTTCACCTCTGCCACATCCAGCCCGCGTGTCACGAAGAGCGGCATACTGTTCCTGGCCCCGGTCGGCTCCAACAGCCGCAGCGCGCGCGCCAGGTCCATCGTCAGCAGATCGAACGGGACCTCGGCATCGATCTCCAGCGTCGGGCGCAGATCGCGCTCGCGCAGTGTCTCCGCCGCCATCGCCATCAGGCGCTCGCGCAGCGCCTCCAGGTTCGCGTTGTGCACCGTGAATCCTGCCGCCTGGGCGTGCCCACCGTGCCGCACCAGCAGGTCGGCGCACTGGTCCAGCGCTTTGGTGATGTCAAATTCGGGGATGCTGCGGCACGACCCGCGCGATTCTTCCTCGCCTTTTTCGATGACGACGGCAGGCCGGTAGAATTCCTCGCACAGCCGCCCGGCCACCAGGCCCACGATGCCGGAGAGAAACTCCGGCCCGGCGTCGAACAACAGCGGGATGGCGTCGTCAGTGCCGCTCAAGGCCCGCGCACGAGCCACCTCGACCGCTTCCAGGGTCAGCATCTGCCGCTGAACGTTGAGGTCGTGCAGCCGCTGGGCCAGCGGCCCCGCTTCCGGCATCGAGGCGCGCAGCAGCCGGTACGCGATCATGGCATCAGCCAGCCGCCCCGCCGCATTGATGCGCGGCCCCAGCATGAATCCGATACTCGTCGTGTTGACCTTCCCCGGCTCAACATGCGCCACCTGCATCAGCTCATAGAGGCCGGGGCGCTGCGCCCGGTTCATCACGTCCAGCCCGCGCCGGACCAGTTCCCGGTTCTCCAGCCGGTCCAGCGGCGCGAGATCGGCCACCGTGCCCAGTGCCACCAGGTCGAGCAAGTCTTCCAGCTTGAACGCCGGGCAGCGGCCCTTCCGCCGCTCATAGTCGCGGAACAGTGCATCCGCCAGTTTATACGCCACCCCCACCCCGGCCAGCATATCTTCCGGGTAGCCGCCGGTCCATCCCTCTTCCTGCCGCCGCGCTGCGTCAATCTTGGGGTCGAGCACGGCCAGCGCGGGCGGGATGTCATCGCCCGGTGAATGGTGATCGGTGACGATCAAATCTAGGCCCAGTTCATTGCCATAGGCAACCTCGTCCACCGCACGGATGCCACAGTCCACCGTGACCACCAGCCCGATGCCCTCGTCCTTGAGGGCTTGCAGGGCCTCGCGGTTCAGGCCATAGCCTTCATCCACCCGGTTGGGGATATACGGCTGCACCCGCCCATCCAGCGCTTCGATGGCCTGGGTCAGCAGCGCCGTGCTGGTGACGCCGTCCGCGTCAAAATCGCCATATACAGCGATCGTCTCGCGGCGCTCAATCGCGTGCCGGATGCGGTCCACCGCCTCGGCCATGCCCAGCATGGTGAAGGGATCGTGCAGAGTCTCCGCCCCGCCTTCCAGGTACAGCCGCACCTTCTCCGCCGTGTCCTGCCTGCGGTTATACAGCACCTGGGCCAGCACCGGGTGATAGCCATACAGCCGCGCCCGCACTTCGGGCGGCATCGGGGGCAGGACGTTCCAGCGTTTGGCGGTAGATGCGGGATCGCGCACGGGACAACCTCAGTTCACGATTGGCCCGTGCATGATCTCATCACACGGAGCCGAATTCAAGCGTTCGGTGATGGTAACATGCCCCGCAGACCTTCGGCAAGTTGTGATTTCGGGCAGGTGCGCGTCATACCCCTTCGCCCACCAGCAGGTTATCAATCAGCCGCACCTCGCCGATGAACACCGCCATGCTCATCAGGGCACGCTCAGCGGAGCCATCCAATTCTTGCAGGCTGACCGGGTCCGCCACGCTGACGTAGTCCACCCGCGCCAGAGGCTCCGCCGCCAGCACCTGCCCCATCACCGCCCGCAGGTGATCGGCCTGGCGCGCGCCGCGCTGCCATTCATCGGCGGCGGCCCGCAGCGCCCGCGAGAGCACCAGCGCCGCCCGGCGTTCCTCCGGGTTCAGCCGCACGTTCCGGCTGCTGAGCGCCAGCCCATCACGCTCACGCACGATGGGGCACACCACGATCTCCAGGTTGAAGGCCAGGTCGCGCACCATCTGCCGGATCACCGCCACCTGCTGGGCGTCCTTCTGCCCAAAATATGCGCGTGTCGGCTGGAACACGTTGAACAGCTTGGCGACCACGGTCGCCACCCCGCGGAAGTGTCCGGGCCGCGCCGCCCCTTCGAGCGGGCGGGTGATTTCCTCCACCGTCACGTAGGTCTGAAATCCCGGCGGATACACCTCATCTTCCGTCGGTGCCCACACCAGGTCCACCCCTTCCGCTTCCAGCAGCGCGCAGTCTCGCTCAAGCTGGCGCGGATACGCTTCCAGGTCGTCCCGCCGGTTGAACTGGATCGGGTTCACGAAGATGCTCACCCCAACCCGGTCATTTTCGGCGCGGGCACGGCGCACCAGCGAGAGATGCCCCTCGTGCAGCGCCCCCATCGTCGGAACCAGTCCCCATGTCCGCGCCGGATCGCTCCACCGCGCCGCGCGGACCTCGTCAATCGTCCTTGTGAGTTGCATCGTTTGATCGTCCTGTTGTATCGATAGCCGCCCAGAGAGCGTGTACAGTAAGTTGCCTTTTGGCCCTCATCCCGCGAACTCGAAGAGTTCGCTGAACCCTTTCGGGTTCATTCCCCTTCTCCCTCAGGGCGAAGGGGAGCAGGTTCTCTGAGTCCCTCTACCTGAGGGAGAGGGAACCGACGCCAGTCGGCAGGGTGAGGGCTTTACATACCCGCCCTGCTGCGGGCGGTCTGCTCAAGCGCTTTGACCAACGCCAGCAACACGGCGTTCACCGGGGTCGGCACACCCACACTCTGCCCGGCGCGCACCACCGCCCCGCAGATCGACTCGATCTCCGTCTCCGCGCCCCGGCTCACGTCTTGCAGCATCGACGAACGGTTGAGCGCGGTTCGCCGGGCCACCTGCTCCACCTGCGCGCGCACGTCTTCAAACGGCAGGCGAATGCCCTGGGCCGCCGCCACCGCCGCGACTTCTTCCGCCGCCGCGCGCATCAATTCCCGCGCGGGCGAGACCTCCAGCAGCGCACCGTTCGGCACGCCCAGAATCGCCGTCAGCGGGTTGATCGCCGCATTGCTGGCCAGCTTGCCCCACACGATCCCGCGCACGTCATCGGCCACCTGTGCCGCCAGGCCCGCCCGGTTAAGCAGATCGGCCAGCGCGCGGACTCGTTCCTCCGTCTCGCCATGGGCTGCCAGCACGGTTGGCCCTTCGCCGCCCAGCCGGACCACGCCCGGCCCGACCATCGCCGCCCCCTGCATGGTGACTCCCTGCACCGCCCGCTGCGCGCCGACATGCTGCGCCAGCACCTCCAGGTTGCCCAGCCCGTTTTGCAGCGTCACCGCCAGCCCGTCCGGCGCAAGGGCGCGCGCGCAGACTTCCGCCGCCGCCTGAGTCTTGGTGGATTTGGTCAGAATCAGCGCGACATCACAGCCCGGTTCGGCTTCTTCCGCCGTGCGCGCGCACACGCGCACGTGTTCCTCGCGCCCGTCCGGGTGCAGCAGCGTCAGCGGACCCTGACTCAGCGCGCGGAGCTGCTCCGGCCAGTGACCTACCAGCGTCACGTCGGCGTGCGCACTGAGCCGCGCCCCAAACAGCGACCCCAGCGCGCCGATCCCATAAATAACAATGCGCACGACAGCTTCCTCAGTCGCTATCCAGGCTGTCGATCAGTGCGGCCCACGTCTCGTCGTCCAGGTGAAAGGTATGTTCCTCTGCAGGGAACCGGCGCGCCCGCACATCTTCGCCGTAGGCCCGGAACGCGCCGCGCATCACCTCGGCCAGGTTCGCATACTGCCGGACGAATTTGGGGGTGAACCGGTCAAACAGCCCCAGCAGGTCGTGCATCACCAGGATTTGCCCGTCGCAGCCCACCCCCGCGCCGATGCCAATGGTAGGCACGCTCACCGTCCGGCTGATGTACTCGGCCAGCCGACCCGGCACGGCTTCGAGCACAAGGCTGAACACCCCCGCCTGTTCCAGCGCCTTTGCATCGTCGATCACCTTGCGCGCCGCTTCTACCGTCTTCCCCTGCACGCGGAACCCGCCGAACACGCTCACGCTCTGCGGAGTCAACCCCACGTGCCCCTGCACCGCGATGCCGCTGTTCACCAGCGCCCGCACCGTATCCGCCATGGGCCGCCCGCCCTCCAGCTTGACCGCGTCGGCCCCGCCCTCGGCCAGCAGCCGCGCCGCGTTGCGCTTGGCTTCCTCCACCGAAACCTGGTAGCTCATGAACGGCATATCGCCCACCACCAGCGCCCGCTTAACCGCTCGCCGGACCGCCTGGCAGTGCAGTACCATCAGGTCCATCGTCACCGGCAGCGTGTTCTCGTAGCCGTGTACCACCATCCCCAGCGAATCGCCGACCAGGATCAGGTCCGCCCCGCTCTGGTCCACCAGCAGCGCGCCCGGATAATCATAGGCCGTCAGCGCGACGATAGGTTCATGCCGTGCTTTTTTGGCGTGCAGGTCCTGAATGGTGATCTTGTCCATCTCGCCTCAAGCCACCTTAAGAAACGTGCTCACAACCACATGGAGACAATGAGTAAACACCCACCGGAGGATTTAGACGCGGATTGTTCTCGGTTCAGCCGCCGATCGTGCTCGCCTCGTTCCCAAAACAGGGGGAATGCCGCTTTTTAAGCGGCCATTTGCCAGGGCTTTTTTGGCCCTCATCCCCCGGCAGGGTGAGGGCCTTTTGAACGGTCTCCGAGGCCGGGTCGCCTATCGTGCGCGCCCTGCCCCTTACAGATACTCTTCCTCGGCGCGCGCCAGCACATGCTCGAAGATCAGCATCGCCTCGTCGATCGTCGGCTCGTCCACCATCAGCGGCGGGATGATCCGAATGGTATTCGTGCCGCAGCCCAGGATCAACAGCCCTTCCTCGAAGGCATGATCGACCACCGCGTTCCGCAGTTCGGGCGCGATAGCCTTGCTCGCCCGGTCCTTGACCAGTTCCACGCCGACCATCAACCCCTTGCCACGCACCTGCCCGATGCTGGGGTGCCGGTCGATCATGGCGCGCAGCCGGGCCATCAGCACCTCGCCCATCGCCGCCGCGTTTTCGATCATGCCCCCTTTGAGCAGGTCAAACGTGGCGATACCTGCCGCGCAGCTCACCGGGTTTCCGCCAAAGGTGCTGGCGTGCGCGCCCGGCTTCCAATCCGACATCACCTCGCTGCGGGCCAGCGTTGCGCCCAGCGGCATCCCGCTGGCGATTCCCTTCGCCGTACACAGGATGTCGGGCTTCACGTTCCAGTGATCGATCCCCCACCATTTCCCGGTGCGCCCATTGCCCGTCTGCACCTCATCCAGGATCATCAGGATGCCGTACCGGTCGCACAGCGCGCGCAGCCCCGGCAGGAAGTTATCCGGCGGCACCACATAGCCGCCTTCCCCCTGGATCGGCTCGATCAGGATTCCGGCCACTTCATCCGGCGGCACGATCGTCTTGAAAATCACGTTCTCGATGTAGTTCAGCACCGCCTCGCCATAATCCGCGAACCCCTCCAGGTTCAGCAGCGGGCGGTAGGGATCGGGGTACGGGACATGCGTCACGCCCGGAATCATCGGGAAGAACCCCTGCCGCTGGACGTATTTGCTGGCGGTGAAGCTCAGCGCCCCCAGGGTCCGCCCGTGGAAGCCGCGCAAAAACGCGATGAAGCGCTGCCGCCCGGTGTAGTAGCGCGCCAGCTTGACTCCGGCCTCGATGGCCTCGGCCCCGCTGTTGCTGAAGAACACCATCGAGTCGCCTTCAAACGGCGCGACCGACACCAGCCGCTCTGCCAGCGCGATCTGCGGCTCGTAGTAAAAATCCGTGCCAGACATGTGAATGAACCTGGCCGCCTGGTCCTGAATCGCCTTCACGACTGCCGGGTGCGCGTGGCCGGTGGCCGTCACCGCGATCCCGGTGGTGAAGTCGATGAACCGGTTGCCGTCCACGTCCCACACCTGCGCGCCTTCGCCCCGCGCGATCACCAGCGGATAGCCCCGCGTATACGACGGCGAGATCACCCGCGAGTCCCGCTTGATCAGCGCCTGGGCGTTTGGCCCTGGCATCGTCCGAATCCGTTCCATACTCATATCTCCTGAATTGACGTTACCCACAAAATTTCTTTTTTTCGGCGGATCGTGCACCGACGGCAGAGCGCACCCTGTGCTCAGGGCGCTCGACCCGCGTCATCACTTGCCCACGCTCTTTCGCTGGAGGAAGAGCCATCACCGCCGGGCACGGCAGGGGCACAACGGCCCACCGCACGGCGCGCGGTCAGCGAACGACGGCGGGAATCATCCCCGCCCCCGCCTGTGACGTGCCCGTATCAGATGGCCAGAATAGCCGGAGTCACTGCGATACTGAGACAAACCCACACCTCGATTCGCCGCCCGCCTCATTCCTGTTCGCGCCGCGCGATCACCCGCACCGTATTGTCGATGGGGGCATCGGCCACCAGCACCAGGTAGCCGCCGCCGCCCGCGCCCGAAAGCTTCCAGCCCAGTGCCTTGTCGCGATATTCTTCGACCAGTTGCATGATGGTCGGAGTCACCATGCGCGGGAACATGGCGATCTGCGCCTCAAACGACGCCCGCACTGCCGCCCCAAAGGCGGGCAGATCGCGCGCCCGGATGGCGTCCCAGCAGGCGTCGGCGGCTTCGGCCAGCGCCCGCGCTCGCTCGCGGTTGATCGCGGTGTCCTCCAGCACGTGGAAGTCGGCCTCGCGCGGCCCCAGCGTGATCAAATACAGCGACTGTTCGACAAAGCGCAGCGACTCCTCGTCGCGCATCAGGTCGATCCGCGAGGGCCAGTACTGCCCCTCATAATACGCTCGCGCCACACCCGGATACACAATCCCGATGGCGTCCTGCGAACCGGAAATCTCAATGGTTCCCGGCGGGTTGTCATAGCAGAACAGCATCTTCGCCAGCTTCTCATAATCCCCCACCGGCAGCCGCGTCCCCCACAGCTCGATGGCCGCGTTGCGCGTGCTCGATGCCATCCCGCTCCGCTCGTTGAATTCCAGCGTCGGCTCCAGCGAGATGGTGATCACCGCGCCGGGATAGTGTTCCGACACCCAGGGCTGATCCAGCCAGCCGCCCGCCAGGTCGATTCGGAACGGCATCCGGTTCAGCGCGCGCAGCGCCGTCGAAGACCGCGCCTCAAGCTCAGCGTGCGGCTCGCGACGCAGCACCACATATTCCACGCCGTGCGCCTCACAAAGCTGCTGCTTGGTGGGCGTATGGCCGTCCTCATTGACCACAAAAACATCCGGCTTGATCTCCAGGAACTCCGGCAGAAAGTCGAGGATGCCCGATCCGCGCGAGATCATCGCCTGGTGTACGCACTTCACCGACTGCACCATGAACAGCCGCTCTTGCTCGCTGTTGATCGGCTTGCGGCCCTTCAGGTCAAATACCGTCTGGTCCGACCCGATGGCTACATAAAGATCGCCATATTTCGCTGCCTGCTGGAAGAACTCGACATGACCGCTGTGCAGCAGATCGTAACACCCGCTCACAAAGACTTTTTTGGCCATAGGTCTCTTAGGTTTTTTACGCCCGTTTTTCGAAACGGTAACCGATTCCCAACTCGTTCACCACGTAGATCGGTTCGCGCGGGTCTGGCTCCAGCTTGCGCCGCAGATGCCAGATATACACGCGCAGGTAATCGATATCGTCGATATATTCAAAGCCCCACACCTGCTCCAGCAGCTCTCGATAGGTCAGCACGCGCGGCGACGCCTCTACCAGCATCCCCAACAGGCTGAACTCGGTTGGCGTCAGGTGAACGGCCTCGCCCTGGCGCACCACCCGGTGCTCGCTCAGGTTGATCGTCAGATAATCATCGCTGTAAATCACCTGCTGCCGGACCAGCGTCGGTTCAGCCGAGGCCCGCCGCAGAGTGGCCCGCACGCGCGCCATCAGCACATCCAGCTCGAACGGTTTGACCACGTAATCGTCCGCGCCCAGGTCCAGCCCGCGAATGATCTCATCGGCATCGTTGCGCGCCGTCAGGAAGATCACCGGCACATTGCTCACCTCGCGCACCCGCTGGCACATCGTCCACCCGTCCATGCCCGGCATATTCACATCCAGCACGATCAGCGCCGGGCGATGAGCATACATGGCCTTCAGCCCGGCCTGCCCATCCGAAGCGGTGAACGGCACATACCCTTCTCCGCGCATCGCCTCTGCGATCAATGCCGTTGTCGCTTCATCATCATCGACGACCAACACCCGTATCTCAGCGCTCATAGCTCCCTCACCGGAGTCTCGCTCTATCCAACCTGGCTGCCACCGCGAGTCGCCACCAGCGCTGCCGCCCCGATCAGCGCCACGTTATCGCCCAACGCCGCCGGGACAATCGGCACATTTTGCCAGTAACTGGGGTCCATCGTATACTGCCGCGCCGCCTCGCGCATCGGCTCGAACAGCAGATCGCCGGTGTGAGTGACCCCCCCGCCAATCACAAATATCTGCGGGTTGAACAGGTGCATCAACGTGACGATCCCCAGCCCCACCATGAACCCTGCCCGCCGGATCAGCGATACCGCCAGCGGATCGCCCGCCAGCGCCGCCGCGCCCACTTCTTTGGCCGTCACCGCATCCAGGTTCCCATTCACCAGCGCGCGGATCTGCGATTCGGCCCCGGCCCGCAGCGCCTCGACCGCCTGCCGCGCGATGCCCGGCCCTGCCGCTTCGGTCTCCAACTGCGAAACTCGCCCGTTCTCCACCACCAGCGGGATATGCCCGACCTCCGCGCCCAACCCATCCGCGCCCAGCACCAGGTGCCCATTGTCGATGATGCCGCTGCCAATGCCCGTGCTCACCGTAATATAGGCGATGAACTTGTATCCCTGGGCCGCTCCGCGCGTCGCTTCGGCCAGCGCCGCCACGTTGGCATCGTTGCCCACAAAGGTCTCTACCCCAAAGTGATCGCGCATGATCTGCTGCACCGGCACATTGTGCCAGCCGGGCAGGTTCGGCGGCGCAACCACCGTGCCCAGGTGCGGGTTCACCGGCCCCGGCACCGAAATTCCCAGCCCTCTCACCGTGGACCGGTCCTCCGGCATCACCCGCGCGATGACCTCTTTGAGGCGCGACATCACCCGGTCAAACCCCTGGTGCGCCAGCGTCGGCTCTGCCACGCGCTCCAATAAGGTCAGGTCGCTGTCAAATCGTGCGGCGCGCATCTGGGTTCCCCCCAGGTCCACGCCAATAATCACATCCGGCATTCCTGGTCCATCTCCTGAGTATCGGCTGGCCACGCTTCTGGCCCATGATGACAACGCCAGGCGTCACCCCGCGCAGCTTGTCGGGCGAGTCGCCGCCTGTTAGAATATCGCTTGCAAGCGATCATACCTGATGCAGCCTGGAATTCCAACCGCCAGAAGCGACACGCCGCCATGTCGAATGTCACCCCGTCTCGCCAGCAGTATCTCGATTTCAAGGCCCAGTTCCCCGACGCCATCGTGATGTTCCGCCTGGGCGACTTCTACGAGATGTTCGACCACGATGCCGAAGTCGCCGCCCGCGAGCTGGACCTGGTGCTCACCGGTCGCCCGGTGCGCAAAGGCGAGCGCGTACCCATGTGCGGCGTGCCCCATCACGCCGTCGATGGCTACATCGCACGCCTGGTTGAGCGCGGCTATCATGTCGCCGTGATCGAACAGGTCGGCAGCGAGCCGGTCAATGGCCTGACCCCGCGCGAAGTTTCGCGCGTCATCACGCCCGGCACCGTCATGGACCCCGCCATGCTGCCCGATACGCGCCACAATTACCTGCTGGCGCTCGCCCCTCAACCGGACCGTGAGGGCACCGGCTGGTCCGCCGTCGGCCTCGCCTATGCCGACATCAGCACCGGCGACTTTGCCGCCACCGAATGGGCCGGGGATCATCCCACCCTGGCCGTTGTCGAAGAACTCGCCCGTCTCGACCCGCGCGAAGTGCTGCTGCCCGCTCGCTGGGCCGATTCCGGCCTCACGCTGCCGCGCGGCGCGCACCGCACCTCTCGCCCGGATTACCAGTTCGAGCAAGGTTACGCGCGCCAGGTGCTGCTCGATCACTTCCAGGTGGCCACGCTCGATGCCTTCGGCCTGCACGACAAGCCGCTCGCCCTGCGCGCAGCAGGTGCGATCCTCAGTTACCTGGACGAAACTCAGCGCGGCGCGCTCGGCCAGATTATCACCCTGCGCAGCTACAGCACCGCCGGCTTTATGACGCTCGACACCGCCACCCGCCGCAACCTGGAACTGGTCGAAACCATCCGCGAGGGCAAAAAACGCGGCACCTTGCTTGATGTGCTGGACCGTACGGTCACACCGATGGGCGGTCGGCTGCTGCGCACCTGGCTCGGTCAGCCCCTGCTGGATCGCGCCCGGCTCGAACGGCGGCTCGATGCGGTCGAGGCGCTGTTCAGTTCCGGCACCGCCCGCGCCATGGTGCGCGATTCGCTCCGACGCGTCAGCGACCTGGAGCGGCTCGTCAACCGCCTGCTGGTCAACCGTGCCGGCCCGCGCGATCTGCTCGCCCTGGCCGACAGCCTCGAAGCCGTGCCCGCCCTGCGTGAGGTCATCGCGCCCGCCGAGGCGCTCCAGCCGCTGGTCCAGGCGCTCGACCCGTGCGAAGACATCACCGACCTGATCCGCCGCGCCCTCACCGATGATCCGCCTGCCGTCATGACCAGCACCGGCGCGTTTCGCCCCGGCTATTCGCCCGAACTCGACGCGCTGATCGAGCGCAGCCGCGACGCCCGCGACTGGGTCGCCAACCTCGAAGACATCGAGCGCGAGCGCACCGGCATCAAGAGCCTGAAGGTCGGCTACAACAAGGTCTTTGGCTACTACCTGGAAGTCAGCCACGCCAACGCCGAGCGCGTGCCCGACGATTACATCCGCAAGCAGACCCTGGTCAACTGCGAGCGCTATATCACGCCCGAACTCAAAGAGTACGAGACGCTCATCCTCAACGCCGACGAGCGCCAGCTAGAAATCGAACAACGCCTGTTCGCCGACTTGTGCGATCAGATTCGCACCCGCTCCGAAGCCCTGCTGCGCACCGCCCGCGCGCTCGGCCAGCTCGATGTGTTCGCCAGCCTGGCCGAGGTCGCCGCGCTCGAGCATTATGTGCGCCCCGTGCTGCTCGACGACTCCGACCAGCTCGACATTCACGAAGGACGGCACCCCGTCGTTGAGCAAACCCTGCGCGGCGAACGGTTTGTCCCCAACTCGACCCATTTCGACTCTGCCGAGCGCATTCACATCATCACCGGCCCGAACATGGCGGGCAAGAGCACCATCATCCGCCAGGTGGCGCTGATCGTGCTCATGGCGCAGATCGGCAGCTTTGTCCCGGCGGAACGCGCCACCATTGGCCTGGCCGACCGCATCTTCGCGCGCATTGGCGCGCAGGACGAGATTCACGCGGGCCAGTCAACCTTCATGGTCGAGATGGTCGAACTGGCCAACATCCTGGCCCACGCCACCCGCCGCAGCCTGATCATTCTGGACGAGATCGGGCGCGGCACCAGCACCTACGACGGTATGGCCATTGCCCGCGCCGTCGTCGAGCACATCCACAATAATCCCCGCCTGGGATCGCGCACCCTCTTCGCCACCCACTACCACGAGTTGACCGAACTTGCCAACATCCTGCCTGGGATCGAAAATTATAACGTCGCGGTGGCCGAGCAGGGCGACCAGGTCGTGTTCCTGCACCGCCTGATGCCCGGCGGCACCAACCGTTCCTACGGCATTCATGTCGCGCAGTTGGCGGGCATTCCCAGGGCTGTCGTCAACCGCGCCAACGAGATTTTGAAAGAGCTTGAGGCTGCCGGGGGCGATTTTGTCATCCGCAAGCGTGAGCAGCCCGCCGGGCCGGTTCAGCTATCGTTCTTCCAGACCGACCCGGACCCAATCGTCGAATTTGTGCGTGCGCTCAATCCGGAGCAGCTTTCGCCGCTCGATGCGCTCACCAAGCTGTATGAACTCAAGCGCCTGGTGGCGGATGATTGACTCGCCTGGCGCACGGTAATGGAGCGCAGGCCGTGTTGACATTCACAGAGGGCAAGGCGGGCGTCATGAGCACAATTGTCAACACGACCCGGCCTGCCGCCTGCATCGAGAGAACCTTTTGCAAACTGTTGTTCATAAGGATGGGGCCATGCGAATAGGATTTTTGGCATCACGACTGGCCGGGGTGGACGGCGTCAGCCTCGAAACTGCGAAATGGATCACCGTCCTGCAGCGGATGGGACACACCTGCTTCACCTGTGCTGGCGATCTCGATCCCCAGGGACCGCCCGGCCAGCTTGTCCCGGAGATGCACCCGGACCACCCGATGGTAGCAGACCTCCAGCGCGCCGCGCTTGGCGGTGTGGACCTCTTGCCAGACCTCAACCGCGACATCGACCGCAAAGCCCTGGGCTTCGAGGGGCAGATCGAAGCCTTCATCGAGCATTTTGAGATCGATCTGCTCGTCGTAGCCAATGCCGCCAGCCTGCCGCTGAACATTCCCCTCGGCGTCGCCCTGGCGAACACGCTGCGCACCACCGGCATCCCGGCCATTCTCCACCACCACGCCTTCTATTGGGAACACGAGCGCTTCCTGGTCAACCGCGTGCCTGCCTATCTGCGCTGCGCCTTCCCGCCCGATCTACCCACTGTGCGCCACGTTGTCATCAGCACGATCATGCAGCGCGAGCTTTACGCGCGTTCCGGCATCCATGCCACCTATATTCCCTACGTGGCCGATTTTGATAACCCGCCCGGCCCGCCCGATGACTACGCGAATGGCTTCCGCGCCGATCTCGGCTTGGCCGCCGACGATGTAATCGTGCTCCAGCCCACCCGCCTGAGTGCGCACAAATCCATCGAGCGCGGCATCGAACTGGTTCGCCTGCTCAACGACCCGCGCTACAAATTCGTGGTCACCGGTCAAGACAGCGGCGAGATCAGCCCCTATTTTGAATGGCTGCTCGACCAGGCCGTGCGCGCCCGCGTCGAGACCCTCTTCATCGGCGAACGCATCGAGGCCGAACGCGGCCAAAACGCCGAGGGCCAGCGGGTCTATACCCTGCCAGATGTTTATCCAAATGCCGATCTGGTCACCTACCCCAGCCACTATGAGGGATTCGGCAGCACGGTGATCGAGGCGCTCTACTTCAAGCGCCCCCTGGTCGTCAACCGCTATCCCGCCTACCGCGCCGATATCGCCCCATTGGGCGTGCAGGCCATCGAGTTCGACGAGATCGTGACCGATGGCACTGCCGTCGCCGTGCTCGACCTGCTCGCCGATCCAGAGCGCATCCGCCGCATGACCGAAGATAATTACGAGATCGGCCTGCGTCATTTTTCCTATGCCGTGCTCGAACATCGCCTGAACCGCCTGCTCGAGTCCATCGAAGACCGGCGCGTCGAACCCATCGCCGAATCCTGACTCATCATGACTCATCAGGGGCGGCCCGCCTGCCGCCCCTTCAGCTTCCATCTACCATGGCCCACCAGCATCAGAACTGCATCAGAACTCCGCTAGAGGTTCATAAAAAACACCGCGCGCCCTTCCCCCGCGTGTTAAAATAGGGCTGTCAGCCGTTCACCGTTGAGGCGATCACACGGTGACGGCGGACCACCCATCGCATACGGTTGATCATCCGGTGATGCCATGTTTCTGCTGCCCGATTACCGTGTACGCCAGCGCGATTTTCTGCTCGACATCAGCCGCGCCCTCACCTCGCAGCTCGACCTGAGCGAGGTCTTGCGCATGATCCTCACCGCCGCCACCTCGATGCTGGCCGGCGATGTGGGCCTGATTGCCCTGCGCGAGCACGGCGGCTATCACGCCCGCGCCATCTATGGCATCCCGCCGGAGCAGGCCGAAGTCTTCGCCCCCCTGCTCGAAGACCTCTCCGCCAATGAATGGGGTGTCGACAGCCCGGTTCTGCACGCCCGGATGCGCAAGGTCGCGCGCGATCTCGACCTGGCGCTGCGCCAGGTCTTCGCCATCCCGATGGTGTTCGGCAATGATCCGCTGGGCATCCTGCTGATCTTCCGCACCTTCGCCAGCGAATCCGGCGAGAACGATCACCGCCTGCTGCAAAGCTTTGCCGACCAGGCCGCCATCGCCGTGAACAACGCGCGCCTCTACGAAGCCGCCATCCACGAACGCCAGCGGCTCGCCGCCATCCTCGATCACAGCGCCGCCGGCATCCTGATCCTGGACGCCGACCTCAACGTGGAGCGCTGGAACCGCGCGCTGGTCCGCATGACCGGCCTGAGCACCGACCAGGCGGTAGGCCGCCCGCACGACGTGGTGATCCGCTGGGCGCGCCACACCATGGGCCCCAGCCTGCGCGACGCCATCGCCACCGGGTGGCCCCGCCGCCCGGACAGCACCGAGGACTCGGCGATCAGCAACAACACGCTCTACACCGAGGGCGATCTCGAACGGCCCGACGGTACGCAGCTCAGCGTGGGGATCACCTATGCGCCGCTGTTCAACCGTGCCGGAAACCTGGTCAATGTCATCGGCAGTGTGCGCGACATCACCCACTTCCGCGAAGCCGAGCGCCTCAAATCGACCTTTATTTCGGTCATCTCCCACGAATTGAAGACCCCCGTCGCGCTGATCAAGGGTTACGCCGATACGCTCAGCCGCGAAGATGCCGATTGGGATCGCGCCACCTACCAGAAGGGTCTGGCGGTCATCGAGGAAGAAGCCGACCGCCTGCACGAACTGATCGAGAACCTGCTGGCCGCTTCCAAACTGCAGGCCGAAGGGATGCGCCTGGACCTCGATGACGTGGCCCTGCCCGCCCTGGCAGCCCAGGCCATCGAGCGCTTCCAGACCCAGACCACGCAGCACACCCTGCGCGCCGATTTCCCCGACTCGTTCCCGGTCATCCAGGGCGATTCGCGCCGCCTGCGCCAGGTGCTCGACAACCTGCTCTCGAACGCCATCAAATATTCGCCCAACGGCGGTGAGATCGTCGTGCGGGGCCGCTGCGACGATCACCAGGTGCTCATTGAGGTGAGCGACCAGGGGCCGGGGCTGCCTCCCGACCAGCTTGAGCGCATCTTCGAGCGCTTCTACCGTGTGGATAACGCTCTGACCAACAATCGCCAGGGCACCGGCCTGGGTCTCTATCTCGCCCACGCCGTGGTCACGGCGCACGGCGGAAAAATCTGGGCCAGCAACACCCCTGACGGCGGCGCAACCATCGCCTTCACCCTGCCCCTCACCGTGCAGGGTCAGTGATCGGCCCACTCGCCCCCGGATCAACAAGGCGAATGCATCAAAATACGTGACCAGCGTGATTCCGGCCTCACCCCCACCATCGCCGCCCCCAGCCCGCACCCCCCAA
>DAOUFU010000078.1:0-2694 GCA_034429275.1 Anaerolineae bacterium | reverse complement strand
TGAGCACCTTTCCCCGGTTGAGATTGCGCACTTCCAGCACGATCGGGCTGTCTGTGTTGTCGGGGACTTCGGGCGCGGCCTGGTAAATGGTTCGCCCCACCATCAGGCTGATGATCTGATCGATCGTGGCTTCCGGCGTGCCCACAGTATCCACCGTGCAGCCATCGCGCATGACGGTAATCCGGTCGGAAATCTGCTTGAGTTCTTCCAGGCGGTGGCTGATGTAGACGATGCCGACACCCTTCTGCTTGAGCGACCGGATGATGTCGAACAACTCCGCGATCTCGGTCTCCGTCAGCGCGGCGGTCGGCTCATCCATGATCAGCACATCGGAATTGAACGACAGCGCTTTGGCGATCTCGACCATCTGCTGCTTGGCGACCGTCAGTTCCGATACCCGCGTGCGCGGATCGAGCACAAGGTGCAGCATCTCCAGGTAATGCTGGGCCTGGCTGTTGAGCTTTTTGTCGTCGAGCAGAAATGGGACCCGGCGGCGCGGTTCGCGCCCGATGAAAATATTCTGCGCCACCGTCAGGTGATTCATCAGGTTGAGTTCCTGGTGAATCATGCTGATGCCGAGGTGCTGTGCCTGCCTGGGATTGTGAATCTCAACCGGCTGACCTTTGAAGAAGACCTGGCCGCTGTCTTTGGAGTAAATGCCCGCCAGGATTTTCATCAGAGTGGATTTACCCGCGCCGTTTTCGCCGACCAGGGCGTGAACCTCTCCGGGAAGCAGTTCAAAGTGGGCTTGGGCGAGTGCGTGGACGCCGGGGAAAGTTTTGTCGATGTCTTGCATCAACACTAAAGGTTCACTCATTGCACCCAATTCCTAAAAACAAATCAAGATAACACGCCGTGACACGGCAGTTCGCGCGGGTTTTTTGATAGGCTGGTAAGCGTGCTAATTATAGTTCTTGGGTGATTCAAATGAATCAACATGATAACGGTAACATATCACAAGTTTGATCAGATGTCAACAGGGCCGGCTGGCTTTCACCCGCTATTCTCCCTCCACCACTACGATATCAACCTGGCTGCGCACCTGCTCAAAGCTTTCGAGCGTGAACTGCCCTGCGCCGATGTGTAGTGTGTTGGCGGTCCCCGCTGCGACGCCCAGCCGCAGCGACTCTTCCAGCGGCAGGCCGCGAGTCAGGCCCCAGGCCAGCCCGGCCAGCATACAATCGCCCGATCCCACCGCGCTCTGGGCATCCACGCGCGGGCTGCGGGCGTACAGAGTCATCTTCCCATCGCTGGCAACCGCCCCTTCCGCGCCCATCGAGATGACCGCCCGTGTGTCGTACTGCCGGGCAAGGGTGCGCGCGGCAGCGGTGACCTGCTCGAATGTCTGCGGCGCACTGCCGATCAGGGCGGCCACTTCGTCGCGGTTGGGCTTGATCAGGTCCGGCCCGGCCTCTGCTCCCTGGCGCAGCGGATCGCGGCTGCTGTCGAGCAGGGTGAGCACCCCTGCCTCTTTGGCAATGGCGATCAGATCGCGGTAAAAGCCTGGCGGTGCGCCGGTGGGCAGGCTGCCGGAGAAAGTAACCGCCGCATAGCGCCCGATGATGGCGCGAAAATGCTCACGCAGCGCGTCGATCTGGTCCGGCGGGACCGGCTCGCCGTTTTCGTAGATTTCGGTGATGGTGTGGCTGGTCGGGTCCAGGATTGAGAGACAGGTGCGCGACTCAAAATCGGTGTGCACAAAGTCGGTAGCAATGCCTTCGCGGTGCAGGCCGTCTTCGATGAACTGTCCCGCGTAGCCGCCGACCCAACCGGTCACCACCGGCTCGTCGCCCAGGCGTTTCAACGCCCGCGCGACATTGCAGCCCTTGCCGCCCGGCAGCGCCTTGACTTCGATCGGGCGGTGAATCTGCCCCAGGCGAAATGGGCTGACGACAACCGTTTTGTCGATGGCGGCGTTGGGGTTCACACACAGGATCATTGCGAGTCTCCGGCCAGCCCTGCACTGCCACAAAAACGGATGCGCTCGCGTACGACGGCTACCTGGGCATCGCGCGCGGGGCCAAGATACTTGCGCGGGTCCACCACTGCCGCATCACCGGCCAGCACACCGCGCACCGCTTCGGTGAAGGCGCGGTTAAGCTGGGTGGCGACGTTCACCTTGCACAGCCCCAGCGCGATGCCCTGGGCGATGAAGTCGTCGGTCACCCCCGATGATCCATGCAGCACCAGCGGCACTTCGACCTCCGCACGAATAGCGCGCAGGCGGTCCAGGTCGATCCCCAGGTGTTTTTCCGCCAGCCCGTGCACCGATCCCAACGCGACGGCCAGCGTATCGATCCCGGTCGCCTCCACGAACTCCGCCGCCTGTTCAGGGGCCGTCAGCGCGATGGCGGCAGCGTCGAAGACGGCCCCGTCGGGCTTGGGCACCTCGCCGATTTCCGCCTCCATGCAGACCCCGGCTTCGTGTGCGGCCTGGCACAGCCGCCGCGTCACGCGGATATTTTCGTCGAAGCTCAAGCCGTCGCCGTCGAACATCACCGACGTGAAGCCCAGCGCGATCGCCTGCAAGACATCCGTCTCTGTGCCGTGATCCAGGTGCAGCGCGACCGGTACATCTACACTCTGTGCGGCGACCTGGCCGAGCGCCGCCATCGTGCGCAGGCCGAGCAGCGTGCTGCCGCTGCCCACATAGGCCAGCGCGCGATGGCTCACCTGGATGATGACCGGGGCCTG
>DAOUFU010000077.1:0-13189 GCA_034429275.1 Anaerolineae bacterium | reverse complement strand
TTCCACACCGGCCGGCGGCACAGATGGTCGCGGTGTGTTCTTGGGAGGCACGGGCCGGGATCACCAGTTCGCAGAGGCGCTGGCTGGCCCCCATGACGCTGGATGGATTGACCGCCTTATCGGTAGAAATCAGCAAAAAGCGTTCGGTACGGTGCGCCTGGGCGATTTCTGCAACGTTGAGCGTGCCCTGAATATTGACGCGGATTGCCTCCTCCGGGAAATTCTCCAGGAGTGGCACGTGTTTGTAAGCTGCCGCATGAAAGACAAGCTGAGGGGTGTAGCGGGTGAAGACTGCTTCGATGCTCTCTCGCCGGGTGATATCGGCCAGGACGCCGGTGATAGTGTGGTTGGGGAACTCGCTCTTGAGCGCTGTCAACAGATCGTGCAGGCCGCTTTCGTTGTTGTCCAACATGATCAGATGGACTGGCTGGTAATTCATCATCTGGCGGCAGAGTTCGGACCCGATCGATCCGGCGGCCCCGGTTACCAGTACGACTTTGCCTGTGACGGGAGAGGCATCTACCTGCTGGTGCCACTCAATCGGCTGGCGGCCCAGCAGGTCCTGCGGTTCGACATCGCGCAGCATGGGGGCATTAACGTTATCTGTGAGTATCTCAAAAACATTCGGAATAATTTTGATGCGGGCTGAAGTCTGCTCGCACAGTTCAAGAAGTCTTCGGAAGCGTGCACCCGACAGGTTGTGAATGGCGAATACAATCAAATCGATATGGTGCTTCTGGGCCACTTCGATGATTTCATCACAGGATGCCAGCACAGGCACGCCCTGGATATACAGCCCCTGCTTTTTCGGGTCGTCATCCACGTAACCCACCACCTGAAAGCTGTTGTGCCCGTTCAGGAAGCGGTGACGGAGCCGCAGCCCGGCGATTTGCCCGGCTTCACCGGCCCCCACGATCAGCACGCGAGTTTTCACCTGGGGAAACTCGCGGTACCAGATGGCACGCCACCGCCAATCCAGGCCGCTAATCAGGCGTGAGCGGTAGCGAACGCCCACATATCCGTTAAGTGCCAGGATATGGCTGACGGCCACCACGCTGAGTGGTACAGGACGTGGAGTAAGCAGCAGGTCCAGGATTAGCAAGACAAAGGTGGAGAAAAAGGTCGCGGTGATAATGACGACGACGTCATGCCCGCTGGTCTGTGACCACAGGCGATGGTAGCCGCCAGCAGCATATATCACTGCCCAGGAGAGTATGATCGCAAAGATCACGAACTGGAAGCCAAGACTATGCAGCACTATCGAGCCGGTTCGCACCCCGTGAGTGAGCGCATAGGCAGAGAACAGGATCACGGCATCGGCCAGCGCCAGCGGAATGATCCGTTTCACCTTTTTGGCGATACGCTGGACTAACCCACTTGAGACAGTACTTCTTGACATGAGTTCCCCCCCCTCACGATCAAGTATCGGTCGTGATTCCTACCAAGTCCATGTGAGGTGCCCGCACAGCCCACATGGACGGATCGCCTTTGGGAATAACGGACAGCCGGGATGCGATCACCTACCGGCACGGTTGGGCAATTTTCTCGATTGACGCGGAAGTCGTTTGTACTCTGACCTGCCGCCCACCCAGGTTCAATAAGAGTTGGACCCGCTCGGTGCCGCTCAGCCGCATATCAAACAGCGCTTCGTATCCGGCCAGGGGGCCGCGGGTGATCCTAACCGGATCGCCGGGCTTTAATCCATCGAGTACCAGCCCGCCGGCGTTCTCGATTTCTGTGACCCGGTGCTTCAATGCGCGGATCACGTGGTCCGCAACCGAAGCAGGCTCATCTCCAACGAGAACCAGGCCAATAGCATTTGGAATCCAGCGCAGCGCCGAAAAGCCCATTTGCCCAAGATCAACATGAATGAACATATAACGGGGGAACAAGGGCCGCACCGTTGAAGCACGCGGATTGACCGGCTTGACTCGAATGGAGGGATAGAATACCTCCAGGTCTTGCGATTCCAGGTACGAACATACCACATTTTCTCTTTTGGGCTTGGTATGGAGGACGTACCACATCGTGCTCATTGCGTTGCCTCTGGCTGGCTTCTTGGGCATTGTTGAGATATCAGCGTTTCCAGTCCGTTAGCTGGATTTGTGTTAGTTTCCTCGCTTGGGTAGAGAATGAAATTCCTAAATATGGAATAATAATATCGAATTATGGCACGCTTATATACTTGAAAAATACAACACCTTGGTGGAAGAGTCAAATTCGGCAGTAGGGCAAAACGACCGAATTCGACGGGAGATCGCGGTCCCAGGCAGTTGCATGATCGCTAAAGTGTCTCTTCATTGTACTCCCGATCGATGATCTCAAGCGTTCCTTACCCCATGGTTGGGCAAATCGCGGGAAAACAACGTCTACTGGCGATAGTAGTAATAGTTGTAGCCGTAGTACTCACGATCCCGCATACTGATGGCGTTGAGGACCACACCCGCCAGCTTGACATTCAGCCGCTGCATCACTTCTTTCAGGCGCAGCGCCGCGTTCATGCGCGTCTGCCCGGATTGCAGCACGACCAGAACGGGGGCATCCAGTGAAGCAGCAAGGATTGAACTATCCGCAACGACCAGCGCCGGCGGTGAATCGAACAGCACGACATCAAACCCATATAGCTGGCGGATGGTGGTATACCATTCGGTCATCACATCTGATCCCAAGACTTCGGTGGGGTTGAGTGGTGAGCCGCCGCTTGGGATCACCATCAGGCCGGGGATTTGGGTCTGGACCATGCATTGGTCGATCAACTCGCTGACAGTCTGTGAGGCACCTTGTGAAGACGTATTCTGCATCAAGCTGCTCGGACTGGTACGCAGCAAGGTTGACAGGCCAAAATCGTTGTGAGTGTTGAATATCTCGTGGACACGGGGACGGCGCAGGTCGGTATCAACCAGCAGCACGCGGAAACCGGCCAGGGCCAGCGTGACCGCCAGATTGGCCGTCACCACGCTTTTGCCCTCGGAAGGGCCGGGGCTGGTGATGACATAGGTGTTGCTTGAGGCCCCATTGCTGGAAAACACCAGGTTGGTGCGCAGCATCCGGTACTGCTCGGAGACGGGAGAGGTTGGCTCCAGATACGCGATCAATTTCTGGGGATAGTCCTCATGTTTCTTGCCAAAGCGAGGGATATTCGCCAACACAGGCATCTGGAGTGTTTGCGTCACATCTTCGTTGGTTTTTACCGTGCTATCCAGGTATTCAATCAACAGCGCGCCGCCCACAGCCAGCGCCGCGCCTACCATCGCCGCCAGCAGGGTGCGTGACAGCGTATTGGAGCCGATCGGCGCATTCGGAATCTGGGCGGGCTGCACGATGTCGAGCGAGTTGGTCCGGCGCTGCAAGCTGGCGACCGTGGCGGTAAAGTCTGCGATATTGCTCGATGCCTGGTTGATCTGCGCAATGAGCGTATTGCGCTCTTCGGTCAACTGCTCGCGTAATACGCTGTCAGCAGCCGTTTGAAGCCGGGTGTTGATCGCTGAGAGTTGCAGGCGCATCTGCGAAAGTTCTTCGCGCAGCCGGGTGATCTCAGCGTTCGCCATGTCAATCTGGCTTTGCTGTTCCACGGTGAGATTGGTCGGGCTGTTGAGGATCAACTGCTGGGCCACCTCGTTAACCATGTCGGCGGCCAGCACGGGGTCAGTGTAGGTCACCGTCAGCACCAGCAGCGAGGTGTCGGGCACAATGCGTGTGCTTAGCGCAGTACCCAGCTCAGCCGGTGTGACGGGCAGGTTTCCCGTTTCGACAGCGGCTTCGAGCGTGCGGTTGTACTTGGCGATCACGGCATAAGTCTGCGCCAGTTCCTGCCCTACTCGCAGTTCGTTAGTTTCCACATCGGGCGAATCGATGAAGCTGCCGACCGAGATGCTTACCCATGCCTGGTAGCGGTCGGGCTGGCGGCTGGTGAACAGGTAGGACGCGCCCCCTGCCAGGAAAGCGGCGATGGCGATCAGCCACCACCATTTTCTGAACAAACGAAGATATGCAACAAGCTCCATCCCGGCCCCTCTGGAAACCCCGCCCCATCGCACCAGCTCGATTGCCACCCCAGGCTATGCCGGTGTTGAGTCCTGCTGTCATTTACGAGATATTAAAGATATGTAAACGTCTAATTTTACAGGTTGTAAATTTAGAAAAAATGATACGTTGCACATATTCAAATAATGTTACACAATTGTATCGGGGTGTAAGGCTCATTGCAACCTCCTATTTGTTTGCCACTTGTCACTTGCAAATCGTTCAACATCCAAAAAGCTACTAAGGAGCATCCCATGCTGGATCGCCGCGTTTTTTCAATCATTGTCCTTATAGTGATGTTAGTGGGCATACCCGGGTTGGGGGGTATGAGGCAAGCGCAAGGACAGGTAGGCGCTTGTGAAGCATTGGTATCGCGGGCATTGTCGGACCTGGGGACCCAATGTGCTGGGGTCGGGGCCAACCGCGTGTGTTATGGTTTTCCCACCGTGACCGCGACCGGCTTTGGTGAGGCGGGCCAGCTTGCTGGCTTTGCCAAGCAAGGGGATCAGGTCGATCTCGCCCAGGTGGGCGGCCTGATTACCAGTCCTTTTTCCTCACAGCAGTCGCAGTGGGGCATCGCGCTGTTGAGAGTACAGCTCGGTACGCGCAGCGCGTCGGCAAACAAGAGCACAGTGTATATGCTGATGGGGGACGCGCAGATCACAAACCTGGTTCCTCCGGCAGATGCTAAAGGCCCCAAGAAAGATGCCCCTGTTCCGATGCAGGTGCTCAAACTGCAAACCGGGACGGACAGCACCGAATGTATCAACGTGCCGCCCTCATCGCTTGTTGTTCAATCGCCATCCGGGATGACGGTGACCATCACCGTGAACGAGGTTCCGATTGAGTTAAGCTCAACGGTAATCCTGCGCTCACGGGGGGACAACCAGCTGCAGGTGATCACGGGCAACGGTAAGGCGGTCCTCTTCCCCAAATCGCCGACTCGCGTGGAAATTCCGGCGGGGGTATCGGTCGATGTCACCAAGGGGGATAACGAGGTAGAGTGGCGAAGCTGGCGCGTGATGTCTCAGGATGAATGGGACCGTTTCGCAGAACTTGAAAACGTGCCGCAGAACGTGCTGCCTGAACGCTATTTCAACCCGGCGATTATTAGCCCCTCTGGTGTAGGACAACCTCAGCCGCAGGTCCAGCTGCCTTCGGGCATCACCCGCCCGATTCCGCCGACGGGGCGACCCTTCCCGCTGATTGCCATGCACACCGGCAGGCCGGGGCGCGATCTCGATGCCCCCGCGTGGACGCCGGTCACGCTCGGTGAAGGACAATGCGCGGGTGACCTGCTCTTCCACAGCAACCGGACCAACGATTGGGATCTGTTTGCTCTTGATCCGGCGACTGGTGAGGCCGCCAATGTCACACTCAGCCCATCCAGCGCCGATATTGAGCCGAGCATCTCGCCCGACTGCCAATGGGTGGCATTTGTCTCCAACCGCGACCCGCAGGGAAGCTGGGAAATCTACCTCTCCAAGGTCGATGGCAGCCAGGTGCAGCGCCTGACCTTTAACACCGGCATCGATGTCAACCCGGTGTGGGGCCCCGACGGCGTGATCGTGTTCGAGAGCAACCGCGACCGCAACTGGGAGCTTTACATGGTGGACGTGACCGGCGATGGTGTTCCGGTGCGGCTGACCGAAGATGACGCGACCGATATGGGCGCGTTCTGGTTCCCGGATGGCGAGCACATCGTCTTCGAGAGTGACCGCGATGGCGATTGGGAACTCTTCAAGCTGAACGTGGTGACCGGCGAATTGACCCAGCTTACCAACAACGACACCACCGACCGGCTGCCCGTTGTATCCCACAATGGGGCGCTGCTGGCATGGCTGCAAACGGATGAAGACGGGGTCGAGAATCTCTGGGTGATGGATGTCGAATCCGGTGAGGCCCAGCAGTTGACTGACACCGGCTACAGCGTAGGCGGGCCGGTCTTCGCGCCGGATGATTCGTTCCTGGTGTTCCATGCCTTTGATGCGGGTGGCGACAGCGAAATCTTTGCGCTGGACCTGGCGAGTGGAGCCATCAAGGCGCTGACTGCCAACAGCGTGGATGATCGCGCGCCCACCTTCCGGGGTGATTCGTCGCAAGTGGTCTTCCAGTCTGTGGTCGACGATCGTCCAGGGCGTCCCGGCCAGTATGAGCTGTGCATCGTGGACCCGCTGCCGCTGGATGGTCCGGCCAACGCGCCGGTGCGCCTGACGGTCGCCTCTGAGTCGGATGATATCTTCGCGGTGGGTGACCCCCGTGACGAGAGCAACACGCGCCCGAACCTGATCCTGGACGTGATGCCTCGCTGATCCGATAAAAAAGTAAGTATGCGCTCCCACACCTGCCCTTTGCAGCGGGTGTGGGAGTTTTTCTCGCCTGCGCCGATAGCTGGCGTTGGTTTCCGTCGCGCACTGCCCCCGAGTCTCCAGGGAATGGGGTGAACAGTCCTGACCGCCGGTCCTTGTTCCCTGCGCGCCGCGTATATGTTCCCATCTGCCAGGTTCCTCACCCCTTGGTCGCTCATTTTGGCGCTGACTGCCGGTTCCTTTTTGCTCAAATGCGACGGCGCGGGGCGGTTGGTGTGGGGCTTGAGAGGGGATATACTGATGGAAAGCGATACTTTTGTGCCAGCTTGTGCGGGAATGGATTGATCCCCCTGTCGGCAGGGCGCTCATGGCGCTGCTGGTCTCTGCAGACTGGGGGCAGTTGCATTCCAGGGAACCGGTGATATGAAAAAAGCCGTGATACCGGTGGCGGGCCTGGGAACGCGCCTGCTGCCTGCCACCAAATCTCAACCTAAAGAAATGCTCCCAGTCGGGCGAAAACCGGTGGTTCAGTACATTGTCGAGGAACTGATCCACATGGGCATCCAGGACATTTTGTTCATCACAGGCCCTGGCAAAACGTCCATCGAAAATCATTTTGATGACAACCACGAACTGATCGAAATTCTGCGCGAGAGCGGCAAAGAAGAGCTGCTGGCCGAGCTGGAATTCAACCGTTTTCAGGCCCAATATTACTATATCCGTCAACGCCGGCTGCTGGGGCTGGGTCATGCGGTGTTGTGCGCGCGCTCTTTTGTGGGCAGCGATCCTTTTGTGGTGGCGTTAGGGGACTCGATCATCGGGCTGAACGCCCAGAGCGATATCGTCCGGCGGATGCAGCACTGTTTCGACACGCGCCACTGTGCAGCAGTGGTCGCCTTTGAAGAAGTGCCTCAACTTGAGGTCACACAATATGGCATTGCCCTACCCAAGAGTAACGATGAAATTTTCGAGGTGCTGGACATTATCGAGAAACCGGCGCTGGATGAGGCCCCCAGCAACCTGGCCGTGGCTGCGCGATATGTCTTCTCGCCCCTGATCTTTGACGCCCTGGAACGTGTCGAGCCGGGAAAAGGGGATGAAATCCAGCTTACGGATGGCATCCGGCGGTTGATAGAGAGTGGTGAAAAGGTCTATGGCGTGCGTTTGGGCGAGCACGAACCTCGCTACGACATCGGCAACTTTGAGACGTACTTCCGCGCCTTTGTCGAGTTCGCGATGGCGGATGAGAAGTATGGCGCATCGCTGCGGGAATATATCGCCACACTAAACGGGACGAACTGACGTGGAAATCCATCGCAAACGCATTTTTGCCCGCGCTGGGCTGCTTGGCAATCCGTCCGATGGGTATAACGGCAAAACCATCGCGATCAGTGTGCGGAATTACTGGTCGGAGGTGGTGCTGTATGAATGGGACACGATGGAGATCGTGCTGGCCCAGAATGACCGCGCGCGCTTCCGCTCGATCCATGACCTGGCCAATGATGTCCAGCTTCACGGCTATTATGGGGGAATCCGGCTCGTCAAAGCGACGATCAAACGATTTGTGGATTACTGCAAGGCCCAGGGGCTGACTCTGCACTCGCGCAACTTCTCTATCCGCTACGAGACCAACATTCCCCGCCAGGTCGGGATGGCCGGATCGAGTTCGATCATTATCGCCACCCTGCGCTGCTTGCTAGATTTCTATCACATCGACATGCCGCTGGAAATCCAGCCGAGTTTTGCCCTGTCCGTCGAGAACGACGAACTGGCCATTGCTGCCGGACTCCAGGATCGCGTGATCCAGTGCTACGAAAACATCGTCTATATGGATTTCGACAAGAGCCAGGAACGCATCGTCAACGGGCTGAAGGTTTACGCTTATGAACCGTTGCACCCGACCGAGCTTCCTCCGTTGTATATGGCTATTCACGAAGCGCTCAGCGAGCCGACCGAGACTTTTCACAACGATTTGCGCGGGCGGTTCAACCGGGGCGAACCGGCAGTCGTGGAGGCCATGAAGCATTTTGCGGCCCTGGCTGCCGAGGGGCGCGAAGCACTGCTCAACAATGACGTGGCGAGGCTGAGCGCGCTCATCGACGAGAACTTTGACACGCGCCGGAGCATTGTGCGCCTGCCCGATTGGCAGGTCCGCATGGTGGAAACCGCCCGCCAGTGTGGGGCCAGCGCCAAGTTTTCGGGTTCAGGGGGCGCAATCATTGGGACCTACGACGGTCAAGAGATGTTCGAGCGGCTGCGAACCGAACTCGCGCGTATCGGCTCAAAGGTCATCAAACCCCAGATATTCCCGGCACCTTAGCTGAAGTCGTGGTAGTTTCAGGCTCGCTGCTGTACAGCCGCGCCGGATGCGCGTATCGATGGGAGCATCGGTGTTTCCCTTTCTTCGTACAGGCGCAGCAGCCTGCATCGGCCCTGGCACGGTATGGCACTGGTGGAGGATCAACACCTGATGGCAAATCCTTGCATTCTGATCCTCGGCGGGAGCGGCACGCTGGGGGGACCGCTGGGCGTGCGTGCGGAGTCGTGCGGCTATGAAGTTGTCTCCACCTACCTGACCAACCCGGACCGGGTCCGCGCAGGGCTGCCTGTGCAGCTTGATCTGCGGGATGACCAGGCGCTGCGCCACGTGGTACAGACCTTCGCGCCCGATGTGATCATCCACACGGCTATCACCGAGCGCAGCGGGGGCGACTATGACGCGGCGATCCGGCGTTCCGGGCAGCATGTCGCGCAGATCGCTGCCGAGTGTGGCGCGCGATTGATCGCGCTCTCCACCGACCTGGTGTTCGACGGCAGCGAGCCGGTCTATACCGAGGATTCCGTGCCCCGTGCCGCCCCGGTGAATGACCGTTATGGCGGCGCAAAAATCGACTACGAGCGGACGATTCTGGCAGGGGTGCCCTCCGCGCTGATCGTGCGTACCAGCCTGATCTATGACTTTGACCCGGCCAATGCCCAGGCTGCCTGGATGATTCGCACGATCCAGCGAGGCGACCCGGTTGTTCTCTACACGGACCAGTTGCGCTGCCCGATCTGGGTGCATAACCTGGCAGACGCACTGCTTGAACTGGCCGAGATAGATGTCTCCGGTCTGCTGCACGTGGTCGGGCCAGAGCTGGTCAGCCGTTATGATCTCGGCGTGGCCCTGCTGGAGGCGCTTGGCTATGATCCCGCCGTGCATGTGCGCGGCGCGGCGATGCCGGATGGCCCGGTACGCTCGCTGAATCTGAGTATTGAGCGGGCGAAATCTCTGCTGCAAAAAACGCGCTTGCTCACCATCGAACAGGCGCGAATGAGCTTGGGGTGATGGCTTCTTTTCAGGACAAATTCAAATGACCCAATCCTGCAAAACTTTGGCCGCAGTGTTTGTAGTTGTGCTCATTGTTGCCTGGGGGGGAACTACCCTCGGAAGAGCACAGGACAGCACCACGCCGATCCTTGCGCTGGTCAACGGCACGCTGATCGATGGCACGGGCGCGGACCCGGTGCCGGATGCCGTCATCATCATTCAGGGAGATCGCATTGCCGCGGTCGGTTCGCGTACGGCAACCGAGATACCTGCTGGGGCGCAGATCGTCGATGTGGGCGGCGCAACCATGCTGCCAGGGTTTTTCAATGTGCACGTCCATGACGGCTACCGCCAGGACTATCTCACCGGCTGGGTGCAGGCGGGCGTCACTACTGTGCGGGATATGGGCATTCCTGGTATGCCCGCCTGGCCAGAGGATCAACTGCCTGCGCTCTCAGATGTATCCGATCGGCAACGCGCTGCTGTGATCAAAGGGTTCACCATCCGCGACGTGACTCTCGTTGAACCTTCATATGCGCGGCTGGTAGCAGCCGGGCCGTTTCTCAATGTAGCTGGGGGGTACGGGAGCACAGTGTACCCCGCTGATACGCCGGAGGAAGTGCGGTCGGCGGTGAACGATCTGGTGGACCTGGGCGCAGACCTCATCAAAACGGCTCTGGATAATGGCCAGGTGATTGGGCGGAATCTGCCGGTCTACACGCCGGACGCGTTCGGTACACTGGTTGAGGTGGCCCACGATCGGGGTGTACCGGTGTCAGTCCACATCATGCGCAGCGATCAACTGCCGATGGCGATTGATGCGGGAGTAGACACGATTGAGCACATGGCCATCAACCCATTGCCCGACGAGGTAATCCGGCAGGCTGTGGAGCACGGTGTCTATTGGGTGCCTACGCTCGAATTGTGGGCCGGGGTCAGCCAGGCTCACCAGGTCGATTTCCGAGAGCAAGCGCTGGATAATCTGAGCCGATTCCTTGAGGCGGGCGGGAAGGTCGCCCTGGGTACCGATTTCCACGGGTACTATACGCCCTTCGATGAGGGTATGCCCATCACTGAGATCACTTTGATGCACGAAGCAGGCATGACGCCTATGCAGATCATTGTCGCGGCAACGCTTCATTCGGCGGAGGTCTGCCAGCTAGAGACCGATCTCGGCACGCTGGAAGCGGGCAAAATCGCCGACGTCCTGATTGTGGATGGCGACCCGCTGGCCGACCTGCATACACTGCTGAATGTCCGCTGGGTGCTGCGCGATGGGGTGATCGTGCGTGGACCTGTACAGTGAGGCTGTAGAAGGCGCTGTTTTTTAATGGAGCGCCTTCTCAAACCTCACTCAACCGCCCTTCGGCAGTAACCGTTCGAGCAGTTTGCGATTCTGCCGGTGTGCTCGCATCAGTGCAAAGACAAGGACCAGCGTGAGCAGTGCGAGCAGCACCACGCCGACTGTATCCTGGACATCGCTGTTCACGATGTTGACCTGGAAACCTGAGGTGCCAATTTTTACTTCATGTCCAGGGGTTGATTCAGAAGTCACGGGTCTCTACTCCCTATGCCAGCGCACATTTCAGCGCGCCATACGAGATCACATCGCTGATAGCCTCGACAAACTTGATATGTTCCGGCACGCCGCTGGCCAATGATCCGCGCAGAATGATCGCGGTCAGGTCCAGATCATCTGCGGCCCGGCAGGTGCTCAGCACGCAGTATTCAGCGCAAAAGCCAGTGACAATGACGGTGTCAACGCCCAATTCGCGCAGGTTATCGGCGAGCGGGGTCTTATTGAATGCGTTGCTGTAGGTCTTGTGAATATGCAGATCGGAGGGGAGCACAGCCAGCGAGTCCGGCAGGTCAAACCCCTCGCTGCCAGGCACCAGGTCGCTATCCGGGTTGGTGTGCTGGATGCAAATGATCGGCAGCTGCTTGCTGCGGAACAGCTTGATGGCCTCGTTGATGTACTCGATAGCATTCTCAAGCGATTGAGTGGTTGTTGGGCCAAAAAACCGCTTTTGAACATCGATGATGAGTAATGCGGGTTTCATATCCAACTCCTTGACTTGACCAGCCGTCCATCCTTATGAAGGTCTATAGGCTGCTTCTCAAGCTCTTGGCAGTCATTCCCTGACTCCAAAACTGGCCTGAGCACGCTGCCCCGTCGCATCGGTCCCGGTTGGTTATGGGGTGCCCACAGAGTCCCGCGCAAACCGTGCCCGCATCGCCATGTACAACCGGTTGAGTGCCATCAGCCCATATCCCACCAGCACGTATTCGACAAACCGCACCCATATCCGGGTGAACGTCCCCACACGTTTGACGAACTGGCCGCTCTCTTTGGTCACGCAGGAAAAATCCTGGGTGATATCAGTTCGTTCCGGCAGCGGGTGGGTGACGGTCACACTGCGCGATAGTTCCGTTCCTGAGGGGCATTCGATCCATTCGAAGGGCCGGTTGAACAGGTAGTTGCCCGGCTGGTCGATGGCTACCCCCATGAGTGCATAGAAGGCGATCAGCAGCCCTACGAGGATGTTTCTGGCTGTAGAGCCGGTCTTTTCGGTCGTAGATGCGACTGCCGGGCCTGATCCCAGGCGGATGGCCAGCCAACCCGCGCCGATCATAAACAAGGTTCCTGCGCCTTCATAATGGCTGATGAGATAGCAGGATGCCATGATTGTGCCGATCAATCCGGCAATCCCCAGAACAACGATAAGGATCCAAATGAACGAAGGAATGCGCTGCAAAAACGAAAAACGTGACGACGGCGGTGGTTGAGACATCACAGGCTCCCCTGGTTGGCTTGGTCCTGAGTATAGAATATAGCCATTGGTGGATATCCGGTAGCAAAACAGGGGTTTTGCTGCCGAGAATATGCATATTTGAGGGGGATCGGTGTCGGCGGAGCGGCTTAAGGTCCTGGTAGAAGGGGCCACAATTGGACTGGTCAAGTTTTTCGTAAGCCAATTGTTAGCAGATCGGCTCGCAATAGGGTATAATCAGCTTGCAAGGTCCGCTATCGCCTCGCTAGCGTTTTTGGGATTGGTTATTTTGACGAAGGAGGCGGACGGTGAACACGAATCGTTTGCAGGTCAACGGCGACGCTGGCCTGCCCAAAGGCGAAAACCCGTTGGTGGTTATCGCATCAAACCGTGGGCCGTTCTCATTCAAATTCAAGCATGATGAGCTGATCGTTTCGCGCGGCAGCGGTGGTCTGGTGACGGCATTGGGCGCGCTGGCCGAGCAGCACGAAGTGCTGTGGGTCGCCGCCGCTCTGAACAAAGCGGACCGCCGGTGGGTTGAGATGCACCAGGATCGCGCGCAGAACGTCGAAGGGGTGCTGTTGCGGCTGGTACGGCTTCCAAAAGGCCGTTATGACATGTACTACAATACCCTCGCCAACCCCTTGCTGTGGATCATCCAGCATCAGTTGTGGGATATTCCCCGCGCGCCCAGCATCACCGCAGAGACCTGGAAGGCGTGGCGGCGTGGATATATGGCGATCAACAAGCTTTTTGCCGAGGTTATCGCCGACAGT
>DAOUFU010000076.1:0-40174 GCA_034429275.1 Anaerolineae bacterium | reverse complement strand
CCAAATGCCGCGGCCAGGATCAGTAAGACCAATGCCCCCTGCCACATCTGGAAACGTGGACGCCGGATCGGTTCATCCTCATGGGTTTTGGCGGCCTTACGCGCAGGGGATTTGCGAGTCATCGTAGGTTTCCCGGTGATAGCGGAAGAATCTCAAAAATCCGGTCGCGTATCAATTGGCCGTGACGATAGTCAGCGGGCTGGGCACAAAGACCAGCACAAAGATCACCAGGGTAACATACCCCAACCATCGCCGCCGCCTGTCCAGCTCAGTAACCGAGTCGAGCGGAGTAGCATAGGCGCGCCCCAGGAAGAACAACAGCAGCGCCCATAACAACCAGACCGAATTGAAAAACGATAGCAAAAAGACCGCGCCCACCACCGGCCAATACAGCCGCCGGGCGCGCACGCCAAACAAAGTGAACATGATATGCCCGCCGTCCAGCTGACCCAGGGGAATCAGGTTCAAACCGGTGAGGAACAACCCGGTCCAGCCAGCCTTCGCAAGCTGGTTAATGAATACATCCTCATGATCGCCGGGCAGCAGCCGCCCAAACACTGCATACTTGGCCCCCGCATACAGCGCCGAATTCCCCTCGATCAGGTAATCCTCACCGGTGGGCAGCGGTTCGACCTTGGATGTCGCCAGCCCAATGATCAGGATCGGCAGCGCGACCACCAAACCGGCCAACGGCCCCGCTACACCCAAATCAAACAACTGCTTGCGGTTGCGCATCGGGCCGCGAATCTGGATGAATGCCCCCATCGTGCCAAAAAAACCGGGGAACGGAATGAAATAGGGCAGAGTCACGTGCACGCCGTGGTAACGCCCTGCAAAATAGTGGCCCAGCTCGTGCGATCCCAGGATCAGGAGCATACTGGCCGCATAGGGAATACCTCGCCACAGCGAAAGATCATCATCCCCTTTCATCCCGGCCTCGTGCGCAGCCCCAACATACAGCAGGCTCAGCAGGGTGAACAGCAGCAGGACCACATTGGGCCACACCGGGCGTGGTTTTGGCTCGGCCCTCCCCCTCAGTGCCAGCACGACATGACGCCCCTGGTCGTCTTGAGTCAGGATGGCGTGGCAGTTCACCGCCGCAAATGCCTGGTCAAGCTGTTCAAACGCCGCTGAGCTTTCCAGCAGCAGGCGACCGGTGAACGCCACGACTACTGGGGCAGATGTGTTCTGCTCGATGCGCTCGATTGCCATCACCGCTCGCACGGCAGTTTCAAGCTCTGGCTCATAGGTCTGCCGGGGAAGATCCACGTCTCGCACCACGGGCGGGCCGTCCGGCTGGCCAACTGCCCGGTGTCCAGGTTCATTTAGCATCACGTGTCCTTATCGCTTGATTACGGTGTACCGGCGCTGCCGCCGGGGGCAGGGATGATGGTCCATTCCGTTGTACGCGCATTCAGCGCCAGGATGGCCCCCTCTCGCATTCGCAGATATTGGGTTGCCACGCTTGGCTCGGCTGAATCTGCCTGGATCATGCCTTCAAACGCGATCTCCGGGCTATTAGCCCACCCCAATCGCTCCCGCACACGCGGATTTGCCCGCCAGACTGCTCCGAACCCACGCACGGGCTGTTCCAGGCCCGGCGGCGCGACCAGAGAGTCATCCCGTTCCGGATCACCCTCGGCGAAATTGTCAGGGTACTGCACCCATCGCGGCGCAAGACCATCTTCAAAAATCACATATATCCGATCCTGCGACTGAACCCAGATCATCCTGCCGCGCTCAAATGTCTGTTCGGCCTGCTGCGAGAACTGGTAAGGGCCAGCCGGGCAGGCATCGGGCGGCGGGTCGAAGAACCACACCTCTGGGCAGCGCAGAGGAATCAGCAGCTGCTGCTCCACCACTGTTTCGCCGGACTGTGCCTCGAGCACGAATCGCGCCACTTCACGATCGCTGCTGCGTGTCGCGATAGTCAGCGTGCCCGCGATGTTGACGTCCCACTGGAAGATGCGAGTTCCCTCGTCATTTACCCGGAAGATGCGTGCTGCCTGCGCCCCGCGTGTGGACCAGAACAAAGTCACGTTTTGCCCTGGGGTCACATATTCGCTGTCCGTAGTAAAATACTCGACCGTCAGCCCAATCCTTGTGGGAGCGCGCGTGGCCGTCAGTGTAGCCGCAGCCGGAGAAGCGGTCGGCGCAATCAGCGGGGTTGGCGAAGGGCCGGGAGTCGGCGTAGTGGGCATCCGCGTCGGCACAGGCGTGGACGTATGATAGACTACACCCGCAGCCGCGCGCGGAGTCTCTGTCGCGGTAGGTGTAGCGCTCGGAGCAAGGGTGACGATCAACGGTTGAGCATTTCCACCGCAAGCGGTCAACACCAACCCTGCCAACAATCCGGCCATCAAGCCGGCACGACATTTCCATCCGGGCACGAGCAGCATTACTCATCCTCTAGGTACAAGCTCAGTGTGAACCCTTTACTGTCAGCATCACCAGACCTATTGTGCCGCCATTCCCAGGCGCGGCAGTTCTTTGGTCGGGGGCGCTTCAACCGGCAAGGCAAATGTGAAAACTGAGCCTTCATTCGGCTCGCTCTTCACCCAGATTCTGCCGCCGTGCGCATCAATCGCCAGCTTGCAGAAGGCCAACCCTAACCCCATCCCGTGCGGAACCCCGCGATATTTTACCCGCGAGAACTTATCGAAGATCGAAGCCTGCGCTTCGGGCGGGATGCCAGGGCCGCTGTCCTTGACGCGCACAAAAACCTCCTGTGCGCTCTTCGCAGTGCTGATCGTGACCGGGCTTCCCTCTTCGGAATATTTGATGGCATTGTCCAGCAGGTTGACCAGCACGCGCTCGACCATTTCTCCATCGATATACAACTGGGGCAGGTCGTCGTCTAAGACAAGGCGCAGGACAATGTGTTTCTCGTCCGCCAGGGGCCGAATCTGCTCTATCGCATTCTGGATAATGGCATCCAGGTTGTTATTCGCGCGGCTGAGTAGCTTATTGCCTGCCTCCAGGCGCTGCACGTCCAGCAGCGAATCGACCATTCGGCGCACCTGCCGCTCACTGCGTTTCGCCAGGTTCAGTAAGGTCTGCACGTTGGGATTAGGATACTGGGCCAGCAGAGTCTGCAGCGCCTGAATGCTGGTATAGACATTGCCGAGCGGCCCGCGCATGTCATGATACACCATGGCGCTCAGGTCGTTGCGCAACTGCTCCATTGAAATCTGCGCCGTCAGATCGTGCTCAATCCACTGGATCGAGTCACCATGTGGGCCACCCAGTCGTTTGGCATAGACCTCGACCAAACGCTCCGATCCATCTTTGGTCCAGATCACCGAACGGAAGCGCTCTTCCACCCCGCGCTTGAGATGATCGAAGTGATCCTCGCCCATCGGGCCAGCCCCCATCCGATGAAGCGTCAGGATGCTTTTCCCAACCAATTCGACAGCGCTGTATCCCAAAAATTCACAGGCCCGTTGGTTGGCCGAGAGAATTTCGCCCCGATCATCGGTGATCAGGATAGGCACAATCACATCATTGAACAAGGCGGTATACCGGTATTCAGCCTGGCGCGTCGTTTCGAGCAGCAACGTATTGGCGAGTGCAGCCGCCCCCATCTCGCTAACAGTCGCCGTGAGGTTCACCGCGTCCGCTGTGAAGTACGACGTAATGGGGTGTGCCAGGGTCATGACGCCCACCACCTCACCCGAATGAATGAGCGGCACGCACAACGCCGATCCCTGCTGCGGCGACAGAGGTTGATTGGGCAGGGGCAGCCACAACGGATTGCAGGTTATATCGTTCACAATGACGGTGCGATAGTTGTGCAGCACGAAGCCCATCAACCCATTGGCGAGCACATGCTCGATCACCGGTCGCGGGTCGGCGCTGCCGCCACCAAGAGCATACGCTGCGTGAAGCTTGCCATTCTTCAGGGCAACAATGCTGGCGTGAGGCGTGCCCAATGCCTCAGCGGTCGCGTTCAGCACCCGCCGCAGCACATCCGCCGAAGACAGGTCACCGTTCAGTTCATGGGCCAGCCGATACACCAGCGCCAGGCGAAGTGACTCGCTAAGACGTACCTGGAAGACCTGAGAAACACTCATACCCCCCGCTCCTGACTCCGCTACGCCTATTCTATCACAGACGCCCCGTGCCCCCACAGTGCCCCACCTTGCTACCCAGGTTTTGCGGGCCAACGCATCTGGCGAATGGGCGCTGGCTTGAGGATGTCTCGCACCGCCTCGGTGACGGCAGCCCGCGCTGCCTCGTCGTGCTGGAAATCCATCGCATTGGCCGGCACAACCAACACCGGGCAACTGCTCCACCGCCCAATCCAATCCTCATACAGGCGGTTGAGTCGATCCAGATAGTCCGGCGAGATATCGCGCTCAAAATCGCGCCCGCGCTGTTTGATTCGCAGCAGCAGCGTATCGACATCGCTTTTCAGGTAGACCAACAAATCCGGCGGCGGTAAAAATGCCCGAATCCCTTCGTACAGATCGCGATAAGCGCGATAGTCGCGCTCGCTCATCTGGCCCTGATCGTACAGGTTATGGGCGAAAATCTCCGCGTCCTCGTACACGCTGCGATCCTGCACCACCGACCCCACATGATCGACCAGCTGGCGGTGATGCTGCAAACGGCGCGACAGGAAAAATACCTGCGAATGAAAGCTCCACCGCTGCATATCTGCGTAAAAGTCCGCCAGGTAGGGGTTTTCGTCCACCGCCTCATAAAAAGGGTTCCACCCAAATGCATCGGCCAGGATTCCGGTCAGAGTCGATTTGCCCACGCCGATATTGCCGGCGATGGCCACGAAACGCTTGTCGGGGTTAAGCGGATGCATCATGGCGATCTGCCTTCTCTGTTCCAGAGGTTGGCCATTCGCGCCCCATGTTCTGGCGCATTTTGTCCAGATAGGCGTCTTCAAGATTGATCCCGGCATAATTTGCCAGCTTCAGGATATATGCCAGCACGTCCGCCAGTTCCTCGCGGATAGCAGGCAGGGTGCTGTCAAACTGACCGGTAGCTTCGGCCACCCACCGCTGGGCAAACGCCCGTGCCAGTTCCCCCATCTCTTCTTGCAGCAGAATAAAATTGAGATACGGGTCGGTTAGGAACTGTTTCTGCTGATCAAGCCGCTCGTGAAAGCGCTGGAAATCGCCCAATCGACGGGCGCTGGAGACCAGGTCATCATCCGGGGTCGCAGCCACTGCCGCCGGTGTCGCAGCCACGGCAATCTGCCCCGCATCCAATCCCGGCAGCGCAGGCTGGCGCGGTCCTTCGCCCAGCGCCGAACGTATCCGCGCAAACACGGCCTCGCGATCCTCAGCACTGCGCACAAAATCGACGCCATTGGTATCGATTGTCACGACCGGCGCAGCTTGGTATGTGGCGAAAAACTGGTCATAAGCTGTCCGCAGCCGGTCGATATAAGCTTCTTCCATATTGCGCTCATACGGTCGGTCCCGCATGGTGATCCGGTTCATCAGGGTTTCAGTAGTCGCCTTGAGAAAAACCACCAGGTCGGGCCGGACGATATTTTCAGCCAGTGCGTCATGTACGCTGTAATAGGTATCCAACTCATCGCCCTGAAGATTGACCTGGGCAAATAACCGATCCTTTTCAAACATATAGTCGCTGATCAGCGGGCGCGGGATGCGCGACAACTGCCGCTGCTGATGGTAGCGGCTGAGCAGGAAAAATATCTGCGTCTGAAAAGCATACCGTGCACGGTCACCATAGAAACTGCTCAGGAAAGGATTTTCTTCGAATACTTCCAGAACAAGTTGAGCGTCGATTTCCTTTTGAAACATGCGTGCCAACGTGGTTTTTCCCACGCCAATCACGCCCTCAACAGTGATATAAGCTTCTGAGGTATTCATCCGCATTCCATCGTGTGATAAACCCGACCCTGGCGCGGCGGGTGAATCGCCAGATACGCCACGCCTCAGTATACGTCGCGCAGGGGTTTACGTCCACTTGTGAGCGGTTCCTTTCAGCGACAGCCAGCCGGCTTTTCGCTAGAATTACACGCATCGTTTATGAGTTTTTTTCAGGAACAGTTTTCCTATGGTGCGTCGCTGTCTATGGATCACTATTTGCCTGCTGCTGGCCGCGTGCTCGCTCAATACCGACCTTTCGCCCACCGCCCCGTCCCCGGATACATTTCCGGCTATGCCCACGCCCAGCATGATGCCTGGCGCAGGAATATCTTCAGATACCGGCCCTTTCGCCAACGAGACCCGGTTACTGGACGGCGTGTGTTTTGAGTATTTCGCCAGCCGCGCGCCGATGACCTGGGTATGGCGCACTTCCACCGAGATGGATGAATTTTTCGACGAAGTTGAACAATCGGAGCTGTGCCCTACTCCGATAAGCCGTCCCACCTTCGACTTTTCCGGGCACCTGCTGGTTGGCGCAGTTCAGACCGTGCGCGGCTGCGACTCTGCCCATATCGTCAGCACGGAACTGATGGCCCAGCCGCCCGTGATGGTCCTCGACCTGCACTTGATCGTGCGTTCCGGCTGTGATTATGAGCTGGTCGAACCCCTGTTGATGGCCGTGCCACGCCCGGCCCAGGGTATCACCGTTGAAGTACAATTGAGCGCTCGCCCCTGATCTCGCCGGACTATGATATGCTACTGTCCCGATCACAACGACCTGCGTATAATCGGCAGAAGCGCTGATCCACAGGAGGATTTTCATGGAGATCGCCTGTCACGCCTGGGCCTATAACAACCTGTCCCTGGAAGACGCCATCGGCACAATTGCCCGGCTGGGGTTTCGCAATATCGACCTGGGAACCGGGCCGCACCTGGATGTCGATCGGGCTGCGGCCTATCCTGAGGCCGAAGCGAATGCCGTGCGAGACCTGCTCGCGCCGTTTGACCTCACGCTGACCGATCTCTACATCATGTTGCCCCATGTCAATTCACCAGACCCGGCCCGCCGCGAAGCCCAATTGACCCTGTTCGAGCGCCTGATTCCCTTTGCTTTGGCACTGGGGACGCCGGGCATTACGGTCTCGCCCGGTATTATCCACGCCGATGGCCCTGACCATAGCCTGGCACGCGCCGTCCCTGCCCTGATGCGAATGCTCGCCGCTGCCGATGATACCGACCTGCGTATCTCATTCGAGCCGCACATGGACTCGGTTGCCCAACACCCAGAACAAGCCCTGATCCTGCTGAACGCTGTGCCCGGCCTGAGCGTCACCCTCGATTATGCCCATTTCTTGTGCCAGGGGATTGTGCGGCGCGAGATCGAGCCGATCATGGAACATGTCGCCCATGTGCAGGTCCGCCAGGCCAAGCGCAACTGCCTGCAAACCGCTCACCACGATGGCATCCTGAACATTCCGCAGCTGTTGGAAGACCTGCACCGGGTTGGCTACCGGGGAGCACTCACCGTTGAGTATATGACAACATTCGGCTGGCATGGGATGCAGCCGGTCAGCATCAGCCAGGAGACAGTGCGCACACGGGACGCGCTGCGTATCGCGCGTGCGCGCCTGGGAATTCCTTCCGCCACAGCCTGATCCCTCCTCTCTCCCTCGCTATCTCTCCTCACCCCGCCCCAGGCGGGTGTTTTGCGTTTCACCGGCAAGTTGGCCGGTTTTTGGCCGCTGAATGGCCGTAGACCCGCGACACCCCATTCCTCCCCATGACACACTGATATCAGTTGACGCGCGTCACAGTCGACCTGAGAAGCCCTCAACCTTCTCCTAGAGAAATGAGGTCGTTGTGATGCCTCTCCGCAAATGGTTTGCCGTGTTGTGTGTTCTTATTGTGCTGGTGAGCGTTGTCGCTGGTTCCTTCGCCCTGCCTCATACCCATTTTGCGCGCCGTGCCGACCTGGAAAGCAGGGTGATGATCACATCGGATGCCGGGTTATTGTGGGGAACGGACTCGCCGCAGTGCCCAAGTAATGGGGGTGGAGGCGGCTGTATCTGACACCAAAGGGCTGGTTAAGGGCTGGCATCGGCCAGTGCAGGTGGGGCAGCGGGTAGTGATGGGGCGAGCCAGTTGCTCGCCCCAACCATTGCAATGGGCTGTAAGGCGGTTCTAGCCCAGGCGTCTGCGAGCTTCTTCGATGTCTTCCTCAATATCGGGCCGGATGTTAGAGAACGCCTCCGCGTCGAGCACGTGTTCCGCTTCATCCAACAATTCACTAAGCTGAACGAGGGCGGTTGCGTAGTCCTGCTGCTCAAACGGAATATAGGACAGGGCGTGCTTCGCAGAAATCATTGAAGCCATGAGTTCAAGTGCTCTGAAGTGTTCAGCCGCTGTGCTCAGGTAATAACGCGCAGCAGACCACTTATGACGTTTCAAGTGAATCAGGCCCAACATATGGCGGCTGTATTCACGGTTAGGGGGATAAAACGCAGCGCGGGCCAGCCGATACGCGTGGACGCAATAGTGCCGGGCCGTTTCATATTCCTCGCGCCGGTACCAGTAAACCGCCTGGTTTCGGTAAAACATTGAGTGAACCGTCAGATCGTTGAGGTATATCGGGTGACTCTCCAGGAAGGTCAGAAGCTGCTGCCGGTAGCGCTCTGAGCCAACGAAACCTGCCTGCAGGCTGCCCAACATCATCACCAGAGCTTGTCCCGCGATGTCCAGATAGCCTTGTTGAACAAAGATGACAAACGCCTGCTGAACATGATGGAATGCCTGTGCATGATTCAGCCACGCGGCATACATGCGCGCCAGGCTCAAGTGCACACGCCCGATCAGGTAGGTATAGTTCATGCGCCGCGCAGCAGCCAGAATCTCATCGGCTTCGGCTCGAGCAGGCCCCTCCAACATTCGTAGCGCTCGTGCATTGAACAGTTCCAACCGGGCCAACAGCGCGATGTCAGGGCGTAGAGTCTCACTGGCAATTTCCAGGGCACTTTCAAGCGCGCGCTCAGCTTTGGGCTGTCCTCCCTGAACCTGCAAACAGATTCCCCAGGCACGGTATATCTCGGCCTCCAATATCGGGTCGCCGATATCGCGCGTGCAGGACAGCAGGTTGAGCAGAAATCCCTGCCACTGCCCCAGCATATTCGCCTTTATCCAATACTCACGGGTGAGTGCAAGGCCCAATCCGACAGCTTTGGCGCGATGCCGTCCCTTGACCGTCACCGCTGCCTGTACCAGCCCGGATAACCACTCCAGATGCTCAGCCACACTCAGCGGATCATCCCGGTGCATCAGCAGGAATGCGCGCACCTCGTGCATCGCTTTGAGTGCCGCCGTTTCCAATGCATCCGGGTCAGGGATGAAGCGAGGGTCCCAATCGTCCGGCAAACCCTCAATGACATCGAGTGTTCTCCGCCCTGAATCAGCCGATGAAGGCTGTCTGGGTAAAACGCGCTTACGGCCCCGCTCAAAATCGTATTGGTCGCTGTCCGCCATCGAAGTCTCCCGTACTGCCAGCGACAAATCGCTTACCTGTCGGTAGTATAACGCGCCCAACAGGAGATTTCCCAGGATGGCGATGGGCGAATCAGTTCAGGTCGCCTGCGGTAGGTCGCTCTTCCGGCGGGATCCACGCTGCCACGTGGAATACAATCGGCTCGGTCACAAGAGTCTCACCCGTGTCGAGCGCCACTTCCGCCACCAATTCGTGTTCGCCTGGTTCCAGGTTCCACCAGTGGTCGAAGGGGGATTCGCGGGTAGTCACCAGCTCTTCCCCATCCATGCGGTAGGTTACCTGGATCGCATTTGTCGGCACAGCCACCGTGAGGCGGATGCGCTGAAGTTCTGTGGGGAGACGCGGGCTGAGTTGAAACACGGTATAGGGAGCGGGAGACAACAACCGAACGGGAATAGAGTCTCCGTCCACAATCTGCGCGCCTATCGGAGGCTGCGGAATTCCCCGCCGCTGTGCCCAGTCTCGCGCTTCGGGAGGCAGCACAAGGTAGACGCGCGTTTCGCGATCTTCAGGTGGGGTGGTTTCATCGGCCAACAGGCCAGTGCGCCGATCCAGCACGAACGGCTGATAAAGTGTGTCTTCAATCCGCGGCACTGTTCCTTCGATGAACCACTCCCAGCGCGTCTTTGGACAGTATGGCGTCGGCAGTAGCCCAGAGGTTGAACACACCTCGGCGCGTACTACACCCTGCGGCACTGCGAATTGCAGTTCCGGCTGGCCGACCAGCACCCGCCGCATAAACTCGTTCCAGATCGGCCCGGCCCCGCTCACGCCGCTGACTTCGACCATCTGTGAATTGTCCGCGTTGCCCACCCACACGCCGGTCACCAGGTTTGGCGTATAGCCCACCGTCCAGTTGTCGCGGAAATCGGTGGTGGTGCCGGTCTTGGCCGCAGCGGGCCGCCCGATCTGAAGCGCGCTGCTCGGTCCGAACGCAGGTGTGCGCGCCTGGTTATCGCTGAGGATATCGGTGATCAGAAAAGCCACACGCGGATCGAGCACCGGCTGCTCATGCACAGGTGGCTCGGCAGTAAACAATACCTCGCCCTGGCTGCTGCGCACTTCGCGAATATAAACCGGGTCCACCCGGTAGCCACCATTAGCCAGCGCGCCATAGGCCGCCACTAGTTCGACCAGGCGCACTTCGCCGCCGCCCAGGGTGAGCGAAAGATCGAACCGGCTGCTGTCGGTCAAAGTGCTGATGCCCAGCCGCGTTGTGAGCCGGATCAGAGTTTCCAGCCCAATATGATCCAATGCCACCACAGCAGGAATGTTATAAGACGAAGCCAGCGCCTCACGTATCAATACCGGACCATGCTCCGCAAGGCCATAATTTGCCGGCGTATAACTTTCGAGGCGGCGCGTCACAAATGGCGTGCCCACGTCCAGAATCATGGTGGCCGGCGTCCAGGGATCGTCTCGCGTGGGGTCAAATGCGGCGGCATAAGTGAACGGCTTGAGCGCCGATCCCGGCTGGCGCGGTGCAAGTGCTGCGTTCACTGCCCCATCGATGCGTTCGTCGAAGTAATCTGGGCTGCCCACCATGGCCAGAATCTCGCCGGTGTAGGGATCCATCGCCACCAGTGCCGCGTTGCGCGCGTTATGGGCAGGCTCGCCCGCAGGAGGATGGTTCAGCCGTTCCAGATGGCGCACGACGGCTTCTTCGGCAACGCGCTGCCAGTTCAGGTCCAGCGTAGTGGTCACTTCCAATCCACCCTGCAGAAGTTCATCGCCAAAGCTGCGTTCCAGTTGTGTCCACACTGCAGCGACAAAATGTGGAGCCTCGATTGGAAAGCGCGACGACGAATATTGCAGCGGTTCTGCATAAGCCCGGTCGGCCTGTGCCACCGTGATATCTCCACGCCGCACCATCAGATCAAGCACCACACGCTGGCGGTCTTTGGCTGCCTCCGGATTGGTGAGCGGATCATACAGCGCAGGGGCTTGAGGAAGCCCGGCCAGCACCGCACACTCAGCTAGAGTCAGGTCTGCCGCGCCTTTGCCAAAATAGGCCTGTGCTGCCGCCTCAACGCCGTATGCCAGGTTGCCGTAATAAGTCTGGTTGAGATAGAGCGCCAGGATTTCATCGCGCGAGTAGTGACGTGTCAGTTGAAGCGCCAGGGCGCTTTCGCGCAGTTTGCGGCGTAGTGTACGTTCCGCGCGCTGATCAGGGTCCATCAGCAAGTTGCGCGCTACCTGTTGCGTAATGGTGCTGCCCCCGGCGACCACTTCCCCGCCCTGTGCATTGATCCATATCGCCCGCATCACCCCGCGAATATCTACTCCGGGATGGCTGTAAAAATTGGCGTCTTCAGTGGCCAGAGTCGCATCTACCATACAGGAAGGCAGTTCATCCAGGGGAACAACCCGGTTGAGGCCGGACTCCGGATCGGCAATCTGGTAAAGCAGCACCCCGTTCCGGTCATAGATGCGCGTGCTGGGCAGCGCCATGCCCTGCTCAAGCGCGCTGATGTCCGGCAGGTCGGTAAACACCCACCACGCGAATCCTACCGTCCCTGCCAGCAGGATCAGCAGCGAGATCAGCGCTGCTTTTTGCCAGTGCGCCCGTGCCTTCCACCATCGCCATAAGCGCTTCATGCCGTCATCCTGTTGAGCACTGTGTGATGCCCCGCGCGATAGTTTCATTGTAGAAGAGGCACCAGCAAAATCGAATTCCACCCATCCCACGTCTGGCCCACGGTTACCCTGCGATCGCTACGCACCTGGGGACGGCGTGGCCGCCCGTCGCCAGAATTGTGTGGTGATCCTTCACCCTGTTATAATGGCAACAGAACGCCCGGAAAACAAGACCGGACGCATCTTCTTGCGGGCTTTTCACCAGACCAGGTTGGTTGGCGAGACCTCATGAAACTCGAACGATTGGCCGCGTGCAGCCGCGAGCTTTTGAACCTGGAACTCAGCCCCGAAGTTCAGCGCGCATTTGCCATTTATGCGACGGAATTGCTCGATTGGAACCAACGCATCAACCTCACGGCCATCACCGAACCGGAGGAAATCGAGATGCGTCATTTCCTCGATTCGCTGGCCGTGATCCGTGCCACACCGCTAAGTCCTGGGATGCGGGTGATCGATGTGGGCACGGGTGCAGGTTTTCCGGGCCTGCCGCTGCGTCTGGTTCACCCTTATATCGAGCTTACCCTGCTGGAAGCGACCACCAAAAAAACACTGTTTTTGAGCCACATCACGCAGCGGCTTAAGCTAAACAATGTCCGCGTGCTCGATGCGCGTGCCGAAGAAGCCGGCCAGGACCCCGCCGAACGTGAACAGTACGACCTGGTGCTGGCGCGCGCAGTAGCTCACATGACCACCCTGGCCGAATACCTGCTGCCATTGTGCAAGGTGGGAGGGCGATGCGTGGCACTCAAAGGGGAAAACGCCATTGCCGAAGTCCAGCAGGCGGAAAATGCGCTGCGCATTCTCGGTGGACATATCGAGAAAGTGATCCCGGTTGAGCTTCCTCAGGTGACCGAAACTCATCACCTGGTAGTGGTCGAGAAGAAGGCAGCCACGCCTCCACAGTATCCCCGGCGCGCGGGAGTACCGTCCAAACGCCCGCTCTGAGGTACGCTCACCCGGTAGAGGGGTCTTCAATCGCCCCGATCCGGCCCCGGTCGATGTGCAGGCGTGTCGCCCCAGCCAGGAACGAGGGCGTGAAGATTTCCGGCTCGGTTGTGGTCAGCAGTGCCTGGGCTGCACCACCGATCCGTTCCAGCAGGTAGGCTCGACGGCGAGCATCCAGCTCGGCCACTACCTCGTCCAGCAGCAGCACCGGCCATTCACCAATCGCATCCCGCATCCAGTCCATCTCGGCCAGCTTGAGCGCCATCACAGCGGTACGGGCCTGCCCTCGCGAACCATACAGCCCCAGGTCACGCCCATTCACCATCAGGCGTAGTTCGTCGCGCTGCGGCCCAATGAGTGTCATCCCGCGCGCGATCTCTTCGCGCTGGGTCCCTACCAATGCCGCCTGAAACTGAGGCGCGATAGTCTCTGCCTCTAGCTGCCGGTTAAGGTCCAGACCGACCACTTCGAACGACAACTGCCCCGACGCCCCTACCGTGGGCAAAAATCCAGGGTGATAATGCAGCTCCAGGTCCTCGTCGCCGCCGGTTAGCTCACTGTGCACGCGCCGGGCGCGCACTTCCAGTTCTCGCAGCAAGCGCTGACGGCCTGCAATCAACACCGCGCCGGACGCAGCAAGCTGATGATCCCAGTAATCCAACTGGTCCGCGCGCGCTTCCCCCTCAGCGATACGCTTGAGCAGGGCGTTTCGCTGAGTCAGCACCTTGTCAAATGTGCTCAGCGCCTGGCAGTATTCGGCGTCGGTCTGGCACAGGGTGACGTTCATATAGCGGCGTCGTTCGGCAGGTGCGCCTTCCACCAGCACCAGGTCCTGGGGCAGGAACATCACCACGGCCACCTGGCCGATCAGGTCCATCACCCGCCGCGTGACGCCATTTACACGAATATCCTTGTTCACCCGACCCTGCTCACCCTCGTTTGTCAGGGTCAGCGTGATCTCGATGCGGTTGAGGACCTGCCGTGCCGTGACGACTTCCGCGCTGATGCGCGCAAACGTGAGCACATCTTGGTCAGCGTACCAGTTGATCAACTGGCGATCAGAGGTTGTATAGGGAGATCGGGCTGTCGCGAGATAATAAATCGCTTCCAGCAAGCTGGTCTTACCCTGGGCGTTCGCCCCGTGCAGCAAAATCGGCCCGGCAGGCAGCGAGACTTCGAGGCGCGCATAATTGCGGAAGTTTTGTAGTGAAAGATGGTCGATATACATAGGTTGATGGGCCGCCGGGTGTGCAGGCAGGCGAATTGTTGAGCAGCACTGGTAGTATACCGGGCCTGGACACACAATCCCAGGTCGCGTTTTTGCCGGAATTCATACATCCAGCAGAACCGCACAGCCCAAACAATACGCGACGTAAAGCGCGCCGAAAAACGCCTTGAGCGAACGCACTGATGCATCATCACTCGCCTCATGGCTTAACCGGAATGGAATCGGCTCCGCGATCCAATCCTGCGATGGGGGGGACGGCAGGCGCATGATCGTATCGGCGTCCAGGTCCTGCGAGATCGCCCCGAAGAATTGCAGCAGCATAGAGCCATGCGCCGGGCGAATGTGGCCGGAAAGAAATAACAGCTCAAAGACCTGATTTCCCGAAACGCGCATTGCTTCCATATCGCGCACAAGCGCATCCGGGCTTTCGAAGAACACGCTGGTCTGCGCCCGCAGAGCAACCGCGTGTTCACCGGTATAACCCATCTCGCTCAATGCGCGCTGAAGCAGCATATAGGGCAGCGGATGGCTATTCCCCGGCAGTTGATCCAGCAGCCAACGCTCCGCATAGGCTGAGATCGGGTAGTTGACCGTGCCTACGCAGCCGAACGGCACACCGGCACGGTTCGCCGGACATGATGCGCACAACGGTTCCCATTGGGTCAATTCGCTGGCAGCATCCAGCAGGTCCTGGACGATCAGCACTTGGCGTTCTTCGCTGTCATCCGGCAAGCGGCGCACCATTTCGAACCCCATCTGGCTGGCCGGGCGTGAATCGCCCCGGTCGCGATAAAGCTGGATGATCGTGGCTGCCCGGTCGCGCCCCTTGAGCCTCCCCAGCAGGCCGTCCAGAGTCAGCGCGTCTTTGGCTTCGCACGGGTAATCAATAACATGATCTGCGCCCATCGGGTCCCCTTCCGCCGATGCTGCCGCATCGACCCAAAAATGCCGCCCTACATCATCCGGTGACGCAGGGCGGCCAGTTCAACACGTGTAGGGGGTGCAGCCAACACCTAGCGGATCGGCAGGTCTGGCACGCGCCCCTCGATCAACGTAACATACAGGGCGCTCACCCAACCCTGCACCCCATCGACCGTGATCAGATACCATGCGCCGCTGGCATTGCGCGCCGAAACGACGAACTCGGTATCCTTCGGCACGCTGGCAATCTGGCTGCTGAACAGGGTAGCCCCATCACGCATTCTCAGGTTGTCGGTCGCACGCCCGCGCACAGTCACCAAAGGCTGACCCTGATCATCCGCCGGGAAGAATTCCTGCCCAAAGGGTGGAGCAGGCACTATTTCGGCGCTGACCACCAGTTGGTTCACCCGGCCCGTGGTAAGGCGCACATACGAGGCGTTGACCCATCCGCGAATACCCCGATAGGTGATCAGGTACCACCCGCCGTTGCCGTTGCGCGCCTCAACGGTAAACGTCGCGCCCGCCGGGACTGAGCCGATCTTCTGGGCAGCGGTCGCGCTTGGACCGTCACGCAGGTTCACCGTATCCGTTGCGACGCCCTGCAGAATCGTACGGGGTGAATCTTCCAGCGAAGGCAGCGGCGCAGGCGGCGCGACGGCAATATCAATGCGTGGAATGATGTCCACAAAGTCGGGCTGACCGCCGCCAGTCGTATCCTGATTCATGGCCGGGTCCTTGCTGAAAAGGTACACCCAGTCGTTGCTGACCCAGCCTTGAGCACCGTTTTTGAGGTCGATCAGCAGCCAGGACAGATCGGGAACACCGCCCAACACCACATAGTTCTGAGGATAGTTGATCTGACGAATCACCGGGTAACCACGACCGGGACCGGTACGCACGTTCACACCATTACCCGTCACAGCAGCAATCACCGGCTGCGGTGCTGCGGGGGCCGCCGGAGCAGCGGCTTCGGGCACGGCGGTTGGCGCTGCACCACCACCGCCCGATCCACCAAGATATTCCCAACGCAACCAGATTCGGGCAGGACCGCCTGCGTCGTAGAACTCCAAACGCAGGTCATGATCGCCCGCCGTCAATGCTTCAAGGATCACCTGATATTCGGAATAGCCAGCAGGTGATCCGTGCCACTCATTGATGATCTGCGTGACATCTATCCAGAGGCGTACGCCATCATCGACGCCCACCCGGAACGCCCACCGCCCAGACTGGGGGAAATTCACCCGCGCCGTGAAGCGCGTGCTGAAATTATCCGCATTCACACCGCCGACAGGGCTGCCGTCCCAGGTAAAATCAAGATTAGTATCGTACCGCGTGACAATCACCGGGCCGGAGAGATCGACCGTGTTGAAAAACTGGGTAGTCCAGTTTGCCGCGCCCGTGCCTTGAGCCTCTGCCACCTGGGCCGGCCCCATCGGCAGGGCAAAGCTCCCCACAAGAAGAGCAATCATCATGACGGCGCTCAGGCCGCTAAGAGTCAATTTGCGCATGGTGGTTTTTCCCTGAATGACTAATCCGCTCGACAAATGGTAAGCGTGCCCCAGGATTATAAAAAGTGCTCTCTCATCCTGCAAACTCTGTTAACCTGACTGGGGCCTGACCCTTTAATGACGGTCCCGCTCACGCGCTGCTTTCCAACGCCTGGAGCGTCTGTTCAGCCGTCTGCTGCCAGTTGAAGCGGGCAGCCTGAGTAAATCCTCGCTCGATAAGCCGCTCACGGAGCGTGCGATCGCTCAATACCCGCCCTATCGCCTGGGCGATAGCATCCACGTCGCGGGGATTGACCAACAGCGCCGCCTCACCCGCCACTTCTGGCAGTGACGAAGTCGTGCTGGTGATGACCGGCGTACCGCAGCGCATGGCTTCCAACACCGGGAAGCCAAACCCCTCGTGAAGCGATGGGAATACCAGGGCCTCCGCGCCGCTGTAAAGTGCCGCGATATCCTCATCGTGAATATATCCCGGCAGAATCACGCCCCCTACCCCTTCTGTCCACGTGGGGTCATAGAGCCACCCTTGCTGCCCGGCCAGCACCAGCGCCACATCAGGATCGGGTTGGCTGGCGGCCCACCGGGCATAACCTTGCACAATGCGCGCGATATTTTTCCGCGGCTGAAGCGTCCCCATAAACAACAGATAACGTTCGGGCAGGCCGTAGCGAGCGCGCACTTCCGCCAGTCGTTCCGGGTCGGTGACCGGGGTGAGCGTTTCGTCCACGCCCAGGTAAATCACACTGATCCGATCTTGTGGCACTTTGTAGTGAGCCGCCAGGTCGGTGGCCGTCGCCAGTGAGTCGGCGATCACGCGTGTCGCGCGCTTCACACTGTGCCGGGTAGACCATTCCAGGTACTGGCGCTGGAACGATTGGTGCGCCTCTGGGAAATACACATACCCAAGGTCATGAACCGTCACCACTGCCGGGCCGGGAAACCACAATGGCAGGGTGTGCGCGGGTACAAATGTCACATCGGGCCGATCGCGCCACAGCGCCTCGGCAAACCGGGTATGCGTCCACAGGCGCGGCCATGGGATGATACGCTGCGTGACGCGTTCATGCACCGGGAACAGATCGGCAGGCGGCATATCGCGGAAGTAAAGCACAACCCGGTGCGGCGACTCCAACGCCAGCATGGCTCGAATCACGCGTAAGGCGTAATTCTCGGTTCCGGTGCGCCGGGCGATTGTCGTCCGGCTGGCGTCGATAGCAATGGTCAGGGATCGCATCACTCACCTGCTTACGGGCCGCCGCCGGAATACGAGCGGCAGCAGCACTATCCCCAGAATTGAAAACAACAGCGGCCAGTAATCCGCCGCCTGATCGAGCACATCTTGCCCGATCCGCCCACTGGTCACCGCATAAGCCACCGCTCCGGCGACCAGAACCACCGTGCTCAACAGCACCAGGCGCGCATCGTGCGTCCGCTCTAACAGGTAAGTCAACAGAAGCGTCAGCGCCAACGACCAGAGGATCAACGGCCACCATTGGCCCACTTCCGGTTGGTCGTCGATGCCGTATACCAGGGCAGCTATCATCCCCGCCGTGACCCAAATCCATAGGCCGAAGAACAGCAGCCCTCGCTCACGCCGCCCGGAGAGTACCGAATGCATGATCAGCGTGGTCGCCACGGCCAACACGCTCACTTCCACCAGCGCCAGGTCGGTCAGTTCCGGCAGCCCATCGACTCCTCGCTCACGCGCTAACAAAAACGCGCCCAGCGCCACTAACCACGCCGCCAGGGGGAGTGTACTGACCTGGTCGCGCAGCCTGCGCCGGAAACTCTGGGCGCGAGGACCGCGCACCCGCTCACCATCCTCAAACGCCTCGATTGCGCCGTCGTCGGCATCTGCATGATCTTCGGCCTCACCGCCTGATTCGGCACGCCGGGCATGAGCCAGCCCTTGATCTTGCTGCTGCTCACCATCGAAAGGACCTTCGTTCTCGATCGACTCAAGGCGGGCCAGTTCGTCATCAAAACGCGCTGCCGAAAGCAGGTGGGCGGCTTCGGCAACGACCGCTTCCTCACCGACATCACCGGTTACCTCTGCGGGAGTCTCTGGTCTTTCACCATTCCCGGCTACCGGATCCTCATCAGGCCGTTCATCGCGCCAATCGTGTTCGTCTGCCATAGAATTGTTGTACCTCCGCCCCCAATTGTAACGATCGACTGGCTGAAAGCAACTTCGCACCAGGATCAGGCTGGCCCAAACCCACCCTGCCGAGGTACAATGCAGGTGTTGAACCTGACATCTACACAGCGGATATACCCGGTACATTTCCTGACCATTTGTATGACATCATCAACTGAAGGGGCAGACCAATCCCACCGCGTCGTGATTCTCGGCGTCCCGATAGACCCGATCACCTTCGATGGCCTGCTTGATCATATCGCGGGCTGGATCGCAGCCGAGCGCCGCGTGCACCAGATTTGTACCGTCAGCCCAGAATTTGTCATGATCGCGCAGGATGATCCGGCCTTTATGCGCACCCTGCAATCGGCTGACCTGTGCGTAGCCGACGGTGTTGGACTGTTGTTTGCCGCCCGGTACCTGGGCAAACGCCTGCCCGAACGAGTCACCGGCTCCGATGGCCTGCCGCTGATCGCACAGCGTGCCGCGCGTGAAGGGTGGCGTATATTTTTGTTGGGGGCCGCACCGGGGGTTGCCGAGCGTGCTGCCGCCCGCCTTGTGGAACAATATCCAGGGTTAGCTATCGCAGGTACCTATGCGGGCAGCCCTGCCCCTGAAGAAGAAGAGGCCATTGTGGAACGGATTAATGCCAGCCAGGCCGATATCCTGTTCGTCGCCTATGGCGCGCCGCGCCAGGACCTCTGGATCGCTCGCAACCGCTGCCGCCTGTCGGTTTGCGCTGCACTGGGCGTCGGTGGAGCGTTTGACTTTGTCGCCGGTGAAGTACCGCGTGCCCCTCGCTGGATGCGCCGGTACGCCCTCGAATGGCTCTATCGCCTTTATCGGCAGCCCTGGCGCTGGCGTCGAATGCTGCGCCTGCCGCGTTTCGTCTGGGCAGTGATCCGGCACCGCGAGCAGCCGGTCCGGTCGCCTGCTGGGGAGGCCCCCCCATGACAATCTACATCGACGTCTCGGCTGCTGTCAACAACCGGGCCGGGCTGGGGCGCTATGCCCGTTCGCTCGTTCAGGCACTCATTCACGAGATGCCAACGTCCCCAACGCTGTTTTTCAACCGCACTGCCGAGGCACAAAGCTATCCTGAATGGACATCGGTCAAGTCGCGTTCAATCGGGCTGGGTTACAAACCCTGGCGGATGGCTGTCTGGATGGGCCAGGTCGCCCACCTGCCCTTCAACCGGCTGGTGCCAGGAGCTACTCTCTTCCACGCCACCGAGCACTTGCTGATGCCCCTGCGCGATGTACCGAGCGTGCTCACCGTGCACGACCTGATCTACAAACTGTTCCCGCAGCATCACCGCCGGTTGAATTATTGGTTCCTGAATGCGGCCATGCCGCTTTTTGTGCGGCGTGCCAGCGCGGTGATCGTCGTCTCGCAGGCGACCAAAAATGACCTGATCCGCCACTATCACACGCCCGATCACAAGATCACGGTGGTTCACGAGGCGGCTGCGCCGCACTTCCACGTCGTGCCCGATTCCGAGGTGAAGCGTGTACGTGCCAAATACAACCTTCCCGACCGCTTCTTGCTGGCCGTGGGAACCATCGAGCCGCGAAAGAACCTGACTCGCCTGGTTGAAGCGCTGGCCCAACTCCGCCGCGATGACCGCCGCCTGCACCTGGTGGTTGTTGGCGCGAAGGGATGGCTCTACCAGGACTTCTTCGATAGGATTGCCGCGTTGGGGCAGCAAGAGGCCGTTCTGCTGCCGGGTTATGTGCCCGATGAAGACCTGCCCGCTGTCTTCCGCGCGGCAACCCTTTACGTCATGGCCTCGGTATACGAAGGCGCGGGGTTGCCAGTGCTGGAAGCGATGGCCTGCGGCGCACCGGTAGTCAGCAGCCGGGAATCGAGTATGCCCGAACTCGGCGCGGACATCCCGCGTTACTTCAACCCATACGATGTTGAACACATGGTGAATGTGATCGGCGAGGTGCTGGCCAATGACCACTTGCGCGCGGAGATGGCCGCTGCTGGGCCGGAACGGGCCGCCCGCTTTTCGTGGCAGCGTGCCGCGCGCGAAACCCTGGCTGTCTATCAGCGAGTGATGGCTCGCGAACCGGCTCATCAAGGCTGAGCTACTGTGCTGCTCGCGTCCTATGCGCTCGCGTCTTATGTGAACTGTTTGGCAGAACAAGAACCATCACCCTGTTTGGGGCAGCACCAGTTCATCCACTTCGGCAACGGGCAGCGTGAACACAAAAATCGAGCCGCCTTGTGGATTATCCTCAACCCATACCTTGCCTTTGTGTGCCTCAACCGCCAGTTTGCAGAAGGTCAAGCCCAGGCCGGTGCCACGTCGCCGCCCGCGCTGCCCACCAAGCTGGGCAAACCGGTTAAAGAGACGTTCTTTATGCTCATCAGGAATGCCTGGGCCATTATCGACGACTTCGACTTTCAGATAGCGGCTTTCAGGCGATGGGTACGCCGCCCGAACAGTGACCACCCCTCCCACCGGAGAGAATTTGATCGCATTATCTACCAGGTTAAGCAGCACCCGCTCAACTTTGTCCACATCTACATTCAAAAGCGGCAAATCGTCCGCCAGGTCCATCTTCAGAGCCACGTCAAGCTCATGCGCTGCCGGCGTCAGATCATCCAGTACCGCCGCGCACATCTTACGCAGCATGACCGGCTCGCAGTTGAGGTCCATCGCCCCGCTTTCCATCTTCGAGACATCCAACAGCGAATCGACCAGGCTGAGTAATTTGCGCATCGCGCGGGCAGAGGCCTCGGTAGTCTGCTGAATCACGCGTCCTAATGAGTCGCCAGGCGGAGCAATCTCGTTCAAAAGTTTGAGGCTGGCCGAAATCGCGGTGAGCGGTCCGCGCAAATCGTGAACAATCATGCTGCTCAAATCCTGGCGCGCCTGGGCAAGCGCCCGTTCTTCGGTTACATCAGCAAACGCCATGAGCAGGCCAGCCGCCGCGCCGCCCTCATCGCGAGCCAGGGTCAGTGTGCGATCCAGATAGCGTTCGTTCGCTGCCGAGGGCATTTCGAGTGTCTTATGTGCCAGTTCCGAAGAGTCATCCCATGTGCCGCTGCATACATCGTTGACCAATGCCAGCAGCGCCGCAGGATCAAATCCCAGGCGTTCCGCCAGGCATAACGCAGGGTCGTTCACCAGGTCGGTTACAGTACGCCCCACAATCTCCAGTGGGTCCAGCCCCAGTAAAGGCTGCACACGGGGATTGGCCAGCGTGATGCATCCTTCGCCATCGATCAGGATGATCGCTTCTTTCATCGTGTCCAGAATCACCTGCATCCGGTCTCTGGCTATGTGCAAAGTCGCCAGCTGCATCGAACGGTCTCGCGCCAACCGATTCAGTTGAGCATTATCCAGTACGATCCCGGTTTGAGCGCCCACCATGGTCAGCAGATGCAGGTCTTTGGGCGAAAACAGCCTGTTGGGATGGCTTGATACAACCGTTATACACCCCCACACACGCTCTCCCGCCCCCACCAATGGTACTCCCATCCACGAATAGGCAGGCGGCTCCGGCGGGATGAGACCCAGGCTGTGCGCCCGCTCATTGACTCGATCCTCGATCAACAACGGTTCACGCGTCTGAATGACGTATTCGATCAGTCCACCATTTGTCGGGCGCGGCTCCAGTGGAACTGACCGGTGCCGACGCATGTTCAACGGGAAATGGATCATACGTCGGTTGGCGTCATACAGCGCTATGGTGAGGCTTCCCACACCTAACAGGTGCGTAACCTGCTCGGCTACAACCGATAGTACGACATTCACGTTGCGACCCGAATGTATGGTCCGGCCAATTGCCGAAAGCAGGCGAAGCTCGGCTAATTGCTGTTCAGCGCGTTGTTGGGCGCGCCCGTAAAAGATCACCCCTGCGGCAACGATCAGCAAGCTGGCAGCCAGATTCACAAATACCGGGGCCGACATCTGGTGATAAGTCACCGCACCCACCATCGCCACCGGCAGCGGCAGGACCATCGCGGGAATCGCACTCAGCCATCGCCCGACTGATGCACGCGGAGCATGATGTCGCGCCAGGGTGAATTCCAGGATTGTGAGTGTCAACAGGGCTGCGAAGACAACTCCCAGGAACGCCGCAACCGCCGGGATATCTTTCCATTCCAGCCTGTTCAGCGGCAGCCGTCCAGCCAACGCCGCGTACACCTTTCCGCCGAGAAACAGGCTGACAATAAGCTGAGCGCTCCCCAGGCTGAGACTCCGCCACAAGCGGCCCCAATCACGCCTGGAACAGGCCACAAACTGCACACGCAAGGACCAGCCCACATGACCCAACAGCAAACCGGCTAGTACACTCCACAACGCTGAACCGACTGAAGACCCAGTTCCCAGCGTGAGATATGCCATCACAGCTGCCGGGGCTAAGGGGGGTATCACATTCTCAGCCATCGTGCCCAGGTTGAGCATCACTGCCACTAGGCCGGTAAACACCAGCACACCTGCCCAATCCAGGTTGGATCGTTCTGGTCGGTGAATAACCAGAATTGCCAGTGCCAACGCGTTCAGACCCAATGACAGAATCAGTACCCGCGAACGGTAGCTCATTTTCACGTGGCTCTATACCCCAAAGTGATGTTGTTTAACCCAGGCAGCACTATTCTACGCGCACTTTCTATGGTGCACACTCTAGCACGGAATATTATGAACCTTCAATAGCCCGGATTTCCCGGTGACGCGGTGGGACTGGTATAATCTGCGTGCAGACTGCTACCCGTGTTTTGACGATAAAGGCTGCCATGACCCACAAACCCGATTTTTACGACCCAGACCGTGTCGGCACTCTGTATGTTCCACACACATCCACTGCGATCCTTGCCGGACGTGAAGCCGGCCTCGCTGCTGCAAACACCGACAAGCACAAGATCATTCTGCTTCTGGTTGATCCGCAGGTCGATTTCATACACACCGATGGTGCGCTCAGCGTGCCAGGTGCCGTCGAGGATACGCGTCGAACCATTGAGTGGTTATACCGCCATGCGCACGCGGTGACTGCTGTTGCGGCTTCGCTTGATAGCCACGTGCCCACGCAGATTTTTTACCCTACCTGGTGGACCAGCCCCGATGGCGCTGCGCCACAGCCATTCACCGTGATTACCAGCCGCGCGGTTGAACGCGAAGAATGGGTACCCGTCTTTGAGCCGGATTGGTCACGCTATTACGTGCGTGAACTGGAACAATCCGCCAAAAAAGAGCTGATGATCTGGCCCTACCACACCATGATCGGCACGCCCGGCCATGCGATCACACCCGCACTCTATGAGGCCATTGCCTATCATGCCGCCGCGCGCCAATCGCGCCCCATCTTTCTGACCAAAGGCTCGATCCCTCATACCGAGCATTACTCACTGCTGGAGCCAGAAGTCAAAGTCCCCGGCGAGCCTTTGGGCACGCTGAATACCGGGTTCCTGGCGATGCTCGCCAGCTACGACTTGATCTATGTCGCCGGACAGGCCAAAAGCCACTGCGTGTTGGAAACCCTTGCCTCGGTGATGCGCTACTACAAGGATCAGCCGGAGCAAATCGCCAGGTGGCGTGTATTGACCGATTGCATGTCCTCTGTAGCGCACCCGGCGATCGATTTCGAGGCGCTGGCACAGGCTGCACTGAACCAGTATGCCGCGTTGGGATTACGCCTGGTCACCTCTGCTGATCCGCTCGGATAGGCCGATCCGTCCGACTTGGCAAGTGAGCCTGGCCGAACTGCTAATTTACGGGGCACGCTTTTCGATCACTACCAGGTGTGACAAAGCAAAAAAACGAAAAGGCGTCCGTTCCATCAGGTAAAGAAAATCACGCAGCCAGCGCCCTGCATGGGGCGCGCGGTGGATGATGTTGTCATAGCCGCCAAAGATGCGCGAATGGTGCACAATGGTCACAGGCAGGCCCTTGAACAGTGCGCGCACCTGCCGCGCGGTGTAGGTCCGCACATGGGGGGCCAGTTTGTTACGCCACCGGTCCGGCAGGTAGTTGATCAGGGGAGTGTTGCCAAAGTGATACTGCCCCTTCCAATAGTGACCGTGCTGCTCGACCGGATACCAGCGATTCGGGCAAAACAGGATGATTCGCCCACCGGGCTTGAGCACGCGCACCATCTCGGCTGCTGCGGCACGGTCGTCCACTACATGCTCGATCACTTCATTGGAAATGATCACGTCAAACAAGTCAGACCGGTAAGGTAGCGCTTCGGCAGCGGCTACCAGCGCGTGAGGAGTCTCAAGCCGGGCTTCGCGTATGCGCTCGAACTCCACGTCGAAAGCCTCGACGTCCAGTGAATAGCGGCGGCGAATCTGACTGGCATACATTCCCACGCCGCATCCTGCTTCGAGCACGCGCCGGCCCTCGATGTTGCCCCAGTGCCGGATCATACGCAGGCGGCGTTCCTGGCCATCCCGCCAGACATAACTCGGCTCGCCCCGCAGCGCTGCCTTTTCCGAAGGCTGATGAACGTTCTGTGAGAGTTTAGTCATGGGGCTGCTCATCCCGGATGCGCGACATCAAATAGGCGTCCACGTAGCGTCCATCGCGAAATCCGTACTCGCGCAGGGTGCCTTCGATCTCAAAACCCATCTTCTGGTATAGGGCCAGGCCCGGCGCGTTATCCACAAACACTTCCAGCTCGATCCGACTGATCGCCAGCCAGTGTTCTGCCAGATCAATGGCCGCCTGCATCAGGGCTGTGCCCACCCCCTGCCCCTGGTAGTCTCCATGCACCGCCAGGTACAGCCGCGCTGAATGCTCTCGCCTGCCCGCGCCCACTTCCAGCCCCAATAAGCCGACAATGACTCCCTCTAGCTCGGCAACCAACCCGTAGTAATTATCTTGCGGGTTCTCCATGCGGTCTCGAATCTTATCGCGCGACGTGAATGGCAGCAGCAGCGTGTTATAGACCACGCTTGCGTTGTTCATCACTTCCGATACGCCTTCCCAATCGTCTTCTTCAACACCGCGAATGACAATCGCCGATTCGTCCGGTCCGGTCATGGTCTCTGCACTCCACTTTGCGCGGGGGCCAGCCGGGCCAGCAAAAGGCCATCACTCAGTTGGCCCGCTCGCCGCGCATATTTCCGAAGAACTGCTTCGCGTTCAAAACCCGCCGCCAAAAACAAATCGATGGCCACCTGGTCCTCGACGAATACAATCGCCTGAATTCGCCGCAGTCCCATCCATTGGTCGGCCATGTCGCACACCGCCGCCAAAATGCCCTGGGCCACATCTGTCCCCTGAAAATCGGGGTGCACCAACAGGGTCAGATCGCCGGTATGCCGACGGCGCATGTACGTCTGAACTGCCAGCATCGCCGCGCCGATTAAACGCTTGCGCCCACTGGGCAGCGTAGTCTCGGCGATCAGAATATGAGTTTGAGGTTGGCTGTGATTCACCCGCTCGCGGAAGGCTTCTTCGCTCGCATAGGGTAGCTCGAACGTATTGACCAACAGCGATGGAAAGGTCAACAAGGTGTAAATGTCTGACCAATCGTCGCTGTTCAGGCCGCGTATGGTTAACTTGGGTGTGTTATCCAACAAGTAGCACCCTTTCCTGACTCAAGTAAGCTGCCCCTAGCTTACCCCGCCAGCCGCCGTTCGCCAACCGTGTGCATGATCAAACGTCAGTTTCCATTCGAAGATGGTGTCAGTCGCCCGTAGGCAACGCGCCTTTGACCACACGTCATTGAATAGGCTATAATGTCGCCTCGTTCTGGCACCTGTGAACATGCCAGAGTAAGGATAGAGGCAGTGGGACTCAAACTCTCAGTCATTATTCCGTGCTATCACGAACGCGATACGGGGGCAAAAGTCGTCCACCGAGTGCGCCAGGTAGGGTTGGCGCATGAGATCATCGTCGTCGATGACGGCTCGACGGATGGCACGCGCGATGTCCTGGCGCAAATCGAACCCGGCAGCGACCTCCGTGTGATCCTGCACGATCACAACCAGGGCAAAGGGGCCGCCGTCCGCACCGGGTTCAAAAACGCCACCGGCGACATCTTTCTGATCCAGGATGCCGATCTCGAATATGACCCACGGGATTACCCCATCTTGCTCAAACCCCTGGAAGAAGGAATCACCGATGTAGTGTACGGATCGCGCTTTTTGGGGGGGCCGCGCAAAGCCATGTTCTTCTGGAACATGGTGGCCAACCGCCTGCTGACCTTCACAACCAACCTGCTCTACAACGCCATCCTCAGCGACATGGAAACCTGCTACAAGGTCTTTCGCGCCGAGGTGATCCGCGATATCCCGCTGCGCTCGCGCCGCTTCGATTTCGAGCCGGAGGTCACTGCCAAAGTGCTCAAGCGTGGGCACCGCATTTATGAGGTACCGATCTCGTACAACGGGCGCGAATGGCACGAAGGCAAAAAAATCTCCTGGCGCGATGGGGTGATCGCGTTCTGGACCCTGCTCCTTTACCGCGTATACGATTGATGACCGGTCATGACCGGCACCGTGTTACCTTTTACCCGCGAGCGTTCTCAGGCGTCGGCACTGCTGCCGGCGCTTGTGATTCTAGTCGGACTGGCGTTTCGCCTGGTGATGCTCGCACAAGCCGAACGTTTCCACCCGGATGAGGCCCTGTTCGCCGCCCAGGCGAGGTTGATCACGCATCATGGCGATTGGCTGCTGCGCACCACCGATCTTGATAAGCCGCCGCTCACCTTTTACGTCACGGCGTTGGCGTTCCGCGTTCTGGGTCCGGGTGAGATGGCGGCCCGGCTGCCCAATGTGTTGTTCAGCACACTAACCATCGCCGCGCTGTATGCTCTGGCCCGCGCCCTCTACGCCGATTTACCCACCGCCGCACTGGCTGCGCTGCTGCTGGCGCTTTCTCCCTTCGATCTGGCGTTTGCGCCTACCCTGTTCACCGATGTGCAGGCAACCTTTTGGGCGATAGTTGCAGCGGGGCTGGCGACACGTGACCGCTGGCTCGGCGCCGGAATCGCTGCTGCGATGATCGGTGCCGCCAAGCCAACCGCCCTTCTCGCGCTGCCCCTGATTATGGCGCTGGGGTTGGCGCGTCAAGCCCGTGCAGGATGGACCTGGCACGATCTGGCGTCCCGATGTGTCTTTTTCACTGCACCTGTCCTGCTGGGATTGGGGCTGCTGGGTTTGTGGGATACTGCACGTGCGCCACGCAGCTTTTTTGAGTTGGGGTGGCAGCGTAATGATCCGGGCCGCCTGGTCCGCTCCGACGAGGTTTGGCCCCGCCTGCGCGCCTGGGGCCATTGGGCGAGTTTCATGACCGGGTCACTACCAGCAAACATAACGCTGCTCGCCTTGCTGCCCCTCCGGTTGATCGATCACCTCCGCCGCCCGACTCGCGCCGCCGTGCTCGACTGGCTCATCGCCACCTATGCGCTGGCGTTCATCGGCTGGTACTGGTTGGTCGCCTTCAACACCTACGACCGCTACCTGCACATCCTGACCCCCTTTGTGCTGCTGCTTTCCGCACGCCTGTTAGTCGGAACAGCCCGCGCCCTGGGCGCTGCAAACCAGAATGCATCTGTATGGCCACCCCTGGTTGCCGCCGCCCTGTTGATCGCCCTACTGCTGCCCGGCACTGTGGCCACTCTACAGGGGAACGCTCCCCTCGGTGGAGATCAGGGCAAACACAACGGCATTGATACCCTGGCTGTCGCCTTGAACGAACTGAATGGCGCAATTCTCTACGACCACTGGTTGGGGTGGGAACTGGCTTACTATCTCGGCGCAGAACCGGTCATCGAGGTCCGTTACGCCGCCCAGGCCGAAGCACTGGCCGAAGTTATCATGGGAAACCGCTGCCCATTGAAGGGATGCTTCTTCGCGGCCCCTTCCCCAGAGGATGCTGCATCATGGCTGGATGCGCTGCGCTATGCAGGCATAATCGCCATCCCCATTTATGAGGATCGAGAGCATGGATTTGTTGTATATCGCCTGAATCCCCCTGGGCATTGAACACGAACCGTGTGCAGCTCACCCGTGAGTGGAGTATAGTCTGGGTAGACCCGGCTTTTCTCAGGAGTGAAATCAACAATGAGCCAGTCTCAGGACAAAGCGACCACACTGGTCATCTTTGGTGCATCCGGCGATCTCACCGAACGAAAACTGATCCCTGCCCTGTTCCACCAGTTTTGCGAGGACCGTCTGCCCGCGCGGTTGTCGATTGTGGGCCAGTCGCGCAGCCCGCTGTCTCATGAGGAGTTCCGCGCTGCCGTGCACGAGAGCACCGCGCGATCGGTGAATGGGGCATTGGATGAATCGCGCTGGGCAGAGTTTGCGCACAAGCTCTGGTATGTGCCCGGCAATGCCAAATCCGACGAGGATTACGGGCGTCTGGAGGCTTTCCTACGCGAGCGTGAGCAAGGCCCTGCCAACCGGCTCTACTATCTCTCGGTGGCCCCTTCACTCTACGAGCCGATCGTCGAACACCTGGGAGCGTCGGGCATGGCCCACAGCGATGATGGCTGGCGGCGCATTGTGGTCGAAAAACCGTTCGGTCACGATCTCCCCTCGGCTCGCGCGCTGAACGAAATCATCCATCGCGTGTTCGACGAGAGCCAGATTTACCGTATCGATCATTACCTGGGCAAAGAGACTGCGCAGAATATCCTGTTCTTCCGCTTTGCCAATACCATCTTCGAGCCGGTGTGGAACAGGAACTACGTGGACCACGTGCAAATCACCGTTGCCGAAACCGTCGATGTCGAGCACCGGGGGGCCTTTTATGACGGCACAGGCGTGCTGCGCGATATGTTCCAGAATCACCTGCTGCAACTGCTCGCCCTGGTCGCGATGGAACCGCCCGCTTCATTCAATGCGGATGCCCTGCGCAACGAAAAGGTGAAGGTGCTCAGCGCTATCCGGCCCATCGCTCTCAACAACACGCTGCGAGCGCAATACGAAGGATATCGCCAGACCGAAGGGGTCGCGCCCGATTCGCTCACGCCCACTTATGCCGCACTCAAGCTGCAAATCGACAACTGGCGGTGGCAGGGCGTGCCGTTCTATCTGCGCTCCGGCAAGGCACTCGCCCGCAAAGTCAGCGAGATCGTCGTGCAGTTCAAATGCCCGCCACACATGCTGTTCAATCCCCAGGCCGAAGATAACTGCTTTACCCCCAACAGCCTGTCACTGTGCATCCAGCCCGACGAAGGCATCCACCTGAAGTTTGAAGCCAAAGTCCCCGGCTCGGTGCAGGATACACGCTCGGTCGATATGGAATTCCATTACAGCTCGTCCTTTGCCGGGAAGCGCCTCCCCGAAGCCTATGAACGGCTGTTGCTCGACGCACTCAACGGCGACGCCTCGCTCTTCACACGCAGCGACGAGATTGAGCACGCCTGGAGCCTGATTGATCCCATCCTTGCAGGGTGGGCCAGCGCCGATGCGCCGCCAATGGCCATATATCGCCCTGGCAGCATGGGACCGGCGGAGTCCGAGCAATTCATGGCACGCGACGGACGGATGTGGCTCGAAGGCTGTGTGCACGAGGACTGCCAATGATCAACGTTCAGGTTTTTGAAAATGCCGGGCAACTCGCGCGGGCCGCTGCCGATCACATCGTGACGCAGGCCGCTGCCGCCATCACTGCGCGGGACCGCTTCAGCCTGGGGTTATCTGGCGGATCAACACCGCGCGCGCTGCTGACCTTACTCGCCAGTGATGACTATGCCCACCGGCTCGATTGGTCACGCATTCACGTATTCTGGGGCGATGAGCGATGTGTCCCTCCCGATCATCCTGAGAGCAATTTCCGCATGGCGCGCGAAGCTTTGCTCGATCACGTGCCCATCCCGTCCACGCATATCCACCGGATGCGCGGCGAGATCGCCCCGGCGCACGCCGCCGCAGACTACGAAGCTGACCTGCGCCGCTTTTTTACCACCACAGATTCCGCTTCCAACGTCGGCGATGACGTCCCCCGCTTCGATCTTCTGCTGCAAGGGATGGGCGAGGATGGTCATACCGCGTCCCTGTTCCCCGGCACTGCGGCACTGAACGAGGTCGGTCGCTGGGTCACCGAAAATTTCGTCCCCCGGCTTGAAGCCTGGCGCATCACCCTGACGGTTCCGGCAATCAATGCCGCCCGGCAGGTGATCTTTCTGGTCACAGGAGCTGCCAAAGCGGAGACGCTGGCAGAGGTGCTGCATGGGGACTACCAGCCGGAGGTCTATCCTGCCCAGTTAGTTCGGCCTGTCGATGGAGAACTAATCTGGATGGTGGACGAGGCTGCTGCCGCCCATATCTGAGGGCAAGAGTTCGGCGGCCAGCAGTTCAGCGGTCCGCGTCACGGCTGCCGCCACCGGGGCCGAGAGCGGCGTATCAAAAGCATTCTGCGCGGGCTGAATCCCCAACAAGGCAACCTCGCAGCCAAGATCGCCAGCCAGGAATTTCGCCAGCATATAGGGCGGCAGGCTGTGGCTGCTGGCGCTGATTCCGGTCGTATCCTGCCATGCAATCCAGCGCACCTCGCCCGGTTCCGCGCCCATCTGTGCCGCATCCACCAGCAGTACCAGGTCCGGCTCAAAAGCGCGCAAAACGCCGGTCTGGTTTTCAGGGGCCGCCCCGGCATCGATCACCAGCAGCCGGTCTGAGTGATCCGCGCGTGCCAGCAGCGCGCGCGCTACCATCAGACCGGCTGAGTCATCACCGTTCAGTTCGTGGCCGATGCCCACCACCGCCACGCGCGGCGCACGATCAGCCTTCCGCCGGCTCAGAATCACCTGTCGCAGCAGCGTTCGCCAGGACGGATTCAACATCGGCTTCGGCTCCGTAGTAGACTTCAAACACACGCTTGTCGAGCGCCGCCAGTTCCCATTCATCGCTCGACATCTCCAGGCAGCCCTTGCGGCAGCTGACCACGCACTGCCCACAGAAGGTGCAGTGATCCACGAAATAGCGGAAGACGAAGCGCTTGGCTTTGCGGTCCAGCACGATCACGTCGATAGCATCCGCTGGGCAGTCTTTGGCGCACAGGCCGCAGCCGGTACATTCGTCCAGGTTCCATTGAAGCTTGCTGCGCAGGTTGTCCGGCGCTTTCAGGCGCTCAAACGGGTATTTCTCCGTCGCCGGGTTGCGCATAATTCCGGTGATTGCATCCCGCCACATGCCGCCGAGTCTCATATCGCCGCTCCTTCCAACACGATCAGCGCCAGGAACTGCACCAAAACCAGCAGAGTCCCATAACGCCACCATAAGCCAACGGTTTGGTCAATACGGAGCCGGGTCATCAGGGCTTGAATGCCCGCCAGCACCAACAGCAGGGCCAGGGTTTTGACCACAAACGCCACCGGGTTCGCCACGCCGCCCAAATAGAACGCGGCGACAAGCGTCAGCCCCACCACCAGTTCCACTCCTTTGCCCAGGTGAAACAGTGCCAGCCCGCGTCCGCTGTACTCTGTCAGCGCACCTGCGACAATTTCCGTCTCGGCTTCCGGGGCGTCAAAGGGCGGCAGTTCGAGCTTGCCCATCAAGCCGATCAATGCCACCAGGAAACCGATCGGCTGGGCCAGGATCATCCAGTGATCACCGGCGTAGCTGGCGATCTCGCTGATCTGCCAGCTTTTGGCCGCGATCGCCGGACCCAGCAGCGCCAGCAAAAACGGCGCTTCGTACGAGAACAACTGGGTCAGTGTGCGTGTCGCACCGATCAGCGAGAAGCGGTTGAGCGTGTTCGCGCCCGCCAGCCCTGTCCCCAGCGTGAGCAGGCTCAGCATGTAGATCGTCACAATCACGTCACCATTGAAACTGTACGCCGGGTCAAAGCCTGCCATCGGCACATACAGCACCGCCGTCATTGCGCCTGCCAGCGCGATCACCGGCAGGGCGACAAACAACCGCGCGTCTACGCCTTCGGGCACGACTTCTTCTTTCGCCAGCAGCTTGATCGTATCGGCAAGCGGCTGGAACCAGCGAGGTCCCACCCGGTTTTGGAGCCGCGCCACCAGCTTCCGATCCACCCATTCGTAGAACATCCCCGCAGCCAGGATGAACAGGCCGCCAGGGAATACGATCAGTGCAAACAATGCGCTCACAGTGCTCATGAGTAATACTCGATCCCATATTGCCGCAGACGTTCCCAGGTCCAGGTCGTCTGGCTGCGCCCACTGTTGACCACCACCATCCGATCATTGCATGAGAAACAAGGATCGATCCCTGTCAGGATCATCGGAATATCGGCCAGCTGGTGGCCAACTGCCAGTTCCAGCACCGAAGCCATGTTCGGCAGCGTGGGCGTGCGGACCTTCACCCGTTCCGGCATATCGGAGCCGTTGCTCTTGATGAAATAGAACAGCTCGCCGCGCGGAGCTTCCACCCGGCTGATTGTCTCCGCTTCCTTGATGCGGCGCGGCATACGCGCCACCAGGTCGCCTTCTGGCATGTGATCGAGTATCTCGCGTATGACGCGGATGCTCTCGAACAGCTCATTGATGCGAACCTTGAACCGCGCCTCAAGATCGCCTGCCGTCTCGGTGACCAGTTTCACCGGGAACTGATCATAGGCGGCATAGGGCGCGTCCACGCGCACATCGCGCGCCAGGCCAGAAGCTCGCGCCGTGGTGCCTACCACACCCATCCGCTCGCAGTCCGCTTGTGTCATCACGCCGATCCCGCGCGTACGCCGCAGGAACATTGCATCGGTCGAGATCACCTGGAGATAGTGCTTGATCCGGTCTTCCAGATATTCCAGCCCAACACGAATGTCATCGGCCTGTTCGCTGTCCACATCGCATTTGACGCCGCCTAGCAAGTTCGCCGAGTAGTTGACGCGGTTGCCGGTGATACCTTCCAGCAGGTTCATGACCGTCTCGCGGTCGCGCCAGCTATACATGAACAGCATATCAAAACCGGCTTCGTGTGCAGCCACCCCCAGCCACAGCATGTGGCTGTGAATGCGCTCCAGCTCGGCCACCAGCACGCGGATCGCCTGGGCACGCGGCGGAGCCTCAACCTCGGCCAGGCGTTCCACACCCAGGCAGTAGGCTGTCGCATGTACATGGGAGCAAATCCCGCAGATGCGCTCCAGCAAATACAGCGCTTGCACCCAGTTACGTCCTTCGGTTCCTTTCTCAATACCGCGATGGACGTAGCCCAGGCGCAGTGATGCGCCTGTCACCACTTCACCATCAACCGAAAATTCGAAGTGACCCGGCTCTTTCAGTGCGGGATGCTGAGGCCCGATCGGAATCTTGAAAACCTCACCCTGTTTCGTTGGCATAGTGTGGGTCCTCCCTAACCTTGCGCATCTGCGATGGTGAAGTCTTTGCGCAGAGGATAAACGCCATCCGGCCAGTCATCCGGCAGGAACAGCTTGTCTGTATTGGGTGTCCCTTCAATGGTCAGCCCCAACATCTCGATCAGTTCGCGTTCATAGAAGCTCACCGAGGGAATTACGCGGTAAATGCTGGGCAGCACGGGGTGATCGCGCGGGATGCGCACCCGCAGGGTGACCACCTCGGCCTTGTGGCAGAAATGATACAGCACCTCCAGCAGCCCGGCCTCTACGCCCAGGTCCAGCCCGGTCATCGCCGAGAGATAACCCCAATGATGGGCGATCAACGCTTCGCACGCTGCCACAATGTCCGCCGCGTCGATGATCACGTCCATACGGTTCGGCTCAGGCATGAGCGTTTCGCGCGCCCAGGCACTCAACAACCCTGCCGCCACCTGCAAATCCTGCCCAACCGGAGTCTGGTCCGCCATCATGCTTCCTCCCCCACTGAGGGCGCGCTGCTGTTCACCGGCGTGCCTTCCTGCAGGCTGGTCAGCAATTTGACCACCCCATCGATGATCGCTTCAGGGCGCGGCGGGCAGCCCGGCACATACGCATCGACCGGCAGCACCTCATCGATGCCGCCCATGATGTTATAGCAGCCCTGAAATACCCCACCCGACAGCGCGCAAGCACCTACAGCAATCACAAACTTCGGCTCTGGCATCTGCTCATAGATGCGGATCAGGCGTTCACGCGCCTGACGCGTCACCGGCCCGGTGCAGATCAGCACATCCGCATGACGCGGACTGCCCTGCAATTTCAGCCCAAATCGTTCCATGTCGTAGCGCGGCGTGAGAGTCGCCAGGATTTCGATATCGCACCCGTTGCACGACCCGCTATTGAAGTGGATCGCCCAGGGCGAATTCACTCGCGCCCAGGTTTTGATGCTGTTCAGCGCTTCTTGCCAGACGTGATCGAGATTCATGTTGTCCCCTGTGTCCGTCTATTCCCGGCAGAATACCCGCCCAACCAGCGCGGTCAGCCGGTCTCGTGCTCATGTACGAAATCTGTCATCCCAAAATGAGAGCCAACAGCGCGGCCATCAGGCCCACCAGGTAAAACGCCGTGATGCCCGACAGATCGCTGCTGCCCAACATCAGCACACCCAGGTGCAAGATCGCAAAGAACAGGGCAATCAGAAAAAACGGCTTGTAGCCGGGTACTGCCGGGCGGGTCGGCGATGCTTCACCGCTCGAATACGTGCTCGACTTTGCCGCCGATGCCTCGCTCGGTCCGGCCAGCGAACGCCCGAACAGCGACAGGCCAGTCATCATCACCACATAGATCAGGAACGCCACCGGCGGAGCCAGGAGAATTTCATCCATCGATCGCTTATCCTTCCTTCAATCCTCGACCCGCATAACCCGCGCTGCGTGCTACGCGCCGAATATCGCCAGCAATGCCTTCCCCGCCGGCTCGGTGATCCAACGGAGCAAAGCAGGCCACACACCAATGGCCACGACTGCCAGTGTCATCGCCACCACCGGCACAACGATAAGCACGGGGACGGATTTCCCTTGCTGCACAGCAGCCGACGGCTGCTGACGATAGACTGCATTCACCAGCGGGGCGTAGTATCCTAGCGACAGCACGCTGTTCAGCGCGGCGAACACAACCAGCGCCTCGATCCAATGGTTGCGCGTCTCGAAACCGGCGACGAAGATTTGCCCCTTGGACATAAATCCCGCAAGCGGCGGCAGTCCACCCAGTGCCAACACCGCGACACTCAACCCCAATGCCATGACCGGATAACGTTGGGCTGCACCGTTGAGGTCATCGATCACCAATGGGCCATGATCTCCAACCGCAATATGCAACGCATAGAGCAGCCCTCCCGCCGCAAAAACCGCCAGGCCCTTCATCAACCCGTGATTGAGCATGTGGAACAGGCTGCCTTCTGCGCCGGTCGCCTGGCGCGCATACAGGGCAATTCCCAGCCCCAGCAGCATATACCCGACATGGCTCAAGCTCGAATAGGCGAGCAGCCGCTTGACTTGGGTCTGACGCAGAGCCATCAGGTTCCCCACGACCATGTTAAGCGCGCCAAAGGCCATCAACAGCTCGCCCCACGACGCCTCTTCTCCGGTCAGTGGCCCCAATGCTCGCAGCAGGGCGATCAATCCGGCTTCGATCACCACACCAGAGAGCATCGCGCTGATGCCGCTTGGCGCTTGAGAATGCGCATCTGGCAGCCAGGTATGCATCGGAACCAGTGCCACTTTGACGCCGAACCCAATCACAAACAAACCGCCGGCTGCCAGCAGCAGCGGCGAATCGTCGGCTGCTGCGCCGATCTCAACCAGGTCAAGCGTGCCTGTGTGTGCCAGCACCAGCGCGATCCCCAGCAACACCAGGGCCGATCCCACCGCGCTCTGCACCAGGTACTTGATACCGGCCTCAAGCGAAGACGGCTGTTCGTGGTAAAACGCAACCAGCAGGTAAGACGCGATCGCCATCGCCTCGAACCATACCCACAGGTTGAACAAATCCCCTGCACAGCCCAACCCCATCATCACGCCGATCAATGCCACGAGCGACGCATAATACTTTTCCTGGTTACCCTCTGCCGCCATATACGGCCCGGAATAGAGCACGGCAAGCGTACCCAATCCCAACGCCAGCGCCGCCAGCAGCAGCGCCAGGTCATCTAGACGCAGTGCCACCGTACCCAGCACATAAGTCTGTACGCCGTCAGTGTTCAGGTCCGAGGCAGCGATTCCAAATGGGACCCACGTTGCCAGCAAGGCCAGCAGCGCCAGCCAGCGAGCTATGTTCCCGCGGGCAGTTTTCACCAGCCGACCAGCCAGGTAGATCACAGGCGACGCCAGGGGGGGCAGCGTGATCATCCAGGTGAAAGCGGTCAACTCATTCATCGTCACCTATGCTCCCAGTGCCAGCACGATCAACACCACCACGATCCCGCCGATAATCCCTAAAACATTCCAGTTCAGGTAACCGGTCTGGGTTACGCGCAGCCAGTCCGCCGCTGTACACGTGATCTGTGTGATCCGGCGGTTCACCGCCTCAAAGCCAAAATCGCGCGTGGCAGCGCCGGGCAGCACGGGTAAATTGACGACCAGGCCGCCCAACGATCCGCGCAGCACCCACGCCAGGATACCCAGCGCGACTACTCCCAACGCCAGCAGGGTGGCCGGTGCGGTTGCGATATCCTCAATTAAGGCTTCACCGGCATGGATATGCAGCCCGTGATAAGGCAGGCTTTCTTCGATCATCTCGCCAAAAGCACCCACTGCCAGCCAGGTGATCAACGTACCGGCAGCCAGGATTCCGGTCGCCAGCTTCATCGCCCGCCCGACCCCATGCACGTGATGGCGCTCGCGCGGTTCGCCAAAAAAGACCAGCCACACCATGCGCGACGTATAAAGCGCCGTCAGCCCCGCGCCGAACAGCATCACCACGTAGGCCCACTGCGGCCCTTCGGCGTGACCTTCCTCAAGGATGAGTTCCTTGCTCCAAAAGCCATTCAGCACCGGGATGCCCGCTAACGCCAGCGCCCCAATGATGAACACGTTGCGGATAAACGGCATCTCGCGACCCAATCCGCCCATTTTCTGCATGTCCCGCGTGCCCACCGAATGAATCACTGCCCCCGCGGCCAAAAACAACAGCGCCTTGAAGACCGCATGACTGAACAGGTGGAACTGGCTGGCGAAAACACCCCCCACACCCACAGCATACACCATGTAACCCAACTGGCTGATGGTCGAATAGGCCAGCACACGCTTGAGATCGTTGGCGAACAAGGCCATCAACGCGGCCAACAGCGCCGATCCCGCGCCGACCACAATCACCGCAGTCGTCCAGCCCTCGACACCCTCAAATGCCGGGTAAAACCGGGCCAGCAGGTAGACACCCGCGTTAACCATTGTGGCCGCGTGGATGAGCGCGCTGACCGGCGAAGGTGCTTCCATCGCGCCGGGCAGCCAGGTATGGAACGGCACCTGGGCGGATTTTGCAGCAGCCGCAGCCAGCGCACCAAATGCCATCACTGCCAGGATATTCGAGGGCAAGGTCTCGGCCCTGGCCAGAAACGTGCTGATCTGATAATCGCCCAGATAGGCGTAGGAAATCAACGCAAAGGCGAGCAAGCCGACACCGCCCACCTGTGTCATGATCAGCGCCTTGATCCCACCTTCGACCGCTTTGGGATCGTCGTTATAGAACGAAATCAACGCATAGGAACAAAGCGCCGTCATTTCCCAGAAGACAAACAATAGCAGCAGGCTACCACTGAGTGCCAGCCCGGCCATCGAGCCAATGAACAGCAGCACCAGGGCGTAGTAGCGTCCCAACTGCCGGTCGCCGTGCATGTAATCCACCGAGAAAATCACTGCCAGGCTGCCGACTACAGTCGCCACTGCCGCAAGGAACACGCCCAGGCCATCGGGCACGAAAGTGAACTCGCCGAAGATGCTGCCTGCATCGATGCTTAGCGCGGTTTCGTCGCTGTAGGAAGGCAGCAAGATCAACGCTGCAATTCCGGCAGCAACCGAAAAAACGACCGCCAGTCTGTGTTGCACCTGCGGTCGCTCGTTGCCAGCCAGCCATACCGCCAGCGCACCAAGCCAGGGCAATCCCACGATCAGGATAATGAGCACATCAACCATGCCTAACCTCGCAAGTTCGTCAGCGCGCGAACATCCAGTGTCCCTAGCAGCCGCTTGACCTGGACCACCATCGCCAGTGCCACAACCGCCACAACGGTATCCGCCACGATCACCGTCATGACCAGGCTCTGACTCACCATCGCCTGGTTGCTGACTTCGCCCGCCCCAATCAGAGCCAGCAGCGCGCCTTTGACCAGGATTTGCAGCGCGATCACCACCTTGATGAGATTGCGCGTAATCAATAACCCATAAATGCCAATCCCCACCAGGCCCAGTACTCCCACTACGATGATTTCTACTGTACTCATCCCCGCACCTCACCGGAATCCGTCTCGCTCTTGGGCTGGGCTGCCAGGGGTTCCATGCTGCCATCCCCTGCTCCACCATGCTGAACGGTGAGCGATACCATCGTATCCTTCAAAATAGCAATTAAGCCTAGCACGCCGGCAAAGATGAGCACTATCTGGACCAGCACATCCAGCGCCCGATCATCCCACAGTGCCTGCGAAAATGTCCGCTCTGCCGGTGTCAGATCCAGGTTATCAATCGGGAGCACCATCGCGCCCAGAATCACCGCGAAAGCCAGGATCATGCCCGCCGCCAATGCGCGCGGCACAACGGGCGGGGCGCTCATGGCATCATCGCCGGCAATGCTGATCGCGAAGACAAACAGCACGGTGACCAGCCCTGCTCCCACGCTCAATTCGATCACAGCGACTTCCTGTGCTCCCAAACGGTACAGGATGATAGACACCAGTGCACTCACCCCGGCCAGCCACAATGCCGAGGTCAAGAGGTGCTTGGCGCGAATTGCCTGAAGCGCACACAGCAGCATCCCAGCCACCAGCAGCGCATAGACCATGATTTGTGCCCTCCTTCACAAATGAGAACATAGAGATGGTAAAGGTTTGCCATTCCAGCCCCCAGTGCCGGAAGTCACGGAGACCGTTGACGATACTCCTATCACGTGTTTTGGCCTCATTTGGACTATCACGAACAGCGATAAACGGCCTTTTTTTCATAACCAACTCGGATAGCCATGTGTTGCAGATCGCCCGACAGCCGATTAAACTCAGAACGCGTGTTACGTTAGTTCTTTGTGAGCACAAGGAGACCCATGATATGAGACACCTTAAACAGGTCTTGGCCCTGGTCGTCCTGGTTGCGCTGATCCTGGCGCTAGCACCGGCCCAGGCTGCCGGTCCTATCTACACCTCTCTGCCTGATCTCGATGGGCAGGAATTGGTGATCGCCGTAGAAAATCTTTACGTGCCGTTCCAGTTCGAGAACCCTACCACCGGCGAAGTGATGGGCTACGAGTATGACCTGGTGGCGGAGTTGTGCGCGCGCATCAACTGCACGCCGCGCTACGAGGTCACCAGCTGGGATGTCATGATCGCCAATGTCGGCGCGGGCCAGTTCGACATGGGCATGACCGGCATCAGCATCATCGAAGAGCGCAAGGAATTCGTCGACTTCAGCGACCCCTACATCAACCTCGACCAGTACCT
>DAOUFU010000075.1:0-14165 GCA_034429275.1 Anaerolineae bacterium | reverse complement strand
GCGCACCCGCCCGACGGGACCGATCCGCCCCTGTTTGATTCCGCGGCGGACTATGCGATCCGGGCGCGGCGGTGACCGCGCCGGGGCTGTGACTGCGGCGCGGCTGATGCACTTTGGCAAATTGATCGGATATGAGTGGGCGAACGACCGGCCTCACCCCCGTGCGGCCAAAACCGGGCCGCTCTGCCCCCTCTCCGAAAATTTTCGGAGAGGGGGCGAACCAAGCGCCTCGCAAGAGGCGCGCAGGTCGGGGGTGAGGCCGGACTCTCGCGCGGTACCATAGCCGGGTATTTTCTCAAAGCGGATTAACCGCGGCGCGGCTGTGACTGGCCGCTTTTGAGGGGGAATGGCTTCATGCACAAGGTGAATGTATCGGTTCCCGCCGTGTGTACCAACATCGGCCCCGGCTACGATGTGCTGGGGCTGGCGCTCAATCTGCGTAACAGCATCGAGATGAGCCTCAGCCGGGGCGAGGCGCTCGAAGTCAGCGTGCAGGGCGAAGGCCGCGACGACCTGCCGGACGACTATCACAACCCGGTGATGCGCGCCGCCATCAAGGTGTTCCAGGCCGTCGAGCAGGCTCCCGCCGGGCTGAACGTGCGCCTGGTGAACGCCATCCCGCTCGATGTGGGCCTGAGCGCGCGCGTCACGCTGACGGTGGGTGGGCTGGTGGGAGCCAATAACCTGCTGCGCAGCCCGTTCACTCACGACCGCCTGATCCAGATGGCCGCCGAGCTGACCGGCCAGCCGGAAGCAGTCGTCGCGGCGATGCGCGGCGGCCTGAGCATCTGCGCGGCCAGCCCCGGTCGGCTGGTGTATCGCACGGTGGAGGTGGCGCAGTTTCGAGTGGTGCTGGCCGTGCCCACGCTGCCGGGATTCACGCCCCGCTTGCGCAAGGACCTGCCTGCCCAGGTGCGCATGTCTGAAGCGGTGAGCAACCTGGGGAATGCCGCTCTGCTGGTCGAGGCGCTGCGGGCGGGTGACGTGACCCTGCTCAAACCCGTGCTGCGCGACAGCCTGCACGAGCCGTACCGCCGCCAGGCCATTCCCGGCTACGAGCGGGTAGTCGAGGCGGCAGAGAAGGCGGGTGCACACGGGGTGGTGTTGTGTGGGGCGGGGCCTGCGCTGATGGCGTTTGCATCCTACAACCACCCGGCTATCGAGAGCGCCATGCAGGACGCCTTCGAGCGGGCGGGGGTGCGCGCGCGAACGTGGAGGGGGGGCGTGGCCCGGCTGGGGGCTATGATCTGGGTGGTGGATTGAGCGCGCGCTGGGGGGGGCGGGTCTGCGCAGACCCGCCCCGCTGCGTTCTGTGCCGTCAATCGGCCTGCGGACGGCGGGCGCGAGAGAGCACTCGCAGGCCGTATCCTTCCAGCGCCAGCGTAAAATCGGTGATGGCTTCGTCGGTCAGCAGGTCGGTGTAGGTGTCGCGATCGAGTTTGACGGTGACCGGCTCCGCGTTGAAATTCATCACGAAGACGTAATCGCGCGCGCCCGACGAGGCGCGGTCGGAGCGCACGTGCACGCTGACCCCTTGCGGCAGCGCTGTGTCGATCACCGGGCGGATGTGGTACTGCGCGGCCAGGGCGTCGTAGAAGTCGGCCAGGAAGTCGGCCCCGGTGCGCGCGGCGATATAGTAGGCGTGCCCCTCGCCAAAAGTGTTGACCGTGAGAGCGGGCCGCCCGGCGTAGAAGTCGCTGCCATAGGTCGCCAGCACCTCGGCCCCTTCGCTGTGAATCAGGTCGCACAGCTCGGAGACGGTATATTTTCCGCTCAGGGCAAGCGGATTGCCCGCCACCGGGCACAGGGTGTTGCTGTCCTGCGGGGTGATCGCGTCGATTTCCTCGGACCACAGGCCCAGGATCGGGCGCAACGGGCCGGGGAATCCGCCCAGGAAGCACAGGTCGTTCTCGTTGACAATGCCCGACCAGAAAGTAGTGACCAGGGTTCCGCCGTGCTTGACGAACTCGGCCAGCCGCTCGGCGACACCGGGCCGCACCATGTAGAGCATGGGGGCGATCACCAGGTTGTAGCGGTCGAGCGGCTGCTCCATATCGATCACGTCCATCGGGATGCCGCGCCGCCACAGGGCCTGGTAGTGGCGCAGGCATTCGGGCAGGTAGCCCTTATCGCCCGGCACCGGTCCCATCGCGTCATCCATCGCCCACTTGTTTTCCCAGTCGTAGATCAGCGCGACCTGCGGGCGGGTGGTCGTGCCGACGATGGCATCGAGCTTTTCGAGTGTTTCGCCCACTTCGGCCACGTCGCGGAAGACGCGGGTGAACTCGTGCCCCACATGATCGACCACTGCGCCGTGGAATTTTTCGGCGCTGCCCCGGCTTTTGCGCCACTGGAAATACTGGACCGTATCGGAGCCGTGCGCCACCGCGTGCAGTGACGAGAGCAGGTGCATGCCTGGCCGCTTGAGCTTGGCATGGGGCATCCAGTTGGTCATGCTGGGCGTGCTCTCCATCAGCATGAAGGGTTGGCCGCCCTTCATGCAGCGGTTGATGTCGTGGGTGAAGGCCACCTGCGCGGCGATCTCGGCATCGGGGATGTTCTGGTGCCAGCGCGGGTAGCTGTCCCACGAGATCACGTCGAGCGCCGGGGCCAGCCGCCAGTAGTTCAGGCCGGGGAAGGTGCCCATCATGTTGGTGGTCACCGGGATGTTGGGCGTGATGGCCTTGAGCGGGGCGATCTCCGCCTGCATGAAGTCGAGCGTTTGATCGGTGCAGAAGCGCTTCCAATCCAGGTTGAGGCCGTGCACGCTGGTCTCACCGACCGGGCTAGGCGGCTCGATCTGCGACCAGTCGGTATAGGTGTGGCTCCAGAAGGCAGTCCACCACGCCTGGTTGAGGGCTTCGAGCGTGCCATATTTGCGCTGCACCCAGGCGCGGAAGGCGTCCTTGCACAGGTCGCAGTGACACTCGCCGCTGTATTCGTTGGAGAGATGCCACAGCATCAGGGCGGGGTGATCCTTGTAGTGTTCGGCCAGTTTGGTGTTGATGATGCGCGTTTTTTCGCGGTAGACCGGCGAGGTGAAGCAGTGATTGTGCCGCCCGCCGTGCAGATTGCGTCCGCCGTCGGGCCGGACGCGCAGCACTTCCGGGTATTTCTGCGACATCCAGGCCGGGCGCGCGCCGGAGGGAGTCGCCAGCACGGCATACACGCCGTTCTTCGCCAGCATATCCATGATGCGGTCCAGCCAGCCGAACTCGAAGCGGCCTTCTTCCGGCTCCAGGGCGACCCAGGCGAAAATGCCGACCGACACGGTGTTGCAGTGCGCCAGCTTCATCAGGCGCATATCGTCTTCCCAGATGTCGGGCGTCCACTGGTCGGGGTTGTTGTCGCCGGCGTGCAGCAGGTGCGGGAACCGGGGATTGATCGGGGGATAGGGCTTGGTCATGAGTACGAGATGCTCCTGTTGGGCTGAGTGAGCCGTTCACAAAACCGGGCCGGTGGTGCACTCGGCCACCGGCCCCCAGATTGTACCGCGCCCTGATGCAGAACGGAAAAACGAGACCGCGCGCCGGGCACCCATCCGCTCAATAATTCGCGCGCACTGCCGCCGGGCGGCTGACCAGCCGCGACCCGTCCGGCATCAGCGCCATTGCTTCGAGCGTGCCCTGCGTGCCCGCCGGGACCAGCCACGACACCTGGGCACCATCGGCAGGAGTCCAATCGGTGCCGACGATCGGGCCGGTGCTGTCCGGCGCGGCATTGGGCGGCAGCAGCATAAAATCGACGCGCTGCGCGCCCGCCGGAGCGTGTGCCCAGCCGATCATCACGACGCTGTTGGCGGGCAGGATGGTCGCCGTGCCATCGCTGCCGAGCGAGGGAGTCAGGCTGAGCAGGTTGTACTGACCTTCCGGCGGCACAAAGGCCGGATCGTACTGGATGGTGAAGACGGTGCTGGTCGTGCTGCCGATCTCGTTCTCCGCGATGGCCTGGAAGGTGAACAGCCCCACATGGGGGAAGGTGTAATCGACAAATGCGCCATCATTCGGCCAGTCGTCCTGCCCGATGAAGATGGTCACGCCGCCATTGGCGTGGTCATTGGCATAGAACTTGACCCGCATCGCATTGAGCACATCCCCGGCATTGACGCGCACCCCCTGCGAATAGGTGGCCCAATAGCCCAGCGTGCCCATCCAGTGACGATCTACCGAGAGCGGCTGGAGAAACACCGGCAGATTGGTCGTGATCGGCGCGCCGGTGGGGACCGGACTCACGGTGGCGGTGGGGGCAGGCGTGAGCGGCAGCATGGGCACATAGAGCGGGCTGCCCACAAAGATTTGATTGGGATTGGCCAGGCAGTTGGCCAGCGCCAGCGTGTCCACCGTGGAAAACGTGCGCTGGGCCAGGCTGCTGAGCGTATCGCCCGGCTGAACGATATAGACCGGCCAGCCCACCTGCGGATAGCACGGCACAGGAGTCGGGGTGCTGGTGGGGATGGGCGTGGGCGTGAACAGGGGCGTGGCAGAGGGGATGATGATAAGCGGGGCCAAGGTAGGCGAGGGCTGCGGACTGGTCTGTGTCGGCTCGCCGGGCGAGGCGGTGAGTGTGCAAGCCAGCGATGCCGCCAGCAGCACGAGGATCACCGGGCCGAGCGGCCCGATTTGCCTTCGAGCGTATGGTGTGCGTTGGTCGTCGTGTTTCATCTCGCTTCCCTCCCGTGTTCTGCCCCCGCGTCATCTCGTCTAGTTTCATCATAGCACGGCTGCTTCAGAGGTAGAACTCCCAAAGATGAGGGGCAGGGATGGCGGTGGTCAGGCGTTGGGGAAGGGGAGGGGCGAGAGATGGACCTTCAGCAGTCAGGGCTATCGCATCAAAAGAACTGTCTCGGTTCACGCGTCGCCTGGCCTCACCCCCGCGCGGCCAAAACCGGGCAGACCAAACGCCTCCCAAGAGGCGCGCAGGTCGGGGGTGAGGCCATCCATTCGCCCATCCCCTATTCGCTCACCTTGCCAAAGTGCATCAGGGTACACCTCTGCCGGGGCGTTCACGGCGATGTCCGGATTTTGATGCGTTTGCCCTGGCGCGTGGGGGCTTGCTATTCACACTCCACCGGGTATCATGAAGGTGAAAGTGCATGAGGAATCGGCAACATGGTCAACAAGCAGTTGATGATCCCTTCGTCGCAGTTGAGCGACTTTTGCCAGCGCTATCCCATCAAGCGGCTGTTACTATTCGGCTCGGCTCTGCGCGATGAATTTGGCCCAGAGAGCGACATCGACATTCTGGTGGAGTTTGAACCGGGTGCGCGCATCAGCCTATTCGATATGGTCACAATGGAGATGGAATTAACTGAAATGTTTGGCCGCAAGGTGGATTTCAGGACTCCGCAGGAATTGAGCCGCTATTTTCGCCAGAAGGTGCTCGACACGGCTGAGGTTTTGTATGAACGAGCAGGATGAGATTCGGCTGCGTCACATGCTGGATGCGGCTCGCGAAGCGGTTAGTTTTGCCCAGGACTACTCACGGGAAGACCTGGACACTAACCAGATGTTGGTGCGGGCGTTGTCAATGTCGATTGGCATCATCGGTGAAGCGGCCTCCAAAGTGAGCGCTGATGTCCAGGTCGCTCATGCTGAAATTGCCTGGCCTCAAATCGTTGGTATGAGGAACCGCATCATCCATGCCTATTTCGAGGTCAATCTGGACATTCTTTGGGAGACAGTGATCTCCAGGTTGCCTGAGTTGATCGACCAGCTTGAAGCGATATTGCCGGAATAGTCCGCAAGAGGGGTACCTCCGAACCATCTTTGGGAAAGCACCCTGCAACGAACGGGGTGCTTTTTGTTGGTGCGAAGAACTCGAAGGTGGGCGCATGGGGCCTCATCTCAGCAAGAGCGATGGTGAGGGCTTTTGGGGTGCGCGGATAGTTGGTCCGTAAACCGAATCTTCTATAAGAACTGATTCAAACTTTTGCGAACTAAAGGGGAGATAGTGCATCATGAGAGAAAAAACCTCAGCAAAGGTGAAATCCCATGAGCACTATCCCTACCAGTGTAACTGAAAAGCAGTTTAACGAACATATCTTGCCCTATCTGAGCACGGCTAAACGGGGGTTCGTATGCCAAATCCCGTTGTACAAGGTCTTCAACTACATCCTTTATCGGCTGCATACAGGCTGCCAGTGGAACGAATTACCCACCGCACCCAGTCCGCACGAGCCGACAAAAAAGAAATCAGTTGGCAGGCGGTCTACTACCACTTCCGTAAATGGAGCGCCGACGGAAGTCTGGAAAAAGTCTGGCAAGCGAGCATTCATACCGTGCAAGACGCCCTGGACCTGAGTCAATTGAACCTGGATGGCAGTCATGCCATTGCCAAGAAAGGTGGCGAGAGCGTGGCCTATCAGGGTCGCAAACGCGCCAAGACGAGTAACATTCTGCCCATCATGGATACCAACGGCTACATTCTCGCTTCGACGGGGATGGTAGCGGGTAATCACAACGACGCCTTCAACCTCAAGCCGCATCTCCAAACCGCCTTCAAAAGCATGAAGCGCTTGGGCTTGAACATCACAGGCGCGTTTTTCAACGCCGACAGCGCTTTTGATACCCGCGAGGCCCGCAAAGTCTGTTTCAACTATGGGGTTATCCCCAACATCGCTGAGAACAAACGCAATCGCAAGGCTCCCAAGCGTGGACGCAAACGCTTGTTCAACGCCGAGGTCTACAAACGGCGCTTTACCAACGAACGCAGTTTCGCCTGGGTTGATAAGTTCCGCGCGCTGCTCATCCGCTTTGACCGCAAAGATGCCAACTTCCTGGGTGCTCATCATATCGCGTTTGCTATGATTAACCTGCGTCATGTATTGGCTTCAAAAGTTTGAATCAGTTCTAAGATAAGCGGTGTTCGCAAGCCGCCACGTTGTCAAGAATGTTGTCAAATGGGTTTTGGGGGCTTCAGAAGCGGTTTGTGGAGGCCCTCAGATGGGTGGGGTATAATGGGTCGAAATGCCGCGGTTTTTCCCTCGGAGCGCCTCTTGACGGCGGAGTGTTCGCGCGGCTATAATGCTGGTCAGTGGTGCCCCTGGGTGGCTAGCTCAGTTGGTTAGAGCACTTCCCTTACAAGGAAGGGGTCAGGGGTTCGAGTCCCTTGCCACCCACCATGAACACGCCCCGTGCGTCCATCTGCGCGGGGCGTTTTGTGTTCGGTGTGCCACGTGTTAGAATGCTGCGTAATGTGCTTTTCCAGATGAACCTCGCCCCATTCGAGCGTTTTTGACCCTCAAGGAGCCGGTATGGACGATTTTCTGTTTCGCGGCAGTCTCGACAGCCTCGATCCCGATGTGGCCGCGCTGGTCGATCTCGAAGCGATACGCCAGGCCAAGCGCCTGATCCTGATCCCATCCGAGTCCAGCGTGCCGGAAGCGGTCCGCCAGGCGGTCGGGTCGGTGTTCCACAACATCTATGCAGAGGGTTACCCGTCGGCAGACTGGCGGGATTTTGATCAGCAGCAAATCCTCGATCTGGACATCCGCCTGGCCGAATACCGCCGCTACAGCGACGCCCGCTACTACAAAGGGACCGAATTCGCCGACATCATCGAGAGCCTGGCCCGGCGGCGCCCCGCCGAGTTGTTCGCCACCGAGCGCTACCCCGCCGAGAAGCTGTACGTCAACGTGCAGCCGCTGAGCGGTGCCCCGGCTAACAATGCCGTTTACAGCGCGGTGCTCAAGCCTGGCGATACGCTGATGGCGCTCGATCTGCGACATGGCGGCCACCTGACTCACGGCAGCCCGGTCAACCGCTCCGGGTTGGTCTACCAGGTGGTGAGCTACGGCGTCGATCCCGAAACCGACCTGCTGAATTACGACAGCATCCGCGCACTGGCGCTGGAGCACCAGCCCAAGATCATCGTGGCCGGCTATACCTCTTACCCCTTTGCACCGGATTGGGCGAAGTTCCGCGCCATCGCCGACGAAGTGGGCGCGATCCTGCTGGCGGACGTGTCGCACGTCTCCGGTCTGGTGGTGGCGGGCGTGTTCCCCAACCCGGTCGGTCATGCGCATGTGATCAGCTTCACCACGCACAAGACGATGGCCGGGCCGCGCGGCGCGGTGCTGATCACCACCGACCCCAAGCTGGCGCGGCAGCTTGATCGCGCCGTGTTCCCCGGCGAGCAGGGCGGTCCGCATGTGAACGCCATCGCGGGCATGGCGGTCGCCTTCAAGCTGGCGGCAACCGAGCAGTTCCGCAAGCTTCAGGTGCAGACTGTTGCCAACGCCCGGCGGCTGGCCGAACGGCTGGCCGCGCGCGGGCTGCGCATTCCGCACGGCGGCACGGATACGCACCTGCTGCTGATCGACTGCAAGAGCGTCACCGCCGAGGACGGCACCCCGCTCAGCGGCGACATGGCCGCGCGCATCCTCGACCTGGCGGGCATCGTCTGCAACCGGAACACCATTCCCGGCGATGTGGCCGCCTTCCGCGCGACCGGTCTCCGGCTGGGCACCCCCTGGATCACGCAGCGCGGCTTCCGCGAACCGCAGATCGACGCGCTGGCCGACATCATCGCGGACGTGCTGTTCGCCTGCCATCCCTATACCTATGACGCACCGGGCGCAAAAGAGAACCTGCGCGCCAAGGTCGATTTTGAGGTGCTGGCTGATGCGCGGCGGCGCGTGGCGCGGCTGGCTGCCTCGGCTGGGCTGGACTACAGCCTGCCTTCGCTGGCGGGATACCTCAAAGAGCAGGACGCCGCCGACGAGCATTTCCACGTGCTGCCCGATTATCCCGATCCAGAGCCGCACTGGTCCACCATCGACATTTACGGCCCACACGCGGGCGCATTCCTCGATGTCGCGCTGACGGCGGACGTGCTGACGCTGAATGACGGCGACTTCTGCCCGACCTGGGTGCTCTATGCCGATGGCGCGCCGCTCGCACGCGGGGTGGTTCACCGCCTGCACCCGGATGTTTACCTGCTGCGCGTCGATCGCAACGCCGACCTGGTGGCCGAGTGGCTGCGTTCGCTTTCGGATGGGTTCGCGGCGTTTGACCCGGTGGACGTCTACGGCAAGGTGCCGGGGCCGGTCAGCGTGAGCATTCTGCGCGGCGATTCGCACATGGAGCGCTACGAGTCGCTCGATCTCGACGGCGACTGGGCGGCAGACTACACCGGTTACACGCCGGGCAAGGCCTATTTTGTCGGCTGCCGGGGCAAACATGCGGCCTGGCCGCACGGCACGGCGCGCCCCGTCTTTCAATGGACCGAGCCGGAGAATCCCCCGCTGCTGCGGACCTCGCTCAATGCGCTGCACCGCGAGTTGGGGGCGAAGATGGTGCCCTTCGCCGGGTGGGATATGCCGGTGTGGTATTCGTCGGTGGGGGCAGAGCACGCTGCCACCCGCACCAGCGCGGGCGTGTTCGATGGCTCGCACATGGGCGTGTTCGACTTCACGGGTGCGGGGGCCGAAGCCTTCCTTAACGCGCTGACGGCCAACGATGTCTCTACCCTGGCCCCCGGCGAGGCGCATTACAGCTACCTGCTGGGCATCGACGGCATCCCGATCGACGACATCTTCATTTACCGGCTGGCGGTGGATCACTTCATGATGGTGGTCAATGCGGCCAACAACGATAAAGACTGGGCATGGATCACCGGCCTGCAGCGCGGCGAGTGGCAGATCGACCCGGACCGCCCGTGTTCGGTGCTGCCGGGCCGCGACCGCGTGACCATCCGCGACCTGCGCGATCCGGCAGTAGAGGCTGAGATGCGCGTCGATATTGCGCTGCAAGGCCCGACCAGCCGCGATATCCTGCTGGGGCTGATGACCGACGCGGCGGCAAAAACCCGGCTCAAGGCACTGCCCTGGGCGGGCGTGATGCGCGCTGAAGTCGCCGGATTGGACGTGATCATCGCGCGCACCGGCTACACCGGCGAGCGCGTGGCCTTTGAGCTGTTCGTGCACCCCGACCAGGCCCCGACGCTGTTCACGACCTGCATTGAGGCGGGCGCGACTCCGGTCGGGCTGGCCGCGCGCGACAGCCTGCGCACCGAGGCCGGGCTGCCGCTGTATGGGCACGAACTGGCGGGCGAGCATGGTCTGAACCCGGCGGACGCGGGCTTCGCCAGCTTCGTCAAGCTGTGGAAGCCGTTCTTTGTGGGCAAGGCCGCCTACATCGCGCATGAGCGCACGCGCGACGCGGTGGTGACGCGCTTCCGCATGGACCAGAAGGGCGTTCGCGCGCCGCACCCCGGCGATCCGCTGGTGGATGCGCGTGGGCGCGTGGTCGGCGTGGTGACTTCGTGCAGCATCGACAGCGAAGGCTACCAGCTTGGGCAGGCGTATATCAAGCTGACTCACGCCGACGAAGGCACATCGCTGCTGGTCTTCCAGGGCGCGGACAAGGCCGAGATCAAGAAGCCGCTGGGCGAGCTGGTGATGGGCGACAAGACGGTGGTGCCCAACACCGCGACGGTGCTCAGCCGCTTCCCCGCACGCAAGAAATAGGCTGCTGCAAACCGGCCTCACCCCCAGTCGCCTTCCAAGAGGCGCACAGGGCGGGGGTGAGGCCGGCCGACTCGCACCACGTGGCACATCCACATGCGTAAGAAAACCTACACATCCCCTCACCCTGCCCGCCGCCGACACAATATCCAGGTGGCGCGAATGATGCGCCATAACCCGACTCCTGCCGAAGACTTGCTCTGGCAGCACCTGCGCAACAGCCAGTTGGGGGTGCGTTTCCGCCGCCAGCACAGCATTGACCGTTATATCGTGGATTTTTACTGTGCTGAAGCGTCGCTCGTGATCGAGGTCGATGGGCCGATCCACGCTCAACCCAACGCTGACGCTGAGCGCCAGGAAGCCCTGGAAATGTTGGGGCTGCATGTGCTGCGTTTCACCAATAATGATTTGATACGCGACCTTCCCACCGTAATTGCCCGCATCCGCTCAGTTCTTCCCTGACGGCTCTGCCCGCCCGTTTGGGGACACGCAAAGAGCGACAAACATTCGCTTGATACAGTGACAAACACAAATGGCTGAAGCTCTGGCCTCACCCCCGCGCGGCCAAAACCGGGCCGCTTCGCCCCCTCTCCGAAAATTTTCGGAGAGGGGGCAGACCAAGCGCCTCCCATGAGGCGCGCAGGGCGGGGGTGAGGCCGGCCTCTCGCGGATCACCATAGCCGGTTATTTTCTCAAAGTGCATAAGAGGCGCATAGGGCGGGGGTGAGGCCGTCTCTCATCCCCACCGAATACGAATTCTTCATGAATTCCACCTTAATTTTTCCTGAATTTACGCGGCGGCAGCGTATCTCGTGGTTATGCTAAACCATGCTATAACTTATGGACCTGACAGAATTCGGTTATAATGAAAATACCAGCGGTCCAATCGTGTGGGGATTTCGACCATGAGAAAGTCAATTGCTGTGCGCGTGGCTCTGATCGCCATCCTGGCGGGCGCGGTGGTGCTCGCTATGCCGGGCGGGGCGCTGGATGCTTCTGACCAGGTGATCGAGGGGCTGGATGACGATGTGTGCCCGCGCATTGTGCGCGAAGCGCTCGAACTGGCCGCCAAGGGGTGCGAAGCGACCGGGCGCAACGAAGCCTGCTACGGTCATACCGACCTGGAGGCACAGCCCCAGCCGGAGGTGGAGAGCTTTGTCTTCACCGAGGCGGGCGACATCGTCAAGGTGAGCCAGATGCGTTCGCTGCGCCTGGGCGAGATGAACGAACAGGCCCAGACGTGGGGGATCGCGCTGCTGCGGGTGCAGGCAAACCTGCCGGATTCCTCGCCGGAAAATGTGACGGTGGTGCTGTTCGGCGACACTCAGATCACCGATAACACGCCGGAAACACTGGTGCTGCCCGCCTATGTGGCGGCGGGCCAGAACGTCAACGCGCGCCGCTACCCGAACAGTACGTCCGCGGTGCTGATGTCGCTGCCGCCGGGCACCGAAGTCCAGGCGACCGGGCGGCTGGCCGACAGCTCGTGGCTGCGCATCCTGCTGCCGGAGACCGGCCAGACGGCCTGGGTGTTCGCCAGCCTGATGGCCTCCGACGAGGACCTTTCGGCGCTGGCCGTGGTGTCGTCCGGGTCGGAGATGCTGCGCCCGATGCAGGCCTTCACGCTGCAGAGCGGGGTTGATGATGCGCCGTGCGTCGAAGCGCCGCAGAGCGGCCTGATTATCCAGACGCCGGATGGAGTCGGCCAGGTGACCTTCCTGGTCAACGAAGTGGATATCCAGGTGGGGTCGTCGGCCTTTTTGCAGGCCGCGCCCGGTCAGCAGATGAATGTGGCCGCCATCTCCGGCACGGTGACGGTGACGGCGAACGGGGTCACGCAGGTGGTCCCGGCGGGCACGGTGGTTTCCATCCCGCTGGAAGGCACGACGGCTTCCGGCCCGCCCGGTCTGCCGACTGCTTACCCGGCGGACCTGGTGCAGGCGCTGCCGGTCTCGCTGCTGCCCAACCCGGTGACTCCTGCCGCGCCGTATGTGCCGCCTGCGGTGGTTGTTCCGGTTCAGCCGGGCGTGCCGGGCCAGCCCGCACCGACTGCCGCGCCGGGCCAGCCTGTGATCCCCGGCCAGCCGGTAGTCCCTGGCCAGCCCGTGCCGACGACTGTACCCGGTCAGCCCGTGCCGACCACCGCGCCCGGCGAGCCAACTCCGCCGCCACCGCCGACGTCGCCACCGCCGCCAACGCCAGAGCCGACGTGTATCCCCTGGCATGGTGGAGGACAGAGTCAACCGCCCCCTGGTCATGGTTACTGCGGCGCTCCGTAGGCGTTGAAGGGGGATCAAGGTTAATGAGTCAGGGTGGGCCGAAAGGCTCACCCTTTTTTGTCTGAGGTGCGCGGGACCCCGGCGCTGTCACAGCCCGCGGCGGACAATGCTGCCCGGCTGGGCCAGCACGCTCTGGTAGACCATCGCCACGCCGCCCATCACGGCAGCATCGGAGCGGTGATGGGCCAGCGCCACGGTCATGGCGTCGCGGTTCCAGCGCAGGGCGCGCGCGTCCAGCTCCGCGCGGATGGCGGGCAGCAGCGTATCGCCAGCCACGCTGAGAGTTCCGCCCAGCACCATGAGATCAGGGTTGAAGGCGTTCACCAGCGAGGCCATGCCGATCCCCAGGTAGCGGCCCACGCGGCCCAGCGCCTCGCGCGCGGCCTGGTCGCCCTGGGTCGCCGCTTCGGCCACCTGGGCGACGGTGAGGTGATCGAGCCGGGCGCTGCCGGGCGTGCCCAGCGATGACGCCGCGCCCTGGGCGATGGCCTCGCGCACGTAGCGGAACAGCGCGGATTCGCAGACCTGGGTTTCCCAGCAGCCCCGGTTGCCGCAGTTGCACAGCAGGCCGTCCGGGTCCATCGTCATGTGGCCGAACTCGCCCGCGAAGCCCGTCGCGCCCCGGATCAGCCGCCCGCCGCGAATCACCGCGCCGCCCAGCCCGACTCCCACGCTGATCGACACCACATCGCGGAAGCCGCGCGCCTGCCCAAAGAAATATTCGCCCATCGCGGCCATATTGGCCTCGTTCTCGACGAAGAGCAGCACATCGCCGAAGTCCTCGCGCAGGATGCGGTAGAGCGGCACATTGGTCCAGCCGAGATTGGGGGCGAAGAGCAGCGTGCCGGTGCGCTGATCGACCAGGCCGGGCGCGCCCACCGCCAGCCCCAACAGCCCGCCGCAGTCGCCGCAGACCGCGCGGGCGGCTTCGACGGCCTGGGCCAGCACTTCGCGCAGGCGCTCGATGATGGCGGCCTGCGAGCGGTAGCCGTCGGTGTATTCGTGGTGCCGCCAGATGATTTCGGCGGCGAAATTGGCGCACACCACCAGCAGGAAGCCGACTCCCAGCTCGCAGCTGATGATGCAGCCCGCCTGGGGATTGAGCGTCAGCTGCATGGCGGGGCGTCCCACACCGGTTGAGCTCAGCCCGGTCTCGCGCACGAACTGCATATCGATCAGTTCCTGCACCAGGCTGGAGACGGTGGACTTGTTCAGGCCGGTGGCCTCGGCCAGCCCTGCGCGCGAGAGCGGCGGCCCCTCAGCAAGGCGGCTGAGGATCAGCGAGAGGTTGATCTCGCGGACCAGGGCTTGATCGCCGGTGCGGAAAGCGGTGGAGTCGGGCATCACATCTCCACGGGGCGGCGGGCGGTTGGGAAGGTTCCCGGCGGCCCGCGCGACTAATTTGTTGAGTGGCACAACTA
>DAOUFU010000074.1:0-40675 GCA_034429275.1 Anaerolineae bacterium | reverse complement strand
CGTTTTTAGGAGAATATCATGTTCAAGCGTCTGGCAGTACTGGTGATCGTGCTATCCCTGGCCCTGCCGGGGATGACTTCGGTGGCGCTGGCCCGGCAGGGCCAGCCCCAGCAAGGCCCGCCTCAGTTCATCGAGCACCGGGGACAGCAGTTGTTCCTGAATGGAATCAACCTGGGCTGGATCAAGTTTGGATACGACCTGAAGGATTTCGACGAAACTACCTGGGTCGCCATCATGGACGACATCGCCAGCGCGCACGGCAACTCGGTGCGCTGGTGGCTGCATGTCAACGGCAGCGCCAGCCCCGTCTACGGCGACGACGGCAAAGTGAGCGGCCTGGGCGAGAACGACATCAAGAACTTCAAGCGCGCGGTGGACCTGGCCTACGAGCGCGGTGTGCTGGTGCTGCCGACGCTGTGGTCGTTCGATATGTTGCGCACACAGGAAGGGGTTCCGACCGAGTGGAATAAGCTGCTGATCGAAGACCCCGCCTATACCCAGGCTTACATCGACAACGCGCTGACTCCGCTGGTAACCGCGCTGGCCGGACATCCCGGCATCATCGCCTGGGAAATCTGCAACGAGCCGGAAGGCATGACCGAAGAATTCGGCTGGAGCGAGGTCCGCACCACCATGCCCTATATCCAGCAGTGGACCAACCTGCTGCCCGGAGCCATTCACCGCGCCGATCCCCAGGCCAAAGTGACCAACGGCTCGTGGAATCTGCGCCTGCGGACCGATGTGGGCGGCTTCACCAGCTCCTACCCCGACGCGCGGCTGATCGCGGCGGGCGGCGATGAACTGGGCACGCTCGATTTCTACCAGGTGCACTTCTACCAGGAACACTTTGGCGACGATACCTCGCCCTTCCACAATCCCGCTTCTCATTGGGAACTGGATAAGCCCCTGCTGATCGGCGAATTCCCCGCCGCAGGCATCAAAGACCTCGGTCGCGGCTATCGGCCCGAAGGGCGCATCATGCGCAACAGCATCGAGTCGTATCAGAACCTGTACGAGAACGGTTATGCTGTCGCGATGGCCTGGCGCTATTACCAGGACGATGTGTTTGGCCGCATGTTGGACGCCAAGCCCGGCCTGATCACGATCTTCAAGCTCGCGCCGGAGCATGTCGTGATCGATCTGGGTGATCTCGATCGAATCCCCGTCATCACCGCGCCGATTGACAACGTATTTGTACCCAACACCCAGGCCGAGGCAGTCGCCGCGACCCTGGCCGACGTTTTTGAAGATGTCGAGGACGGCGACAACCTTAGCTACGAAATCACGCTCAACACCAACCCGGACCTGATCACCCCGACGATCTCCGACGCGGGCGAACTGCTGCTCACGTTCACTGTGGGGCAGGTGGGCACGGGCAGCCTCGAAGTCACCGCGCCCGACTCGGCGGGCAACAGTTCGAGTGCCGCTTTTGTCGTCCAGGTGACCGATCCTAACCGGGGCAACGTGGCGTTGGGCAAGCCGATCACCGCGTCCACGCTCGAAAGCCAGGCTTACCTGGCCGAGTATGCAGTCGATGGCGTTGAGACCACCCGTTGGTCCACCCAGTACGCCGACGATCAGTGGCTGATGGTGGACCTGGAAGGCGTGTTCGAGATCGGCCAGTTCACCCTGGAATGGGAGACGGCTTATGGGCGGTCCTACGAGCTGCAGACCTGGGATGGCTCCGCCTGGCAGACCGTCTTTGCCGAGCAGAACAGCGACGGCGGCATCGATGACATCGTGCTGGATGCGCCCGTTCTGGCGCGCTACGTGCGGATGCACGGCATCGAGCGCGGCACGCAGTGGGGCTTCTCGCTGTGGGAATTCGAGGTGTACGGCGTCCGGGCGGAAGGCGACTATGCCGCGCTGGAGACTGTCCCGCCGTCGGATGTCCCTGCCGCTGCCGAGCCGGAAGCCGCGCCTGCCGTGCTCGAATCCTCGCTGCTGTACAGCTTTGAGGATGACCTGGGCGGCTGGGTTATGGCCGATTACTGGCCTGCCGGGCGCGCGCTGGAACAATCGACCGGGCAGGCGACCGAGGGCAGCGCCTCGCTGATGCTCAGCGGCGAGTTCAGCGGCACAACCTGGGAAGAGATGGGCGTCTACATCGACCCACCCGATGGCCTGGACCTCTCGGCCTATGATGCGCTCTCGCTAGACGTGTACGCACCCGCCGAGGCCAGCGGCTTCATTGCCCAGGTCTTCATGAAGACGGGCGACGGCTGGGCCTGGGTCAACACGGCGGATACCGCGCTGGTGCCCGGCGAGTGGACCACCATCACCGCCGAGTTGAGCAAGATGGGCGATCCGGCGGCGGTCAAAGAGATCGGTGTCAAGATCGGCACCAGCACGACCGCCTTCAGCGGCGCGTTCTATGTGGATAACGTCCAGGTGATCGACCTGGGCGAAACGGCTGCCGAAGCCGAAGCCGCCGCGCCCACCGGCCCCATGCTGTCGCGCTCGATGATGCTTTACAGCTTTGAGAAGGGCACCGGCGAATGGGTGATGGCCGATTACTGGCCCGCCGGGCGCGCGCTGGACCAATCGACCGAGTGGGCCAGCGCGGGCAGCGCCTCGCTGATGCTCAGCGGCGAATTCAGCGGCACGGCCTGGGAAGAGATGGGCGTCTACATCGATCCGCCCGATGGCCGCGACTGGTCGAGCTGGGATACCCTCTCGGTGGATGTGTACGCACCCGCCGAGGCCAGCGGCTTCATCGCCCAGGTCTTCATGAAGACGGGCGACGGCTGGACCTGGGTCAACACGCCGGACATCGCGCTGGTGCCCGGCGAGTGGACCACGCTCACTGCCGACCTGAGCCAGATGGGCGACGCGGCGGCGGTCAAAGAGTTCGGCGTCAAGATCGGCACCAGCACCACGGCTTTCAGCGGTGCGTTCTACATCGACGGCGTGCGGCTGTCCGGTGAGGAACCTGCTCCGCTGCCCGAACCGGTGCTGTTTGCCAGCTTCGAGGATGGGCTGGAGGGCTGGGTGATGGCCGACTACTGGCCCGCCGGGCGCGCGCTGGACCAATCAACCGAAATGGCGACCGAGGGCAGCGCTTCGCTGAAGCTTACCGGCGAATTCAGCGGCACGGCCTGGGAAGAGATGGGCGTCTACATCGACCCACCCGATGGCGCGGATTGGTCGATGTATCCGGGTGTGTCGGTGGATGTGTACGCACCCGCCGAGGCCAGCGGCTTCATCGCCCAGGTCTTTATGAAGACGGGCGACGGCTGGACCTGGGTCAACACGCCGGACATCGCGCTGGTGCCCGGCGAGTGGACCACGCTCACTGCCGACCTGAGCCAGATGGGCGACGCGGCGGCGGTCAAAGAGATCGGTGTCAAGATCGGCACCAGCACGACCGCCTTCAGCGGCGCGTTCTACATCGATCGCGTCGTTGTGGGTGGCGACAGCTCAAAAAAAAACTAACTTCTGAGGCTTCTGCTGCACAACAACCTGAACCGGGGGGCGTGGTACGTGGGATCACCGCGGTGGTCCCACGTACCGATTCTGTCGGGCGCTACGAAAAGTTCGAGGTCGAAGTCACGCTCGATGCCGACTACAGCAACCCCTACGATCCCACCGACATCCGGCTCGATGCGCGCTTCACCAGCCCTTCGGGCCGCAGCGTGATTGTCCCCGGTTTCTACTATCAGGATTTCGAGATGGACCTCAACGGTCCGCGTGACCGGGTGACGCCGGTGGGCGAGGGCACCTGGCTGATCCGCTTCGCGCCCGACGAGGTGGGCGAGTGGTCCTACCGCGTGCTGGCGACCACCATCGCCAGCGGCACGGTGCGCAGCCCATCCCAGCGCTTCACCGTCACCGAGTCGGAGTCGCGCGGGTTTGTCCGGCGCGATCCGCGCAGCCCGCGCTACCTGGTCTTCGACGACGGCACGCCCTATTTCGCCATCGGTGAAGATATGGCGTGGTACGGCTCCGGCGGCATGGTGGATTATGTGAACTGGCTCGACGCGCTGCACGCGGCAGGCGGCAACTGGATTCGCGTGTGGATGCCCGCCTGGGGCTTTGGCATCGAGTGGGCCGATACCGGCCTGGGCAACTACGACGCCCGCCAGGACGAAGCTTACCGGCTCGATGCCCTGCTGGAGATGGCCCGCGAGCGCGATATCTACATCATGCTCACCCTGATCAATCACGGTCAATACTCCACCACGACCAACCCCGAATGGGATTCCAACCCCTTCAACAGCGCCAACGGCGGCCCGCTCGATTCGCCTGCCGATTTTGCCACCAACGCAGAAGCCCGGCGGCTGTGGCACCAGCGCCTGCGCTATATCGCCGCACGCTGGGGCTATTCGACCAATATCATGGCCTGGGAATGGTGGAACGAGGTCAACTGGACGCCGCTGGTACAAAGTCACCTACTGGCTCCCTGGGTCCAGCGCAGCACGGCCTACCTGAAGACGGTTGATCCCTATAATCACCTGATCACACACTCCGGCTCGCCGGTGAGCGACAAAGCCGTGTGGAACCAGATGGACTTTGTACAGGATCACCGCTACGACAAGGCCGACCTGGTCATGGACTTCAGCGGGATCATCCAGAACTGGTTCTTCCAGTTTCCCGACAAGCCGTTTTTGATGGGCGAGTTTGGCAGCCCCAGCCAGTACGACCGTGACGGAATGCTGTTCCACCTGGGGCTGTGGGCTGCGCCAATGAGCGGTTCTTTTGGCACCGGCATGATGTGGTGGTGGGATACCTATATCCACCCGAAAAACGTGTACTATCACCTCGCGGCGGTGTCAGCGTACTTCGCCGGAGAGGACCTGGCGGCAGAGAATTACCGCCTGACCGAAGCGTCGATCAACCGTGAGGCGCGTTCGCGCGTGCTCGGTCTCCAGAATGACCAACGCGCGCTGCTGTGGGTGGTCAGCCGCTACTATTCGCAGAACGAATTGCTCAAACAGTACAACCAGAACCTCCGCGACGGCGTGGCGGATCCCCTGACGATCAACTACCCGGAGGTCGCCGATGCCGTCCTGACGCTGACCGGCATGGCTGATGGCGATTACACGATCGAATGGTGGAACACCTTCACCGGTGAGATCGACCACACCGGGACGGTCACGATCAGCGGCGGCTCCGCCGATGTCGCCGTGCCCGCCTACACGGTAGACTGGGCGATCAAGGTGTATCCGGCGGGCTGACGCGCTGCCGGAGTGTCGGCGGCTCTATGCCGGTGTCCGGCGGAGCCAAACGGGTGTACGATCAGGGCCTCGTCTTGAGGCCCTTTTTCTGTGCTGAGGTCACCTGTGATGACTGATCCGATTTTGTCCGATCCTGTGATCCGCCACTTGTTAAGCTGGGCGGAGGCGCGCGAGGCAATCCGCGCCGTTGTGCTGACCAGTACGCGCACCAACCCGCAGAGCGCCCCCGATCCGTTCTCTGATTACGACGTGATGCTGATGGTCCCCGATATCCGCCCGTTTTTTGACGATCGCGGCTGGCTGGAGGATTTTGGACGGGTGCTGGTGCTCTACCGCGACCCGATCCAGCCGTCGCTGGGCTGCGAGCGCTTCGCCTATATCACCCAGTACGAAGAAGACCGCCTGAAGATCGATTTCACCGTGGTGCAGGCAGAATGGCTGCGCCGTGTCGCCGGGCAGCCCACCTTGCCCGATGAGCTAGATGTGGGTTACCGCGTGCTGCTCGACAAAGATGGCCTGAGCGCCGGCCTTCGCCCGCCGACTTACCGCGCACACATCCCCACCCCGCCGACCGAAGCCGCTTACCTGGAAGTGATCGAGCTTTTTTTCCACGAGGCGACCTATGTCGCCAAGCATCTCTGGCGAGACGATCTGGTTCCGGCCAAGTACAACCTCGATTATGCGATGAAGCATCACCACCTGCGCACGATGCTCGAATGGCTCTTCGAGACCGAATGCGGCTGGTCGATCAAACCGGGGGCCTATGGCAAGGGGCTGAAAAAACACGTGCCGCCCGATCTCTGGGCGGCCCTGGAGAAAACCTATGTCGGCGCGGGGATTGCCGAGAACTGGGAGGCCCTGTTCGCTACCATCGACCTGTTCCGCACGGCAGCCGGGCAGGTGGGCGAGCGCCTGGGCTATGCCTACCCTGAGGCGCTGCACCGCCGGATGATCGCGTATCTGCGTGCTGCGCAGGCCCTGCGGTGATTGTTCTTGCCCCAGCCAGCGTGTCGGGCAGGCTGGGGCAGATGGGATTATCGGAAGATGATCTCGATGCTTTTGTCCGTCACAAGCTGGGCGCGGAATTCGAGAATCGTGTTATCCAGCTCGAAGGTAGCCGATGGCTCCGGTACGGTCTTGACGACGCTGGCACCCGGCGGCAGCGTGATCTGCACAATGGCGAAATCGTTCAGCGTGCCGGGCTGCTTTTGCAGGGTGAGCCGGTAGCGGCTGTAGGGGCCGAAGCGCTCCACGCGCACCGGTGTGGTGTATGTCACCTGGTAGCGCTCGCTGGAGTCATAATCCACGCTGACATAGCTGACCAGCCCGGTATATTCCTCTGCCGGGACGACTTGCGGCTCGCTGGGGAAGCCGTTGGTGCTGACCAGCGTGCTGTCGGCGGCCACCAAGAGCTGCAGCAGGTTGTGATAGTTGATGTCGTTGTAGTGAGCCGGGCGCACCGCCGGATCGTTGGCGGCCAGCCGGGCGAAGTATTCGTAGCTGACGGCCAGCCGGCTGGACAGTGTGCCATCGGCATGAATCTCGGCGTCGTAGGTGATCTGGCGCACCACCGACCGGTTGGACTTGTTGCCCAGGTTGGCATCGACCACCATCACGAAATCCTCGGTGGAGTCGGCTTTGAGCCGCCCCGACCAGCCGAGGGCGTCCAGGGCTGCGTTCAGCCCTTCGTCCTGCATATAGATCATGACGTGCTTTTCTTGCAGGGCCTGCACCATTGCGCGGCGCAGATCGCCGCTCTTGGCCTGATCGACCTGCTGCCAGTCGTCGAAGATCTGCTGGTAGAGCGCCACCAGGAACTGCTTGTGCGGCAGGTCCCCTTCGCCCTCGGCGCGGATCTGGTAGATCATTTCGCGAAAGTTTTCGGGCACGACCGTGATATTGTAGCCGGGCACGACTACCTCACCGAGCGCCTGCAGCAGGTATTCGAACCCCACGAGGTCGATGGCGATCACCCCATCGACCGGGGCCTGCGGATTATTTCCCTGCTCATAATACCAGGCTGCCATGCGGGCAGTGGTGGGGAAGTCGGCAGACCAGCTGCCGTCCCAGGCGGTATAGATCGGTTCATTGTAGGGAATCCACCAGTCGGGGATGTTCAGGTCTTGCGCCAGCGATTCGTCCGGCGGGTTGGGGCTGGTCGCGGTAGTCGGGTAGTAGTCGTAGCGCGTGACACGCCCGCGATTCACCTGGAGCCAGCCGTAGGTGCTGATATAGCCGCCTGAGGGTCGCAGTTCGTCGCTGTTCTGCGAGAGAATAAGATAGGTTTTGGGCGAAGAAACGCCCAGGGCATTGTCGAGCAGGTCGGGCGCATCGAGCAGAATGGCGTTGATCTCTTCAAGCTGGCGGTGATACTGGGCCATACCATCGAAAGTGTTCAGCACGTCCGGTGAGACATTGGCCAGGTCGAGCCGGTCGATGATGGCCTGCGCCTGGGCCAGGTGCGCGTCGGCGCTGTGGAAGCGGTTGCGGCCCAGGGCCAGCAGCTCAACCAGGCGCGCGCCGGACGAAAACTGGGGGTTCAGTTCGTCGGACTGCTGGCCGCCCGCCAGAAAGAAGATGGTGGGCTGGATGCCGGTGAGGATGTCGTTGGCGGCCAGGCCGAGTTCATGGGCGGCGTTGAGCGATTCCAACGAGGTATCCAGGTCGGCGCTGAGGAAGGTCACCGGGCGCAGGAAGCCGGTTTTGGTCTTGGCACTGGCCAGGCTGGCGTTCAGGTCGCGGACGCGAGTCTGCAGGCGGCTGAAGTCGTCGAGTGTGAGTTCGGTGAAGCGGGCGTTGCTGATGGTCTGCCAGTCGCGGTTGAGACCGCGCCAGGCGTTATCGATCTGGTTCTGGGCGTTGATGACCAGGACCATCGCGCCCATCACGATCGCTGCCAGCGAGCCAATCGCGCCAAGCGCCAGCACCAACCAGTTCATACGCTTGAGCGCGCGCCAGGTGTGCCGCACAATGCGGAATGGCCCTTTGCGGTGATGTCGGCGGCGGCGGCGGCGATGACTTTGCTCGCGCATCTGCGGCGCAACCGTGCCAGAGACAGGAAATGGGACTGTCGGCTGAGTAGAGGACTCTGGTTCCACGCCGGCCTGGACACTCGGATCGACCTGGTTCATGTTCACTCTTTCGTTGCCCGTTCAGGCAGGGTTGTTTGGCCCGAAGCGGTTACTGGCGATAGTAGTAGTATTCGTAGCCATAATAATCCCGGTCGCGCCAGTTGACGGCATTCAGGACCACACCTACCAGCTTGACATCCAGCCGCTGCATCACTTCTTTCAGGCGCAATGCCGCGTTGATGCGCGTCTGACCGGCCTGGAAGACGGCCAACACCTGTGCATCCAGCGATGCGGCCAGGATCGTGCTGTCTGCAACCACCAGCGCCGGCGGTGAATCGAACAGCACCACATCGACTTCCAGCGCTTCCTGGAAGATGGCGTACCATTCTTTCATGACCGTCGATCCCAGCACCTCGGTCGGGTTGAGCGGCGATGCCCCGCTGGGAATCACCTGCAGGCCGGGGATGTCGGTCTGGTACACGCATTTGCCGAGCAGGTCCCCGATATCTACCCGGTGCGGCATTTCTAACGCCCGGCTGGGGCTGGTCCCCAACAGCGTAGACAGCCCATGCTCGTTGTTGATGTTAAAAATCTCGTGCACGCGGGGACGGCGCAGATCGGTATCGACCAGCAGCACGCGGTAGCCCGCTGTCGCCAGCGTGACGGCCAGGTTCGCTGCGACCACGCTTTTGCCTTCCGACGGGCCGGGGCTGGTGATCACATAGCTGTTACATGCCGTTCCATTGCTCGAAAACACCAGGTTGGTGCGCAGCATCCGGTACTGCTCGGATGCGGGCGCGCCAGGATCGAGATAGGCGATCAGCTTCTGCGGATACTCGTCATGCTTCTTGCCAAACCGGGGAATGGTCGCCAGGGTGGGCATCTCAAGAATCTGCGACACTTCGTCGGTGGTCTTGATCGTGTTGTCCAGGTACTCGATCAGCAGCACGCCGCCCACAGCCAGCGCCGCGCCCACCATCGCCGCCAGTATTGTTCGCGACAGCGTGTTGGAGCCGATCGGCGCATTCGGAATCTGGGCGGGCTGCACAATGTCGAGCGAGTTGGTCCGGCGCTGCAAGCTGGCGACCGTGGCTGTGAAGTCGGCGATGTTGCTCGATGCCTGGTTGATCTGTGTGATGAGGGTGTTTCTTTCTTCGGTGAGCAGTTTGCGTGCGGCTTCATCGGTGGTGGTCTCTAGCTGGCTGTTGACCGTCGAAAGCTGCAGGCGCATCTGCGACAGTTCTTCGCGCAGCCGGGTGATCTCGGTGTTGGCCATGTCGATCTGGCTCTGCTGCTCCACCGTGAGATTGGTCGGGCTGTTGAGGATCAACTGCCGGGCCACCTCGTTAGCCATGTCGGCGGCCAGCACGGGGTCGGTGTAGGTCACCGTCAGCACCAGCAGCGAGGTATCGGGCACGATGTGTGTACTCAGTGCAGCACCCAGCTCAGCCGGCGTGACGGGCAGGTTGCCCATTTGGACGGCGGCGTCGAGCGTGCGGTTGTACTTGGCGATCACGGCATAGGTCTGTGCCAGTTCCTGCCCAACCCACAACTCATTGGTTTCCACATCGGGCGAATCGATGAAGCTGCCGACCGAGATACTCACCCACGCCTGGTAGCGGTCGGGCTGGCGGCTGGTGAACAGGTAGGACGCGCCCCCTGCCAGGAAAGCGGCGATGGCGATCAGCCACCACCATTTCTTGAACAGGCGAATATATGCGATAAGCTCCATCAGCGGCCCCTCACTGACGCCCACCTATCGGTGGCACTGATTCTCATCTCAAATCATTTCACTCAAGTAGCGATCTGCTGGGGGTGGGCTTGATTTGCGACATCTCACGATTGCGAGGATGTGAGCACAATCAACCTTTGTGTGAATTTCCATTTTCGGCCACAATTGTACATGGAGTTATACTTTATCGCAACCTGCAAGCGGCTGTTCGTGCTCACCAGACGAACAGGGGCCTGGACAAGTTAAGGAGCATCCGATGAGGGGTAACCGTGTCTTTCTCATAATCGTCTTTATCGCTGTCATGGGCCTACCCTGGCTCTCGGTGGGAAGAGCGCAGGGCCAGACCGGGGCCTGCGAAGCCCTGGTATCGCGTGTTTTGTCGGATCTGGGGACTACCTGTGCGCGGATGGGGACGAATACCGTGTGTTATGGTTTTCCCTCGGTGACTGCGACCTCGCTCGACGAAGCCGGGCAGCCGCTGGCAAATTTCGCCGAGCCGGGTGATCGGGCCGACCTGGCCGGCATCGCCAGCATATCGACCAGCCTGTTTTCCTCTGAGCAGTCGCAGTGGGGCATCGCGCTGATGAGCGTTCAGCTTGGCATGCACAGCGCCGCGTCTCAGAAGAGCACGATCTTCATGTTGATGGGCGAGGCGGAGATCACCAACCTGGTCGTCCCGGTAGAAGCCAAAGGCCCCAAGAAGGCCGAGCCGGTCCCAATGCAAACCTTCACGCTGCGCACCGGGGCAGACAGCACCGAATGCCTCGCTGTGCCCCCTTCGTCGCTCGTCGTTCAATCGCCTTCCGGCATGACGGTGACCATCACGGTGAACGACATCCCCATCCAGTTGAGTTCCACCGTCATCTTGCGCGCCCCTGCCGAAAACCAGATGCAGGTGATCACCGGCAATGGCCGGGCGGTGTTGTTCCCGCATTCGCCGAGCCGTGTAGAGATCCCGGCGGGCGTTTCGGTCAATACACGCATCGGCGATAATCAGATCGAATGGCAGGCCTGGCGCGTGATGTCTCAGGGCGAATGGGACAGTTTTGCGGCGCTCGAAACTGTGCCGTCGAATGTGCTGCCCGAAGGGTATGCAAACCCGGCGATTATTAGCCCTTCTGGGGTGGGCCAGCCTGAGCCGCAAGTCCAGCTCCCTTCGGGTATCACCCGCCCGATTCCGCCGACCGGGCGGCCCTTCCCGTTGATCGCCATGCACACCGGCAGGCCGGGGCGCGATCTCGACGCGCCCGCATGGACTCCCATCACGCTTGGCGACCCGATGACTTCGCCTAGCTGGTTCCTGTTCCACAGCAACCGCACGGACGATTGGGATATCTATAAGCTGGACCTGGGAACCGCCGAGACGAGCAATGTCACGCTCAGCCCCTCCAGCGCCGACATCGAGCCGAGCATCTCGCCGGACCGTGAATGGGTGGCGTTTGTCTCCAACCGCGACCCGCAGGGTAGCTGGGAAATCTACATTTCGAGAATCGATGGCAGCCAGGTGCAGCGCCTGACCTACAACACCGGCATCGATGTCAACCCGGTCTGGGGACCCGGCGGCCTGATCGTGTTCGAGAGCAACCGCGACCGCAACTGGGAGCTGTACATGGTGGACGTGACCGGCGATGGCGTGCCGGTGCGGCTGACCGAGGACGACGCGACCGATATGGGCGCGTTCTGGTTCCCGGATGGCGAGCGCATCGTCTTCGAGAGCAACCGCGACGGCGATTGGGAACTCTTCAAGCTGAACGTGGTGACCGGTGAGTTGACTCAGCTCACCAACAACGACACCACCGACCGGCTGCCCATCGTCTCGCATGACGGGGCGCTGCTGGCATGGCTGCAAACTGATGAAGACGGTGTCGAGAATCTCTGGGTGATGGATGTCGAATCCGGCGAGGCCCGGCAGATGACCGATACCGGCTACAGCGTGGGCGGGCCGGTCTTCGCGCCGGATGATTCGTTCCTGGCGTTCCACGCTGAAGACGCGGGCGGCGACAGCGAAATCTTCGCGCTGGACCTGGTGAGCGGGGCCATCAAGGCGCTGACGATCAACAGCGTGGACGACCGCGCGCCGACCTTCTGGGGCGACCCCTCGCGGGTGATCTTCCAATCGGCGGTGGATGACCGGCAGGGACGTCCCGGCCAGTATGAGCTGTTCATCGTGGACCCGCTGCCGCTGGATGGCCCGGCCAACGCGCCGGTGCGCCTGACGGTCGAGCCGGAGGCAGATGACATCTTCGCCGTGAGCAATCCGCGCGAGGAAACCAACACACGCCCGAACCTGATCCTGGGCACGCTGCCCCGTTAGTCGAAGTCTGTTCTGTTGAAGTCAAGCTCACCGCCATCCAGGCCGGATGACGGTGGGCTTTTTGATTGCCGGGGCAGATATAATTATAAAAAATTCGATAGCCGGGATGTGCGAAACCGGCTCTTACATGCGCGTGAATTGACGTGAATGAAGGTCTTGAGGACAATAGACGAGAATTATTTGACACCAAAACACAATTTTCGATCTCGATCCGGCATCCAGTGGTATTGATCGCTGCCGCACCTAAGGCCGCGATCTCCAGACTAACGATTTCATTGAGCATTTCACTTGCACCACACAGGGTGAATTCTTACGGGGGGCGTTTTGTCCCGCATTCTATGAGATTATCGAGATCATCAAGGCTCGCCAAGCCACTCTGGGTCGCGGATTAGTTCAATACCGCAAGCCCAAATCGCAGTGCATCACCATATGAGCAGGCGACCGATCGAGACCGTTGCTCAACTTGCATAGATTTTCGTCGAGAAGATAAAGAATTTGCCAGGTTCATCATTCCGCGAGGGTGCTGCATCCATGAAACGGAAACGGCAGATTTCGGACCGATCGCTTCGCATCAGTATTATCTATGGCCTTAGCACAACGATTTATATCATTCTTTCAGATCGGTTGGCTGCGTTATTTACGCAAGATGTTGAACATCAAACAGTTCTTCAGACCATCAAAGGACTGCTGTTTATCATAGCGACGACCAGCCTGATCTATCTTCTCTTGCACCGCGATTTCAAATTTCAGGAGCGTATACTCTCCGATCTGCGCAGTTCTGAAGCTCAATGGCGTTCGCTGGTAGAAAATGCACCCGATATTGTTTGTACCGTGAATCGGCAGGCGGAGATTTTGTTCATCAACCGCGCGCCCGAAGGATCGAGCATTCAACCCACTGCCGGCACGAGTGTATTGGAGCACATTCCCCCCGCATATCATGCGGCAGTAAGAGCGGCTATCAACTCCGTTTTTGAAACTGCTCAGTCTGCCCCCTACGAGATCGAAATAAACGACCCGCGCGCGGTATCGACATGGTCCTCGATTCGGCTTGCTCCCATCAAGCACAATGATCACGTGCACGCGGTCATTCTGGTTACTCGCGATATCTCTGAGCGCAAACAAGCAGAAATGATGCTTCAACAAGCGCTCAATACGGTTCGGTCTATTGTGGAGGCTTCTCCGCTTGCGATTGTCCATCTAGATCTGGACGGGGTTGTAAAAAGTTGGAATTCCGCCGCAGAAAGAATATTCGGTTGGCTGGCGGATGAAGTGATAGGTCGCGCAGTGCCTCATATTCCGCCTGACAGAATGGGGGAGTTCGAAAACCTGCGCGCGCGCGTCACGCAAGGGCAGAGCTTTCACGGTGTTGCGCCCCAATATTTACGAAAAGATGGGACCAAAATTGAAATAAGTATCTCCATTGCCCCCATGTATGACCCTCAAGGTAACCCGATGGGCATCATGACGGTGATGGACGACATCACTGAGCGCAAGCAGATTGAACGATCCCTGCAGGAAAGTGAACAGAGACTGCGCCTATTCATACAACATGCCCCTGCCGCGCTGGCCATGTTCGATCGGGAAATGCGTTATCTGGCCGTCAGTCGCCAGTGGATGGTGGATTATAACCTCGGAGACATCGACGTCATAGGTCGCTCACATTACGAGATATTCCCGGAAATTACGGATCGCTGGAGAGCTATCCACCGCCGCGGACTGGAAGGCGAAACTCTGACATCCGATGAGGACGAATTCATCAGGGCAGACGGTACGGTGCAATGGCTCCGCTGGGAAGTGCACCCCTGGTACACAGTCGATCACAATATCGGGGGGATCGTCATTTTTTCCGAAGATATCACCGAACGCAAACAGGCGGAAAACAATCTGGCTGAATCAGAGAAAAGATACCGGACTCTCTTTGAGAACATGAATGCCGGCTTTGTACTGTTTGAAGTCGTCCAGGACGCTCAAGGCACCCCGGTGGACTTGATAATTCTCGCTGCCAATAAGGGATTCGTGTTGACCACCGGGCTGGACATACAAGAGGTCGTCGGCAAACGTTTGACCGAGGTTCTGCCTGGAATAGAGAATGATGCAGCAGACTGGATAGGGACGTATGGAGAGATTGCCCTGACCGGAGAACCCCGGTGGTTTGAGCAGGGGTCAGAACTGCTCGGAGTATATTATTCGGTCGCTGCTTTTCAGGCCGGACCAAAACTTTGCGCCGTTACCTTTATTGACATCAGTGAGCGTAAACAAGCGGAAGAGGAACTACGCCTGTCAGAAGAGTTGTTTTCCAACGCCTTTCATGCCGGGCCTACGGGAATGACGATTACCCGGATTGTTGATGGACAGTTTCTCGACGCCAACCAATCCTTCTGTGAGATGTTTGAGTTCAGCCGCGATGAGGTAATCGGACATACCTCTACAGAATTGAACATGTGGACGCCTGAAGAGCGCGCGAGATTGATCCAGCGGCAGCTTGAGACTGGTGGATTGCGCAATTTTGAACTCGTCGCACGGTCAAAATCTGGCCGGCTTATTGATGTATTGTTTTCCTCAAAGGAGATACTGATTAGAGGTGAAGCCTGCCACCTGACTACACTTATTGATATTACCGAGCGCAAAAAGATAGAAGAGGAAATTCGCCAACTCAACGCTTCTTTGGAACAACGGGTCGCTGATCGAACAGCTCAGCTTGAAGCCAAAACGCGTGAACTTGAAGCGTTTAATTACTCCGTTTCTCACGATTTGAAGGCCCCTTTACGAGGCATCGACGGATACAGCCGCTTGCTGCTTGAGGATTATGACGATCGTCTGGATAGCGATGGCCGCGCATTTTTACACAATATCCGCTTGGCTGCCGGCCAGATGAACCAGCTGATTGACGATCTGCTAGCCTACTCACGGCTAGAACGGCGCGACCTGGCCATCAGGCAGGTCGACCCACAAAAAATAGCCCAATCGCTCGTTGCCGAATTTGCCGGCGAAACCCAGGCGCGTAGCATTTCTATAGGCGTGAAGGTGCCTTCCTCTACGGCCTATGCCGATCCAGAGGGGCTAAAAATTGCGCTGCGCAACCTGATCGATAACGCCCTGAAGTTCACCCTCAAAACAGCCAACCCGGTGATTGAGATCGGGGGGTACGAAACCGAAACATCATGTATCCTATGGGTGCGGGATAATGGCATTGGGTTCGATATGCAGTATCACGATCGCATCTTCGATATTTTCCAACGACTGCACCGGGTTGAAGATTATGCTGGCACCGGCATTGGGCTGGCCATTGTGCGCAAAGCCATCGAGCGTATGAACGGACGAGTTTGGGCAGAGAGTGAGCCTGGACACGGTGCAACGTTCTTTTTGGAGATTCCAAAATGATTGCGTCAAAGATTAATCGCCCCATTCTGTTGATAGAAGATAATCCGATGGACGTGGATTTGACGAAGCGTGCCTTTGCCAGGCGTGATTTGACCAACCCTGTCCAGGTCGCTCGCGATGGTGAAGAAGCTGTATCGTGGATCGCCCGTTGGGAAGCTGGCGAACCCTGCCCCGTGGTAATCTTATTGGACCTGAAGCTGCCCAAGCTCAACGGTCTGGAGGTTCTGCGGCAGTTCAAGATGCGCCCCGTGTCGCACAAGATTCCGGTGGTAGTGTTAACAACTTCAACTGAAGATAGTGATGTCAAGGCAGCCTATGAATACGGCGCAAATTCCTACATTGTCAAGCCGGTAGATTTCGATAAGTTTATGGCTGTAGCCGAACAGATTGAACTATATTGGACCGTGCTCAACAGGTCGGCAGGATGACGAGTCAGCTCATCGGAAAGTGGTGACACGCAATGAGGGTTCTTTATGTTGAAGATAACCCACTCGATTCAGATCTGCTTTTCCGTGAATTAGCTCGCCATGCGCCGGACTATCAGGTAGATGTAGTTCCCACTTTGCATGAAGCGCGCGCCTGTCTCGCACGAGACGCCGCCTATGACCTGGTTTTGGTGGATTTGCGCCTGCCTGATGGGAGTGGGCTGGACCTGCTCAACGAGATCCGCGAGCAAGCGTTACCGATGGCCATTGTCGTCCTGACTGGCTCCGGGGATGAAGAAGCTGCCATAGCAGCGCTCAAAGCCGGCGCAGATGATTACCTGATCAAGCGCGAGGACTATCTTGCCCGGCTTCCACACGCCCTTGATGTCGCGCTGAATCACTTCCGCGCCGAAACGGCTCGCAAGGCGCGTTCCTTACATGTGCTGTACGCAGAACATAATGCCGCCGACATCGATCTGACTCGTCGCCACCTGGCACGCCATGCCTCACATATTCAGTTGGAAGTAGTCCATTCAGCGGACGATGTTCTTGAACGAATGCCCCGCACATTTTCGGAACCTTACCCGTGTGATGTTTTGTTGCTTGACTTTCGACTGCCCGGCTTGAATGCGCTCGAACTGTTAAAAGTTCTCCGTCAAGAGCGCGCTTTAGATCTGCCGATTGTGCTGGTCACCGGGCAGGGAGATGAAGAGGTGGCTCTTCATGCATGGCGGTTGGGGGCCACCGATTACCTGGTTAAAAACGCCGGGTATCTCCATAAGCTGCCAGTGATTGTGGAGAATGCCTTTCACCGGGTGCAGTTGATCCGTGAACAGAATGCTCTTAATGAAAGTGAAGCGCGTTATCGCCGCCTCGCTGAAAATGCTCAAGACCTTATCTACCGCTATCGGCTGTCTCCCACGCCCGGCTTTGAGTACGTCAATCCTGCGGCTGTCCCGATCACGGGGTATACCCCTGAAGATCATTATGCCGACCCCGACCTGGGGTTCAAGCTGGTTCACCCCGATGATCGCCAGTTGTTGTCACAGGTTGCTACCGGAGAATCAATCTCGCAGCCGGTTGTGCTGCGCTGGGTCCGTAAAAATGGCTCGATCCTCTGGACCGAACAACACAATGTCCCTGTCTATGACGACCAGGGAAATTTGATCGCGCTGGAGGGCATCGCTCGCGACATTACCGAGCAAAAGCTGGCCGAAGATCGCCTGAGAAAAAGCGAAGAAAACTTCCGCCTGTTGTTCGAGAGTAACCCACACCCTATGTGGGTATATGACCAGGAAACCCTGGCCTTCCTCGAAGTCAATGAAGCTGCCGTTGTTCACTACGGTTATTCACGTGACGAATTCCTGGCGATGAAAATCACCGACATTCGCCCGCCCGAAGACGTAGACCGTTTACTAGAATTCATTCGGTCCGAGCGCCCGGCACTGCGGCATTCCGGCGAATGGCGGCATCGCCTCAAAAATGGCGAGATTATTGACGTTGAGATCATCTCGCATACGATCGAATTTGCCGGGCGCAAAGCTCGTCTGGTGGTGGCGCAAGATATCACCGAGCGAAAACGCGCTCAAATGGCCGAGCGTGAACAACGCGCAATGATCGAAGCGCTGGCAGATACAGCCACCGCACTGAACAGCACCCTGAACCTGGAGCAGGTGCTCGATCGCATTCTGCAAAATATCGGGCGGGTCGTTCCCCACGATGCGGCCTACATTATGCTGATCGATTCCGGCGTGGCCCGCGTGGCGCGCTGCTGGGGATTCGCCGAATATGGCGTTGAAGAGGCGATGCAAGCATTCCAAATTCCCGTTGCAGAGCTGTATGATCTCCAGTGGATGGTAGAACACATGCAGCCTATCGTGATTCCCGCCACTCATGCCCACGATAAATGGGTGGATTTCCCGGTGACGCGTTGGGCGAATTCTTACGTCGGCGCGCCGTTGTTCCGTGAAGGGTACGTTATGGGGTTTCTGGGACTGCTCAGCCGCGACCCCAACTTTTTCACCGCCGCTCATGCTGCCCGGCTGCAAGCCTTTGCCGATCATGCGGCAATCAGCCTTTTTAACGCGCAGCTTTTTGCCGAAGAGCGCGAACAACGCGCACTCGCCCAGGCCCTGCGCGACACAGCCAGTGCCCTGATCAATGTGATCGATCTTGATGCGGTCATGAACATCCTGTTGGAGAATGTCGCGCATGTTGTGCCCCACGCTGCCGCCAATATCATGCTGATCGAAGGCGATCTGGCCCGCCCGGTGTACTGGCATGGATACCGGCCCGAACGCGTCCCTATGTTGCAGAACTTCCGTATTTCCGTGTCGGAAACGCCCAATCTTCGCCAGATGGTCGAAACCGGCGCATCGTTTCTTGCCTCCTATATAGATCAATACACGGATTGGGTTCACCAGCCTCTCACAGACTGGGTAAAGTCCTATGTGGCTGCCCCCATCCGCTCCCATGGCAATGTGATCGGCTTTCTAAATCTAGACAGCGATATACCGGGCTTTTTTACCGAGGTGCATACCCACCGTTTGCAGGCTTTTGCCGACCAGGCATCGATTGCCATCGAGCACGCCCAGCTTTACGAAGAAATCCGGCGCTATGCCTCAGAGCTTGAGCAGCGTGTGGCAGAACGAACCATTCAGCTGGATCGGATGTTGAGGCGCATTGAGGCGATCCTGAACAGCAGCGACGATATTATCGTCTTGTGTCGCCCGGATGGCACGATCGAGCAGGTGAATCCGGCTTTTACCCGGGCACTCAGCTGCCAATCGGAGGAAGCCTTGTTTCAGCCGGTAACACAACTTGTTCTGCCAGAACACGTGCCGCTGCTGGAGCACGCTTTCGAGGAGGTGATTACCACTTTGCACTCGCGCCGGTTGGAGATCACCCTCCATTGCAAAGGTCATGCAGCCTTTGACGCAGATCTTGTGCTCTCTCCGGTCACTGAACAAACCAAACAGATCGCAGGGGTTATATGCAGCTTCCGCGATATTACTCAACGGAAGCAGTTGGAGGATCAGCTCCGGCAGATGCTGGAACATGAGATGAATCTGAGCGAGCTTAAGTCGCGCTATGTCTCGATGGCGGCTCACGACCTGCGTAACCCGCTGGCCATTATTCAGAGCGCCGTGAGCATCATCCATCAATATGGCGACCGGCTGACGCCTGAAAAAAAGGAGGAGAAGTATGCCACTATTCGAACCAGTATCCAGCTCATGGTAGAAATGCTGGATGACATTCTCACTTTGGGCAAGGTCGAGTCGGGTAAGCTTGGCTTTGAGCCTGTTTCGCTGGATGTGGTTGCCTTCTGTGAGAACCTTGTGGAGGAGATGAGGCAGGCTGCTGCCACCTCTCAGGCCATTCACTTCAACTTCCAGGGGGATTGCAGCACGGCTTTGTTGGATGCCAGGCTGTTGCGGCATATCCTGGGAAATTTGCTCTCCAATGCGCTCAAGTATTCCCCCCAGGATCGCCCGGTGACTTTTTCTGTACGTCGTGAACCGGATCAAATCACCTTCGAGATTCAGGATCAAGGGATCGGCATCCCGGAAGACGATCAGAAACGGTTATTTGAAACGTTTCACCGCGCCAGCAATGCCCGGCAAATCCCCGGCACCGGATTGGGGCTGGCGATTGTCAAGCAGTCGGTGGAACTGCATCAGGGCACGATTTCTTTTGAAAGCGAGGAAGGGCGGGGGACAACGTTTACCGTTGTAATTCCTCAATCCTTGTTGGAGCACGCATGAAAAAAATCCTTGTAATCGACGATGATGACCATCTGCGGTCCGATCTATTGGATATTCTTAGCTTCGAGGGATATGAGACGCTGGGTGCCAGAGATGGCTATGAGGGTGTTCGCTCAGCCCAAGAACATCGGCCCGACCTGATTATTTGCGACATTACCATGCCTGGAATGAACGGATTCGAGGTGATCGAACTGCTGCGCAGGGAATCATTGACCTCCAATATTCCCGTCTTCTTTCTCAGTGCGCGCGGCGAAGACGTTTTTGTTCAGAAAGGAATGCAGATGGGGGCAGCCGCCTACTTTGCCAAGCCCTACAATTTGGGCACCTTGTTGGCGGCAGTACAGGCGCAGATCGGAAAGTGAACGGATAACCGTCCGAGCGCCCTGTCCTCGCCTCGTCCATTTTCAGCGATGGCTCACACGTGCGGCGTTTGGCCCGAAGGCGGCAGAAGCCTACTCTCGCCGCGATCGAAGCCAGCTCGTAAGCCGCATAGGGTCATGGTGAGGGCAGCCGCTTCATCGTGAAGGGGGGGGCGGCGTACTTGGCAGATCGAGTACGCCGCGGGATGTGTTTCCGGGTGTGCCCTGAACCCGCACAAGGTCCCTCTGGCTGCGCTGGTGCTTAGGAATGTTCGCTCTTTCCCTCAGGCGGCGTTCTGGATCGCCCAGGCAAAGACAGCGGGTGCGGTTCGCGATCATCGTGGTGCGCGCTCAATGAGTCATCCTGGGCCTGTCGGGTGCTCATATACCTCTCAAGCGCATCTTCGGGGAAGGCTGGGCTGAGATAGCGCCGCCCGGCAGCGACCTCGCGCACTGCCCGGATCAATTCGGCGACGCCAGACTGCTTGAGCGCATACCCGGCGGCTCCGCACCTCAATGCCTCGAAGGCGTACGCTTCATCCGCCTGAGATGACAGGATCACGACCTGGGTGAGCGGGAAGCGCTCGCCGACTTGGCGCGCCACGTCCAGACCGCTCAATCCGGGGAGCGAAAACTCAACCATGAGGACCGCAGGTCGCAGCCGGGCCACCAGGTTGATGGCGGCTGCCCCATCGGTGGCTTCTCCTACGACGGTCATGGTGGGGTCTGCATCAAACATGCTGCGCATACTCTGGCGAATCAGATCGTGGCGAACGGCCAACCCGACTGTGATAGTTTGGGATTCGCGGGCGCGCGCATTCCTGGCATACAGTTCAGCCGCCATATAAGGGGCCGACGAGGCGCTTTCCTCAGGCACGTCTGTGGAAGGCGTACGGGAGAGAATGGGCAGGCTGGCGCTTACGCGAGTCCCTGACCCGCGCGCCGATTTGATTACCAGTTCGCCACCGAGCGCCATTGCATAGCTGTGCATCCGAGCCAGGCCAAGTGCGCTGCCGCTGTTCAAGGCGGACTCAAGATCAAAGCCATTGCCCCGGTCTTCGATTCGCAGCCACAGACGGCCATCTTCGATCCACACCGCTACGCCGACCTCGCGCACCGCCGTGTGACGGCTGACATTTGTCAGCGCTTCTTGCACGATGCGGAAAGCGGCCCCTTCTATCTCCGAGCTCAGCCGTCTTTGCAGACCGACATGCCGGAAGTGAACCTTGATCTGCGTCTGGGCAGTATACCGGTCGAAATATTTCAACAGGGCAGGGAGCAGGCCGAGATCGTCGAGCGCCACAGGCCGCAGGTCATACGACAGTGCGCCTATAGCCTCGCTCAGCTGGTTGATCAGCGTCTCCGCTTCCATCAAGGCCAGCCGGTTTGCGTCGGCGGACCGGTACTCCGAAGAATTCACAATCATCTTCAGGCCGGCCAGCATGTGTTCAACATCTTGGCTGAGCTGGCGCGCGACGTGCTGGCGTTCGGATTCCTGCATTTGCAGTGATCGGCGCAGTAACGCTTCCAGCCGCTGGCTTTCGATGGTATTGTGGCGGTTGAGACGGGAATGAATCGCCGTCAAGAGTTCAGCCTGGGTGAACGGCTTGGTGAGATAATCGTCTGCGCCCAGGTTCATGCCTACACGCATACTTTCGCGATCGGCTTTAGCAGTCAGGAAGATGAACGGGATGATCGCTGTGGTTGAATCGCGGCGCAGCTCTTCCAAGACACCATAGCCATCCAGTTCGGGCATCATGATGTCGCATACGATCAGATCGGGCAGCAGTTCGCGCGCCGCCTGCAGCCCTTGCAATCCATCCGCTGCCTCTGCCGTTTCAAAACCCTCGAATTCCAGCATTTCGAGCACGTTGCGGCGAAGCACGGCCTCGTCTTCAATCACCAGGATGCGCGTCATGGTTGTTCAAATCCTGTTTGAGCGGCGAGGGGGAGTCCGATGGTGATTTGTGTGCCGCGACCGACTACGGAATTGATTCGGAACGTGCCGCCGTGCACTTCGATGATCTGCTTGGCCAGGGGTAAGCCCAGGCCGATCCCCTGCTGTTCCTGGGTGTCGCGGTCGATCTGGTGAAAGGCCTGGAGGGCTTTATTTAGTTTTTCCGGTGGAATGCCAGGCCCCGTATCAACGATGCTGACCCATACGTAATCATCGGCCCGCCATTGAGAGATGCTCACCTCGGTCTGCGGAGGAGAAAAACTCAGCGCGTTGGAAATCAGCTCTGCAAAGGCATGACGCAGCGCGCGCATATCCCCGCTGATGAACACATCTGGATCGCGCTCATCAATGTGGATCGAAACATCGGGCTGCTTGTAGGCAAACCGCCGCGCCAGGTCGATCGAGGAAATGAGCAGTTCCAAAAACTGGAAGGTGAGTCCATATTCTCGCAGCGCTGCCGGGCTGAGGGCATCCGCTTCGAGCTGGACGATCAGGACGATCTGCTCGACCAGGCGCGACAGGCGCTGAGTTCCGCGCGTGAGCGTATCGAGCAGTTCCTGAAGCTGAGCGGTCGAAAGCTGGGTGATCTGCCGCGATATAATATCTGTCACCACGTTAATCGAAACCAGCGGCGTTCGCAGCTCGTGAGAAACCAACTGAACCAACACCCGTTTGGCATGGTGCAGTTCTTTGGTTGAGGAATCGACAATAGCCTGGTGGCGCTCAAGGCGCGAATTGATCGCCGACCGAAGCTCTCCCAGCGTGAAAGGTTTGGTCAGGTAATCATCTGCGCCCAACTCCATGCCATGCCGCATGAACGGGCGATCTGCTCTGGCTGTCAGAAAGATAAACGGCGTCGTCACCGTCGCCGGGTTGCTGCGAATATTGAGGAGGACTTCATACCCATCCATGCCGGGCATGGTGATGTCGCAGATGATCAAGTCAGGGGCCTGCTGCTGCACAAGTTCGAGCCCTGCCCGCCCATTGTCCGCGCCTACCACATCGAATCCGCTCAGTTCGAGCATTTCGATGATATTCCTCAACAGCGCCGCTTCATCTTCAATGACGAGTATACGTTTCACAATGTTTTCCCCATCACTAGCTAAGACAAGATCGCACTTTGGAAAGCACATCGTTGAAGGTGAACGGTTTGAGAATATAATCTCTCGCGCCCAAAGCCAAGCCATGCTGGATAGACGCTTTTTCAGCCTGAGCAGTCACCAGCAGCATTGGAATAGATGCCGTCACCTGATTCTCGCGCAGTTGCCGGAGAACCTCAAATCCGTCCATCTCCGGCATAACCACATCGCAGATGATCACATCAGGCAGATGCCTTTGCGCTAACTCTACCGCGACACTCCCGTTTTCAGCTTCAATCACATTAAACCCCTCAAATGCCAACATTTCGTGCAAATTGGCGCGCAAGATTGCCTCATCATCCACGACTAACACGGTATTCATTAACATTTTCCTTTACAGGGATACTGGGTAAGATAACACAAAAGGTAGTGCCTTCTCCAGGATAGCTCTCGAAGCTGATGCTTCCACCATGAAGCTCAACGGATTGGCGGACAATGGCCAGACCGAGTCCATTACCGGCGATATTCCGGGCGTTGCTGGCTCGGAAGAATGTCTCAAACAGGTGCTTTTGTTCGTCGAGCGGGATACCAATCCCGTGATCCTGGACTTTGATCATCACCTGGCTGTGCGTACAGTCCAGGCTAATCTCAACACTCTCTGCAGAAGGTGAGTATTTGATCGCATTCGAGATCAGGTTGCTCAGGATATGACGTAGCAGCTTAGAATCCATCCACAACTGCTCACATTCGCCCGTGATAGCCAGGTTCAGATGGTGACTGGTTCCCAGCGCGGTCTTGAGCTCGGTCAACAGATTGCGACAGAATGTCTTGAGATTGAGCGGTTCGGGTTCAAGCTCGATCTTGCCTGCATCAACCCGTCCAATGATCAGAATGTCATCCAACAAGCGGACCATTTGCTGGAATGACTGATAGAGCTCTTGAAAACTACGTTGTTTGCGTTCGGGAGACAATCGGTCGCCATATTGAGACAGCAGATCGATTGATGCCTGGATGATGGCGAGCGGGGTCCTCAGGTCGTGTGACGCCATCGAGATGAAACGTGCACGCATCTCGTTGACTTCCATCTCACGGGTGAGTGCCTGGCGCAGCACTTCTTCCGATTGTTTTTGCCGGGTGATGTCGCGCCCCACTCCCTGGATTTCGAGCGGTTGATTGTTCTCGTCCACAATCAGCCGGTTTGTCCACTGCATCCAATGTATTTTGCCATCTCCCCCAACGGTACGGTGCTCGATAGTCAAGGTCGGGTTGGCTGGGGAAATCAAACCATATTTTTCTTCCCACTCTGGCAGGTCTTCGGCATACACCGTCGGCGTAAAGTCGGCGCCGATGATTTGCTCGCGCGGCAGATTGTAAAAACGACAGTAGGCGTTGTTGACAAAAGTCACGGTCTTGTCGAGCTTGGACCGGCAAATCAATTCGGTCTGATCTTCGACAATGGCGCGATAGCGGGCTTCGCTGTTGCGCAGAGCAGCGGTGCGTTCGGCAATGCGGTCTTCAAGTATGGCGTTTAGATGCCGCAGGGCAGTTTCTGCGCGTTCGCGTTCGGCTACCTCGTGCTGAGCCTGCTCAAACAGCAGCGCATTGGCCACCACGGCAGCCGCCTGAGACGCCAGGCCGTTGAGAAAACGCTGCTCGTCCTCGGAAAAGGCATCGGGTTGATAGCTGAATACTTGAATCACGCCCAGAACCCGGTTTTCGAGCTTCAAGGGCAAAAGGATGGTTGATTGGGGTATCCGGGCGTGGTGATCGGCTTGTTCTTTTTCCTGCGTTTGTCCATTGTCTTGCACGACATAAAACGTCTGAAGGGCAGGCAGGTGATTCTGGCAGTCGGGAATATACAACGATTGCCCGGTGAGTATCACCTGGCTTTGATGGCCCTGATCCCCTTCGGTCAGCGGAATAGGTGGATACTGGCTGGCATCGAGCTGACGACCATCGGCCCAGGCCCACACGCAGCGGATCAGCCGATCTTCCGGCGAGTACGACAAGATTCGCAGGCCATCGCACCCGACATGCTCTTTGATAGCCGAATGTATCGTGCGGTAAATCGTTTCCAGATCGAGGGTCTGGCCAAGCTGTTTGTTGATGGTATAAAGTGCGTTGATCTCCGCATGGAGCCTTTCGAGCCGTTCCGCATCTTGCTTACGTCTGGTGATGTCGTGACCGATGCCGATCAATCCGACCACCTGGCCCGATTTATCTCGCAGTGGGACTTTGGTGGTCAAGAGCCAACCCGCAACGCTATCTGCGGACAAAATCGGCTCTTCACGGTCGTACAACGGCTGCCCGCTTTGCGTAACCATCTGGTCATCGGCAGTGTAACATTCGGCCAGCTCGCGGGGATAATAGTCGAAGTCCGTTTTGCCGATGGCTTCTTCGGGCGAAGCGGCCCCCATATGATGTGCTGCCGCCGCGTTTCTGACGATGAAGCGACCTTCGAGGTCTTTGATGTAAATATGGTCAGGCAGGGTGTCAATAAGAGTGCGCAGCAGGTTTCGTTCGGTGGCCAGGGCTTCTTGGGCCAGTATGCGAGCCGTGATGTCATAGTGCGTGATCACGACTCGCTGTTCCCGACCCACATCAAAACTGCGCGCTTCAACAACAAACCAACGTGGTCCGGCTGGGCCGTGACAGGCATATTCCAGGCGAAGGTCCCGTTGCCGATGGGCCAGCGCGGCGCGAATCCCGGCAGCAACGACCTGCGCCTCATCCGCGCCCGGACCCTCCGCACGATCGCAGATGGCCAGGTAGTTTTGGCCTACTGCGTAGTTGGGGTCTCCCAGGTTGTTGTCGTCGGCGAATTTTCGCCAGGCCTCATTAACCGCAATGATCACGCCGCTTTGATCCAGGACGGCAATTTCAGTTGAAATCGCATCCAGGGTGTACTGTGAATACAGAAAAGCTTCTTCGAGGGCTTGTTGGGCACGTTGCTGATCGGTGACATCGCGAGTGATGATGCTCGCCATATACCCGCGTGCGGTGCGGATGGGGGACACCGTACTCTGAACGGCTCGCACTTCACCGCTTGTTCGGCATAGCTCGCGTACCCACAGCGGTGCTTGCCCCGTCTGGAGAAAGGTCAAAAAGGTCTTCTTCAGCGATTCATAGTGGGCGGGCGATCTCCGGTGCGGGGGGGCAAGCTGATGCTGGACATCCCACACAAAACGGCCAATGGCCTCGTTGTGGGACATTCCACTGATCTGTTCCTGGGCACGATTCCATTCAACAATCACGCCGGTTTCATCAACCAGCGTGATCCCATCAATTATTTGCGCCATCACACCACGGAAATTGTCTTCATTTTGGAATCGGTGCTGCGCACGGCGCACGCGCTCGATCGCGCAGCGGATGGATCGACTCAGCGACGCGCTGTTGAATTCCTGTTTCACCAAAAAGTCCTGCGCACCGGTCTTGATCGCCTCTGTTACGAGGTCCTGGTTATCGGAATCGGCCAAAATGATAGTCGCTGTATTAGGAGTTGCGGCCTGGATCTTGACCAGTGTTTGAACGCCTGTGCTGTCGGGTAGCGACAAATTCAGCAATACAGCATCTACAGGAGTCTTCGCTAGAAATTCGACTCCTGCCTGCAACTGGTTTACCACGGAGAGATCATACATCATGTGTGGGGAATGGTGCAGCATGTGCTCAACCAGGTGAGCATCGTCTGAGTTTGCTTCGATGAGGAGTATTTTAATCGCTTGCGTGTTCATGTTGGTGATCGTTATCGATCTGTCACCTGTTCAATTTGCCACCCAAGATGAGGGGGACTCGGACACAATAGACGTAGAGTCACTGTTGCCAACCCCATTCCCCAGCCTGCCAAATATCGTGAACGTTATTATAACACTGTTATGCTGGGGCCAATTCCCGTTCTGTCAGATACAGATTCCATCGCCCTTTTGCAATTGCTCCAGGCTGTAACCGGCTTATCCAGTATAATGATCGAATATGGGCATGACCGGACTCGCCTTTTGGGGGGCACTCGTGCCCTGCTCGACAGGCACCGCGCCCACGCGCGGATACAGGAGAGATCGCCGTGCAGCCGCTCAAAATTGGGGTCATCGGGTGTGGGTATTGGGGGCCGAACCTGGTCCGCAACTTTGCCGAGATGCCCGAAACCGAGGTTCTCGCCGTGGCCGACCTGGACGAGGGGCGGCTTGCCGCCATGCAGAAGCGTTATCTGGGCCTGGTCACCACGCGCGACTATCGCCAGTTTTTCGATCTGCCGCTGGATGCGGTCGCTGTGGCCACGCCCCCGGCGGCACATTACGCTGTGGCGCGCGACTGCCTGGAGCGCGGTTTGCACGTCATGGTCGAGAAGCCGCTCACGCTCAACAGCCAGGACGGCCAGGCCCTATGTGAGCTGGCTGACCGGCTCGATCTGACGCTGATGGTCGGGCACACGTTCGAATATAACCCGGCGGTGCGTGTCATCAAGGAAGCGATTGTCAGCGGCGAACTGGGCCAGGTTTTTTATATCGACATGGTGCGCGTCAACCTGGGCCTGTTTCAGGATAACCTCGATGTCGTCTGGGACCTGGCCCCGCACGATATCTCGATCCTGCGCTACCTGTTGGGCAGCGAGCCGATCTCAGTCAACGCGGCGGGCGCGGCCTGCATCCTGCCCAATGTCCACGATGTCGCCTATCTCTATCTCGAATTTCCCAACAACGTGCGCGCGCACATTCACGTCAGCTGGCTCGACCCGTGCAAAGTGCGCCGGATCACCGTCGTCGGCAGCAAAAAGATGCTGGTCTTCGACGATGTCGAGCCGCTCGAAAAAATCCGCATCTATGATAAGGGCGTCGAAAAGCCGCCCTACACCAACACCTTTGGCGATTTCCAGTTGAGCTACCGATTCGGCGACATCGTGATCCCGCGTATTCCGCTGGCTGAGCCGCTGCGCGAAGAATGCAAGCACTTTATCGACTGCGTGATCCACCATACGCGCCCCCAGAGCAGCGGGTGGGATGGCTTGCAGGTTGTCAAGACGCTCGAAATGGCCGACCGCTCGCTGAAATCGCAAGGCGCGCGGCAGACGATGGCGCTCGATCCAAAGGCAGGTGAAGATGCTGCACGTCACGATTCATGACCCGGTGATCCTGGGGGATGGCTGCGAGATCGATCCGGGCGTGATCCTGGGCTACCGCACCGGGCGACAGATCGACGACCTCACACTCACCATCGGCGCAAACGCCCGCATCCGTTCCGGCAGCGTGATCTATGCCGGGTGCACCATCGGCGCGGGCTTGCAGACCGGCCATCACATCGTGATCCGCGAGCAGAACCAGATCGGCGATGATTTCAGCCTGTGGAACGGTTCCACCATCGACTACGGCTGCACAATCGGCAGCCGGGTGAAGATTCACTGCAATGTCTACGTCGCGCAGTTCACCACCATCGAGGATAATGTCTTCCTGGCTCCAGGGGTGACCATCGCCAACGATCCGCACCCCCTGTGCGGGCTGTGTATGCGCGGCCCGACCATCAAGCAGGGCGCGCGCATCGGCGTGAACGTCACCCTGCTGTCACACATCACCATCGGCGAGGGCGCATTGATCGGCGCGGGCAGTGTGGTCACCAAAGACATCCCCGCCTACACGCTCGCTTATGGGAACCCCGCGCGCCCGGTGAAATCGGTGAACGACCTGACCTGCCCGTTTGACCTGGTAGATCGCCCGTATATCGACGGCATGGTCGTTCATACGCGCAAGAGATAGGCCCGGCGGAGCGTTCGCACCCGGAGGAGAACAGGCTATGCCCGTGCCATTTGTGGACCTGCGCTTGCAGCACCGCCTGCTGCGCGATGAGCTAAACGACGTCATTCAGCGCGTGTTGGACCGTGCCGATTTTGTGCTGGGCGAGGATGTCGGCCTGCTGGAGGACGAATTTGCCGCCTATTGTGGGACTCCTCACGCCGTCGGCACCGGCAGCGGTTTGGCCGCGCTGGAGCTGGCCCTGCGCGCGTTGGGGGTGGGCGAAGGTCACGAGGTGATCCTGCCCGCGCACACTTTCACGGCCACTGCCGCCGCCGTGACCTTCACCGGCGCGGTGCCCGTCCTGGTCGATGTGCTGCCGGAGACCTACACGCTCGACGTGAGCCAGCTTGAGGCCGCCATTACCCCGCGCACGCGGGCGATCATCCCGGTTCACCTCTACGGCCAACCGGCGGATATGGACCCCATCATGCGTATCGCCGAAGCGCATCACCTGTGGGTGATCGAAGATGCGTGCCAGGCGCATGGCGCGCTCTACCACGACCGGCGAATAGGGTCATTCGGACATGCCGCCGCCTTCAGCTTCTACCCGTCCAAGAATCTCGGCGCGTGCGGCGATGCCGGTATGGTTGTCACCGGTGATGCGGCCATCGCCGAAGCCGTGCGCGCCATGCGCAACTGCGGCCAGCGCATCCGCAACCAGCATGAGCTTCCGCCCTTCAACCACCGCCTGGATACACTCCAGGCTGCGCTGCTGAGGGTCAAACTGCGCCACCTGGATCGCTGGAACGATGCCCGCCGCAAGCTGGCCTGCCTCTACTGCGATCTGCTCGATGGCAGCGGGGTCGTGCTGCCCGCCGAGGTGCCCGGCACGACCCACGTCTACCACCTCTTTGTGATTCGGACCCCGCGTCGTGAGGCGCTGCGGGCGGCCCTGCAAGCGCAGGGAATCGCCACCGCCATTCACTACCCGCTGCCGGTTCATCGCCAGCCGTTCTATGCGCGCGCCCCCATCCGTCACGGTGCGCTGCCCCAGGCCGAAGCCCTGGTGGGCGAGATTCTCTCGCTGCCGATGTTCCCGGAAATGACCGCCGATCAGGTCGCCGAGGTAGCCGCAGCCGTCCGCCAGGCCATGCAAGCGCCTTCTTCGTGAGCGGGGCCGGTTCGATTCTGTCCTGTCTGCCCCCGCCGATATGCGCTGAAACGTGTTCCGATCGCCTGACCCGCTTCACTAGAAACCTACTTTGGTGTAAAGTAGATTGCAGTGAAAAGAGCCGCGATTCCGGAACAAACTTAGGGAGCGCTTTGTTTTTATCCTCGATTGTTTGCGCTAACAGTCCTGGCCAGCCTCAACTTTGGAAAGGAGGTCCTATCGGTACGAATTCCACACCCATCCCCATTTCTCTTCATCGCCCTAAAGATTAAAGGAGACAGCCAAAGATGTTAAAAAAGTCCGTGATCCTTTCGCTTCTGATTGCCCTCGCACTGGTGCTTGTGCCCCTGGTTTCGGTGAATGCCCAGGGGTCTAATGGCCCGAAGGAAAAATGGTGCAGCGGCGTCGATATCGTCTTCTTCCCCGGCGGTCCGGCGGGCGGCGTCTTCGCCGTGAACGTCTATAACGGGGCGGTTCAGGCCGCTTCCGACCTGGGCGCGAATGTCGAGTATGTCTGGTCCGACTGGGACCCGCAGAAGATGACCCAGCAGTTCGCCGAGGCGATGGCCTCCAACCCCGATGGTATCGCCATCATGGGCCATCCCGGTGAAGAAGCCTTCGCCCCCCTGGTGGATGAAGCCATCGCTCAGGGCATCATCGTGACCAGCCAGAACACCGACCTGCCCAGCATCGAAGCCAAGTATGCGGGCCAGGGGTTTGGTTATGTCGCCCTGGAACTCTACGCGACCGGCTACAACCTGGGCAAAGAGACCATCACGCGCGCTGGCCTGCAGGCCGGCGATCGGGCAATGGTCTGGGGCCTGCTCTCGCAGCCGACCCGCGGCCTGCGCACCCAGGGCGGGATCGATGCCTTCAATGAAGCCGGTCTGACGGTGGACTACCTCGAAATCGACGGGGCGACCAATGCCGATCCGCCGGCGGGCATCCCCACCTTCGTCGCCTATGTCGCCTCTCACCCCGACGTGAAGGCGATCGTCACCGACCACGGTGCCCTGACCGCCACCCAGCAGTCGTACCTGGAAGGCGCGGGCCGCGGCCCGGATGACGTCTACGCCGCCGGGTTCGATCTCTCGCCTGCCACCATCCAGGCGATTGAGGGCGGCTGGACCGACCTGGTGATCGATCAGCAGCAGTGGCTCCAGGGCTATCTGCCGATCCTGCAGATCTGCCTGACCAAGCAGTTCGCCTTCTCCGGCCTGCACATCGATACCGGTGGCGGGTTCGCGAGCAAGGACAACATCGACATCCTGGCCCCGCTGGTGGAGCAGGTCATCCGCTAACGCCTATCGGCCCTGCTGCCATGATGAATGGGCTGTGCTGGCCGTCAGCCGGGCCACCGGCTGATGCGCCGGCATCACCAGGGCCTCACCGGTTCCAGCAAGCGTGAGTTCGTGCTTGCTGGAACCCATTATTTGAGGGGTGCTGCCTCTCTCGTCCGACCACGGAGGTTTTGATGGAAGATTACATCTTCGAAATGCGCAATGTCTCAAAATCCTTTGGCGAAGTGCAGTCGCTGCACAACGTAAACTTTTACGTCCGCCCTAACGAAATCGTGGGGTTGTTGGGCGACAACGGCGCGGGCAAATCCACGCTGATCAAGATCGTGACGGGCTATCACCGGCCCACCAGCGGCGAGGTGTTCTTTCATGGCAAGCCGGTCACCCGGCTCACCGTGCCGAAGGCGCGCGCCCTGGGCGTAGAGACCGTTTACCAGGAACGCGCGCTCGCTGAGCTGCAGACGGTGTGGCGGAATATCTTCCTGGGGCGCGAACTGTCGAACCGCCTGGGCTTTATGCAGATCGGCAAGATGAAAAAAGAGACCAGCCGCCTGATGGTGGAGCACATGGGCTTCACTTCATCCGCAGTGAACCCTACCTCGGTCATCAAAACCTTCTCCGGCGGCGAGAAACAAGGGGTGGCCATCGTGCGCGCCCTCTATTTCAAGGCCGAGCTGATTATCCTCGACGAGCCGACCATGGGGCTGTCGCTGCAAGAAACCCGCAAGCTGCTCGACTTTGTGCGCGACATCAAAAAGGCGGGCAAATCGGCCATTTTTATCGATCACAACGTCTTCCACGTCTATTCGGTGGCCGATCGCGTGGTGGTGCTGGATCGCGGCACGGTGGCCGGGGAATTCCTCACCAAAGATATTTCGCTGGATGACCTGATGGAAAAGATGTACCGCGTGGCACAAACCGGCAGCCTGGACTGAGCGGCGAGGAATGGAGCTTGATGATGACCGAACAGAGTATGAGTCGCGCGATGGGTGTGGAGTCCGGCCTGCTGAAGCGAGCGGGCAGCCTGATCGCGGTTCCGGCGGCGGTAGTGCTGCTGGCGGCGTTTTTTCTGCCCTGGTTTTCCGTCCTGAGTCAGGGGACCGCCCTGGGCGAAGCCTCCGGCCTGGAGATTCTGAACGGGATCGAGGATGCGGCCCTCAAAGAACTTGGTCCCGCGTTTGATGCCAGCGCGAACGCCTCGGTGGTGATTCTGCCCATCGTGGCTGTGGGCGCGCTGCTGATGGCTGCCTTCCACCTGGCTACACACAAAGCGTCGGGGTGGGCAGCGGCGATCTACCTGGTCACCGGGCTGCTGGGGTTGGCATCGATGTTTTTCACCTTTGCACGCATCCAGATCGACCTGACCGAAGCGGACCGGGTGGCCAAGACATTCCTCAGTTTTGAATATCACACCGGCTGGTGGCTGAGCTATGCTGCGTCGTTTGTGTTGGTGGTGGCGGCCTACCTGGTCTTCCGCACCGAGAGCCAGGTCCGCGAGAAGCCCTGGGTGGTCAAAGTGGTGCGCGGCGTGCGCACCAACAGTCTCCAGCTTGGCATTGTCGGCGTGCTCGTCGTGTTGTGGCTCGCCTTCATCGCCGGTTCACCTTCGACCTTCCTCAACCAACAAATCTACCGTGCGCTGATGACCTCCATCCCCTACTGGGGAATCATTGCGCTGCCGCTGACGATGGTCGTCATTGCCGGCGATATTGACCTGTCCTTCCCCTCGACGATGGCGGTGGGCATGGTCGCTTTCTTTGAAATTTACACCCGGCAGGCCAGCCTGGGCCTGGCTTTTGCCGGGTCGCTGATCGCCGGGTTTTTAGTCGGGCTGCTCAACGGCCTGATCGTCGTGCGAATCGGCATCCCGCCGCTGATCGCCACCATCGGCACGCAGTTCTTCTGGCGCGGCCTGGTGGAGGTGATCCGGGCGGGGCAGGGCGAATCGATGGTGTTCACCCGCGATACCGCCTTGCGAAATATGCTGGTGCACAAGGTGATGGACTACTTCCCGGCCCAGATGTTGTGGATGGTGCTGGTGGGGATTGTGGTGTGGGTCATCCTCAACCGCCACAAGTTCGGCGCGCATGTCTACCTGATCGGCGACAACGAAGGCAGCGCCCGGCTGATGGGTGTCAATGTGGGCCTCACGCGGATCATGCTGTTCGCCATCGTCGGCGTGGCAGCGGCATTCGCCGGTGTGATCCAGAGCGTGGACAACTGGTATTTCTGGCCCAACCTGGGTGAAGGCTACCTGATGCAGACTCTCGCCGCCGTGTTCCTTGGCGGGACCTCGGTGTTTGGCGGGACCGGCTCGGTATTCGGCACGTTTGTCGCCTGCTTCATCATCGGCGGCATCCAGCCGGGGATCGTGGCGGTCGGCCTGACGGGTTACTACACCAAGCTCATCTACGGCCTGATCATCACTGCCTCGGTCGCCATGCATACCATCCTGCGCGAGCGGCTGAAGTGAGGCCCTCCCAAGAAGATGAATGGGGGGCAGGCGGTCGAAGCCGGGGCTTGTTGAGCCAGCCGGAACCGGTCATGTGCCCGGTTCCCACATCGCCATCGATTTGAGCGTCTCTTCGCGGATGGAGGCGAGGATGGCGTGCTTGATCGCCACAAATTCCGGCGAGGTCATGACTTCGTATCGGCGCGGGTGGGGCAGGTCTACCCGGAACTCGTTCTTGATCTGGCCGGGGCGCGCGGTCATCACCAGCACCCGGTCAGACATGAAGATCGCCTCGTCCACATCGTGCGTGATGAACAGCACCGTGATGCGGTGCTCTTCCCACACCCGGAGCAGCAGTTCCTGCATCATGCCGCGCGTCTGCGCATCGAGCGCGCCAAACGGCTCATCCATCAGCAGCACGGCGGGCTTATAGACCAGCGCGCGCGCAATGGCCACGCGCTGGCGCATCCCGCCCGAAAGCTGGTTGGGATAGGCGTTCTCAAAGCCGCGCAGGCCCACCGTCTCGATATGCTCCGCCACCAGCTCTTTTTTCTGCTTTTTGCTGAAGGTACTCTTCTTCAGGGCATATTCGATGTTTTTCCACACCGGCATCCAGGGGAACAGCGTATAAGTCTGGAAAACGACGCCCCGGTCGCGGCCCGGCCCGGTGACCGCCCGGCCATCCACCTTCACTTCGCCGTCCATCGGCTCGATCAACCCGGCGACGATGTTCAGCAGGGTCGATTTGCCGCAGCCCGATGTGCCCACCACCGAGACAAATTCGTTGTCCGCCAGTGTCAGCGATACGCGGTCGAGCACCAGCAGGCCGTTCCTGGGCGAGCCGAACCAGTGCGACAGGTTCTCGATCGAGACTTTGGGTTGTCCGGCCATCAGCGTTCCCTGGTCCATTTGAAGAGATAAGCCCCGGTGGTCTTGAAGAAATAATCCGTCACCAGCCCCAGAAAGCCGATGAACAGAATGCCGAAGATGATCTGTTCGGTTGCCAGGTAGCGCTGCGCTTCCATGATGCGCCGTCCGAGACCATCACGGGCGGCCACCAGCTCCGCCACCACCAGGTAGGTCCACGTCCAGCCCAGCGTGATTCGGAAGGTGTCCCAGATTCCCGGCAGCGACGCGGGCAGGATAATATCGCGCAGGATTTCGAAGCGGTTCATGCCCAGCGTATAGCCCACGCGGATCAGGTCGTGCGGCACGGTCTTCACATTGTCCATGATCAGCAGCACTTCCTGGAAGAATGTGCCGATGAACAGGATCAAAAATTTCTGCTCATCGCCGATGCCCGCCCACAAAATGGTCAGCGGGACCAGCGCCACCACCGGCATATAGCGCACCAGGTCGATGAACGGCTCCAGCAGGCCCTCAATCAGCTTGAAGTTGCCCATCAACACGCCGATGGGCAGCGCGGCCACGGTGGCGATGACCCAGCCCACCACGATCCGGTAGATGCTAGCGCGGGCGTCGCTGATCAGGATTCCCCGCTCATACTGGCGGATGCCTTCGTCGATGATGGCCGTCGGGGTGGGCAGGAACAGGTCGCTGATGTGACCCCCGTAGGTCGAGATACTCCACGCTGCCAGCACGGCGGCGATGAAGCCGCCGCCCGCCAGCCAGTAGAGCCAGCGCGGGATATCCTCGCGCAGGCCCAGCCATTTGATGCGGGGTTTTCGCCGGGGGCGCAGCACCGGCACCCCTCGTTCTTGCACAGTCGAGGACGCCATACCTATTTCCAGTTGCGATAGAAGCTGTAGGGGTTGTTCGGCAGGCCATGCGGGGGCAGCGCCGAATGCCCGCGGTGTGTCAGGTTATACAGGTGATTCTGCTCGCCGTACTGCTGGCGGGCCTGGTCCACCAGTTGCGGATACAGGTCCGCTTTGGTCATGCCTTCGGTCTCGCGCGACAGTTCGGCGATGATCCGCCCATCGAAATTGACGATCATGCTGCGGCCCGTGTAGGTATACATCGGGTCGGTGCCCACCTGGTTGACCGCGACCACGTACATCAGGTTTTCCCAGGCGCGCGCCTGGTTGGTGAACACCCAGGGTTCCCCATAGGGTTCCATATAGGCCGCGCCGCGAATGAGCACGTTTGCGCCCATCATGGCAACTTCGCGCGCGCTTTCGGGCAGATCGCCGTCGTAGCAGGTGATGACGCCCAGCCGTGCACCTTTGGGGCCGTCTACCACCGAAAAGTGATCGCCCGGCGTGCATTCTTCGAGCGGCACCCAGGGGTTGACCTTCACATAGCGCAGCGCGATCTCGCCCCGGCTGTTGATCAACAGGGAGGTGTTGAACGGTTTTTTGCCTTCCGGGTGACGTTCCAGCAGCGAAAAATGCCCCCAGACGCCCAATTTCTGGCAGTGGGCAGCCAGCGCGGTCACTTCCGGCCCGGCCAGGTCGACCACCGTCTGCTCCCAGTTCGTGACGTGATAACCTTGCAGCGATCCTTCGGGGAAGACCACCAGGTCGGCTCCAGGGAAACCGACCAGCGCCCGGTCCATCCAGGCGCACAGGGTCTCGACATTTTGCCACACCTCGCCCATATCGGCGGCGCTGATCGGGCGCATCTGCACGATCACCACCGAGAGGGCACCGTCAATTCCATGAGCGCTTCCAAGAGTCATGAGGCGATCGATCCGTGTAGTGCAGCGTAGTGCAGCGGCGGACGGTGTCGGATCGTGTAGGGGCGGATCAAACCACCCCTACACAAAGGCAATGGCGAACATCACCGCCGGTTGTCCGGCGATTTTCCGTTAGTCGGCGGGCAGGAACTCCGCCAGGTAATCGACCGCCAATACATCCGCCGGGTCGGGCACTGCGGTGATCTCATCCGGGTTGAGCGACATCATGATCTCGCCCACGGTGACAAACGTCTCCAGGAACTCACCGGAGAACTGCACGGCGTTCTCTTCCAGGTCAAAGACCTGCACGCCCTCAAAGGCGACCTGGAACTCTTCCAACGGGCTGCCCACCGCGTCCGCGATGATCTGTCCGCCCTCGTCGGGGTTCTCGCGCAGGAAGGTGATGGCGTCGTTCCAGGCCAGCGCCAGCGCCAGGATAATCTCCGGGTTTTCTTCGATATAGCTGCGCTGAGCGATCATGACATCGCTGATCAGGCCGGGACGTTCGGCGGCGGTATACAGCACACCATATTCGTCGCGGTCCTTCAGCGCGGCAGAGATGTACGGCTCGTAGGTCACGCCCACATCGACCTGCCCGGCGATCAGCGCGATGCCCACCTGCGCGGCGGCAATCGGCACCGATTTCACGTCGTCAATCGACAGACCGGCTTCGTTGAGGGCATAGTTGAGCAGCAGGTCGCTGGTGCTGCCCGGCTCGTAGGCCACTTCGCGCCCGGCCAGGTCCGCGATGCTCGTGATGTCTTTGTGCGCCAGGATAGCGTCGGCTTCGAACGAGGCATCCAGCAGCAGGAACGCCTGGGCATCGACCCCCTGGTTGATCATGGCGATCATGGTGTTGGTGGCAACGGCTTCCACATCGAGCCGCCCGCTGGCCAGCGCTGCGTTCATGTCCTGGTCCCAGGTGAAGTCGATCACTTCGACATCCAGCCCATGATCGGCGAAGTAGCCGTTCGCTTCGGCGATCCACCAGGGGCCGTAGCCCAGCCAGGGCTGCACCCCCAGCTTGACCTTGGGGTTCGACTGGCCCTGGACCGGCATCGCCATGACGCCCAGCAGCGCGATCAGCAAAACGACCAAAATCAGTCTGCCTCGTTGGTTCATGTCTTCTCTCCGCAAAGTCTCATTTACAGGTTCCCTGGCGTACGCTTGTGCATTTAGCTGCCAGCCGCCGGTCGATGGTGGGGATTATAACCAAAAGAGGTAGCGGCTTCGGGGTCCTGATTAGGCAATTCCACCAAATAGAAACCCTTCCCCGTGCGTTTTTGTCTTGTCGCGCGTTAAAAAAGCTTGAAATGCCCTTAACCTGGGGTTGGTTCTGGCGCGCTACGTTGTATGGATGCTGATCCACCCGACAGCCGGCCAACCTGGAGACAGAGCGACATCATGACTTCCATCACGATCTTTGGAGACATTCACGGCAATTTGCCCGCGCTGGAAGCCGTTTTCCGCGATATGGATACACGCGGCCTGGCGAACCTGTACTGCCTGGGCGATCTTGTCGGCTATGGCACTTTCCCGAATGAGGTCGTAGAGCTGATCCGTGCGCGCGGCATCCCCACGCTGATGGGTAACTATGACCAGGGAGTCGGCCACAGCAGCGATGACTGCGGCTGTGCCTACCGCACGCCCGAAGCCCAGGCGCTGGGTGTGCGCTCCATCGCCTGGTCAAACACCCATACCACCGACGCGAACAAGGCGTTCCTCCGCGATCTGCCCATGCAGATTCCTGTGCGGCTTGGCGATCTGAACGTGATGCTGGTGCACGGCAGCCCGCGCAAGGTCAACGAGTACCTTTATGCAGACCGCCCGGATAGCAGCTTCGAGCGCCTGCTGGACCAGGTCGAGGCCGATGTCCTGGTCTGCGGCCATACGCATTTGCCCTATCACAAGGTGTTGCCCAGCGGGCGTCACGTGATCAATGCGGGCAGCGTGGGCAAACCCAAGGATCATGACCCGCGCGCGTGTTACGTGGTGCTGCACGCCGAGGGACGCGACCTCAGCGTAGAGTTCATCCGCGTGCCCTACGATGTGGAGCGCGCGGCCCAGGCGATCGAAGCTTCCGACATGCCAGACGAGTTCGCTGCCATGTTGCGCACCGGCACCGGTTGATCGCTCCACAAACATCAGGGGCGCAGCCGCGCCCCTGTCCCACTTTGCCTGTATTGGCCTGGGCCGGACCTCAGCCCAGCGCCACGTCGAGCATCATCATGACGGCGAACCCCACCATCGCGCCCAGCGTGGCCAGGTCCGAATTGCCGTTGCACTGCGACTCCGGCACCACCTCTTCCACCACCACAAAGATCATGGCTCCCGCTGCAAAGGCCAGAGCGTAGGGCAGCAGGGGGCGCATGGTCAGCACTGCCGCCGCGCCGAGGACTGCGGCCAACGGCTCCACAACCGCCGAAAGCTGCCCATACCAGAAGCTGCGCAGGCGCGACATCCCCTCGCCGCGCAGCGGCATCGCCACGGCGACCCCTTCGGGGAAGTTCTGCAGGCCCACACCAATCGCCAGCGCGACGGCGGCGGCCACGCTCGTCGAGGGCAGGTCTGCCGCTGCTGCGCCAAACGCCACGCCGATCGCCAGCCCCTCAGGGATGTTGTGCAGCGTGATGGCCAGCACCAGCAGAATCGAGCGCTGCCACGAGGTCGGCACGCCTTCCGCCCGGTCGAGCGGCAGGTTCAGGTGCAGGTGCGGCAGCACATAGTCGATTCCCCGCAGGAACACACCACCCAACAGGAACCCCGCCACCGCCGGAAACCAGGCGGGCAGGCTGCTGTTTTCCTCCGCCATCTCGATCGCCGGGGCCAACAGCGACCAAAAGCTGGCCGCTACCATCACCCCTGCCGCAAAACCCAGCATCACATCGAGCAGTCGCCGGTTGACGGCTCGCACAAAGAATACTGTGCCCGCGCCCAGCGCTGTGACTCCCCAGGTGAACAGAGTCGCCAGCAGCGCCTGGATCACGGGGTGAAAGTCTTCAATCCACTCCATAATCCCTCCCGTGTTAGCCATTTTGGTAGAACCTTGTGTCAGGGTATCCGCCGAGATGGACTCCGATTAGTTCGCTGCTTCAATGCTAACACTGCATTTCTGCATCCTGCAATAGCCCTTGACAGCGATCCATAAACGGCATTCTCTTGGAGAGATGCGCGCGGAAAATGCGCCGACAGGGCGCGTCACCGCGCAGAGAGGGGCCGCGTGCTCTCGCGTATGATCAGCTTGGGCGGCAGCACGCGCTGGTAGACCGGGGTATCGGGGTTTTCAATCAGGTTGACGATATATTCGACGGCCAGACGCCCCATAAGCTGGAAGTCCTGGCGGACGGTGGTCAGGCGCGGGACCATGTGCGCCGATTCCATGATGTCGTCGAAACCCACCACCGAGACATCATCCGGCACGCGCAGCCCGGCCTCGCGCAGAGCTGTTTGCGCGCCCAGCGCCATCGAATCGTTGGCGACAAACACGCCGGTGAAAGGCAGCTTGGCCTCCAGCAGGCGCTTCATCGCGCGGTAGCCCCCGTCGATGGTGAAATCACTCTCAATGCTCATCACCGGCTCCAGCCCGCGCTCATCGAGCGTCGCCAGGCAGCCCTGGTGACGGTCGTGCGCATCATAGTTCTGCAAAGGGCCGGTGATCTCTGCGATGGCGCGATGGCCGAGGTCGAGCAGGTGCTGAGTCGCCAGGCGTGCGCCCTGGGCGTTGTCGTAAATCACCGAGGGCAGGTAGGCCCCCATGCGCGCGCCGATCTGCACAAACGGCACGCCCTGCGTCAGCTCCATCAGCCGGTCATAGTCGTCGATGATGGGGATCAGTGGGGTCAGGATCAGGCCGTCGATGAAGCGTGCCGGGGCGCTGGCGAGCGCTTCGGCATATTCATCGTGTTCGATGGCCGAGATGACGAAGTGGTAGCCAAACTGGTGAGTAGCGCGCGCCATATCGTACAGCACGCGGTTGAAGCCGTAATAGGGCATGATCACTTCGATGGTCTGCGAGCGTTCGGTTTGCAGAATCTGCGCCGCGCGGTTGGGGCGATAGTCGAGGCTCTCAATCGCTTTGAGCACCTGGTCGCGGGTGGCGGGCGAGACATTGATATTGTTGTTGATGACGCGCGAGAC
>DAOUFU010000073.1:0-81068 GCA_034429275.1 Anaerolineae bacterium | reverse complement strand
TTCTTCCACCCTGGCGCTAACTCTCACCAATCCCGCTACCATCCTGGCATTTACCGCCATTTTTGCCGGGGCGGGGCTGGCCGAATCTACCGCCGGGGCAGGCGCGGCGCTGGCACTGGTGGCCGGAGTCTTCGCGGGATCGGCGGCGTGGTGGCTGCTGCTGAGCAGTGGAGTCGGACTGCTGCGATCGCGTTTCACCACGACTCACATGCGCTGGATCAACCGCCTGTCCGGCGCGGTGCTGGTCGGCTTTGGGCTGCTGGCGCTGGTCACCCTGCCGGTGTGATATCCCCCCGCGCTGGGCCGAACACCGCGCCCTCGGTCTTCGAGCGTGACCCCGCGCAGTTAACGGGGGCGCACCCGCAGTTCGATCTGATTAGCCAGGAATTCCAGCACTTGCGGGCTGGGGGTGAGACCACATGACCGCTGGTCCTGCGTGTAAATATTCATGAACATCACGTCCGTGTTGTAGCGGACCACCAGGTAAAAGACCGCGTTTGCTTCGTCGCCAAAGAGCAGGGCCTCATCGCCGGGGCTGCTCGCAAGAGGGAGCGCCTTCATATCGGCGGAGATGGATGTCCAGGTCATCTCGCCCAGGATCTTGGCATCTTCGCCGCGCCGGAGGCTGTCGAAATAGGCCGCGGCAGCCTCAGCATCGGCAAAACGGAAGATCATCTGCCCGACGATGGCTCCATCGTTCTGGCTCGTTCCGAGATACCATTCTTCCAGCCCCCCCTGCATAAATGCAGCAGCTTTGGGCGGCAGCCCATAGGCGAGTTTTTCGTCCTCGGTGTACTCGCTCAGAGAGACAAGCTGCCCGCTGTCCATCGGCGTATTGTACTGCGTGGATTCGTCTCCACAGGGCCGCATCCCCTGGATATCATCGACCGTGAGAAGCAGGGACTCCAGATCGACCGGGGAGCCATCCTGGCCGGCTGAGGCAGCCCCTCCATCGCCATACAGTTTGGCCAGCGGCAGACCAATGATGACCTGCTCATCAAACTTCGCGTGAACGGTATAGTCGGGACGCATTTGATTGAGCATACTCGCCGCATCAACATAGACCATGATAGTGTCCAGGGCCGTCGCCCGCAGGGAGATTGTGTAGCGCTTTGCGGCACGTACGTAACCCGGAGCATCTTTGCGAATGTAGTCCGGAATCCGGTAGAGGTCGTAGGTATTCTCGAACTGGTAGAACTGCCAGAGGTCTTCGTCGGGGATGGGCCGCTTTTCCTGCAGGGCGGACGCAATATCCCGGACGCTGATGACGGTATCTGCCGCCGTGACTAACCTGTCTAGAAGTGTCACCCCGCCCTGGAGCGCATCATCGACGACGGGGATGAGCAGTTTCACCCCTTCCCACAGAATATATGCACCGAGCGGCAGCCAGACGCTCTCGAATTCAGTGGGGGGATTGGCCTGCATCCATTCGGCATGACCGTTGGTGTGGATCAGCAGTTGCTGAACCGGCAGCCCGGCCAGTTCGATGGTGGAAGCGGGCAGCAGCAGCGCGATCTGCGCCGCCGCCAGGTCCCATTTTTGATTCCGAACAGGTACGTCATAATCAGGCGTCAGGAACTCCACATCCAGGGTGAATGTCTCACCCGGCGTGAGCTGCGAAGGCCCGGTAATGCGTATTTCAAGCTGGGTTTCGCCCCCCACCAGCGAAGTGATGCCCGACGAAGGCGAGAAATAGGCGATGGGAAGAATATAGGTCTTATCAAACAGGACCCTGGGGTCCGGGGGTGACTGCGCACCAGCAACCTGCCCCGCCCCTAACACCGGGTTTACAAACAGCATCACAGCAGTCAGGCAAATAACAAGTATACGTCCGTGATTCATTGGTCCCTCGCGATTCGAAAAATCCGGCGCATGACAACAGCGGCCGGCACCGAAAAACCGGCACAAGGGGTGCCGCCTCTTCAAATGAGTATAGACCAAACGTCAAGCCGGGAAACCGGGTGGATGAACCGAATTGCAGTCGTTTCCAGTGGGTTCAGGGGCGATCATTTGGCGCGGGAAAAAATCGCAGATTTCGGGGCACGCCAATCGGGACAGCCGCAGGGATCGCAGCCTGGGCTGTCCCGACCATTCCTCGCGCTGCACTCACCCGTAGCGCGCCATAAAACGATGAAGGCGCTCCAGCGCTTCCTCGATCTTTTCATAGGCGGTCGCATAGCACGCCCGCACATGACCGGCCCCGGTCGCGCCAAAAGCCGAGCCGGGAATCATGGCGACGCGCTCTTCGCGCAGCAGGGTTTCTGCGAAGACTTCCTCGTTCATGCCCGAAGCGGTCACACGCGGGAACGCATAGAACGCCCCGCCGGGATCAAAACAGGTCAGCCCCAGCGAGTTGAACCCGCTGACAATCAGGCGGCGGCGGCGATCATATTCCTGCCGCATCCGCTCAACTTCCTCGTCGGCACTGTCGAGAGTCTCCGCCACCGCCATCTGGGCGACGGTGGGCGCGGACATGATCGTATACTGGTGGATTTTGCGCATGGCGGCGATGATCGCGTCTGGCCCTACCGCGTACCCCAGCCGCCAACCCGTCATGGCGTGACTCTTGCTGAACCCGCCCAGCACCACCGTCCGCGCGCGCATATTGGGCAGCGAGGCGAAATTGGTGTGCGCCCCCAGGTATACCAGGCGATCGTAAATCTCATCGGAGATCACCAGCAGATCGTACTTTTCGGCCACCGCGGCGATCTCCAGCAGGCGCTCGCGGCTGAGCACAGCCCCGGTGGGATTATTGGGATAGCCGATCAGGATGGCCTTGGTCTTGGGCGTAATGGCGGCTTCGATCTGCGCCCCTGTGACCTGGAATCCATCCTCAACATGAGTATCGACGATCACCGGCTCGCCGCCCGCGAAGATGACTTCGGGGGTATAGGCCACAAAGCACGGCTGCGGCACAATCACCTGGTCGCCAGGATCGAGCACTGCGTTCATCACCAGGTAAAGCGCCTCGCTTACCCCCACCGTGATCAGAATTTCGCGCCCCGGATCGTAATTCAAGCCGTACAGCCGGTTCAGGTAGCGCGCCACCGCCTCGCGGAGTTCGGTTGTGCCGCTGTTGCTGGTGTAATGCGGGTGCCCGGCCTGCAGCGCGCGAATCCCGGCCTGGAGGATGGGGTCCGGGGTGATGAAATCCGGCTCACCGATGCCCAGCGAGATCACGTCGGTCATTTCGGCGCTGATGTCGAAAAATTTGCGGATGCCCGACGGTGGGACGGACTGAACACGATCGGAAAGAAAGGTGCGCATGGCAAACTCCTGAAGAAGGGCAAGGGGTGAAAGGTTGGATGTCAGCGTTCGAGTATACCAGAGTTTATTATCGGGCCGGTATGGGCAGCCCGTATAGGGCCAAGCCGCACCATCTCACGGCGCAGCGCGGACGGCCTCGACCGGCTGGCACGCTTCCACCGGCAGGGCGGTCTCTCCATAGTTGACGAACTGCCCGCCGGAGTCCTGCTCGTACAGCCCAAACCGTACCAGTGTGCGGTCGGGCAGGCGCGGCAGGGTGAAATCATCGCGTACAATCTCGCCCGGCGACCACGCCGCAAACGGATAGGCCCCATAGACGGGGTGACGGGCATCGGCGTTTGGAGGATTGGGCGCGGGCACATCGCCCGTCAGGTGCACAAAGATGCTGGGATCGCCTTCGGGGCGGCGGTCGGCAGTCCAGATCACGTGCAGGTAGATGTGTCCGGCGTCGCAGGTCAACCACGCGTCGCGGCGCGCGATGCCATAAACGACTGGCTGCCCGGCGGGATCGTTTGGCGCGCTCAGCCAGGGCGCGTTCAGCAGTTGCACGATCCCCGGCGCGGCAGAGGTGATGGTGAGCGCGCCGAGATGTTGTGCCCACCAATCCCCCGGCGCGCCATAGGCGCTCGGCCAGGGCGGCGGATAGGTATAGAACGTTTCGGGCAGGGTATAGAGCCGGAAGCCTTCTGCCAGCAGCGCCGGATAGTTCCCCTTATGATCGACGACTTCCAGCCAGGCCAGTTCGCCGGTGACCAGCCGCGCGTAGGCCGCCGCCGAATAATGTGGTCCCCAGGGCAGCATCACCACCGCTTTGATCGGCGCGCCGCTCTCATCCGTGCGGGGCACATGGTGCAGCCGCGCGATCGTTTCCAGACCGCCGGGTTCGCTCACCAGCTCGTCAATCAGCGGGTAACTCCAGGCCACCAGCGCCGCGGTCCACAGCAACAGGCCCGCCGCCAGCGCCATACTGATCGCCGGAATGTGGCGGGCAGGCAGGCGCTCCAGCAGATCATCCAGCGCCAGGGCAAACGCTGCCACCAGGATCATCACCACCGGCATCAGCACGGCCTGGGGCATCACGGCGGTGTGATAAAACACCGCGAACAACAGCGGGCCTGCGGCACTGAGAGCCAGCAGCCGCGCTTCATGCCAGCGCGGTGAGACAGACACCGCCCACCCGAATCCGGCCAGGCTCACCAGCAGGCCCGGCAGCGTCAGCTCATGAACCAGGATATCCCACACCCCGCGCACATTGCCCCACAGCCCATTCAGCCCATCGGGCAGCGTGACCAGGTGAGCCGCTTCTCGCCCGGTGAACTCGGTCCAGAACCCGGCCCAACTTCCCGGCTCGCCATAGACCCATGCGCCCCCCTGCCATTCGCGGATGGGCAGGTAAAGATAGGGCACAAAGCCGAGCAATGCCAATCCTACCGCTGCCGGGACCAACTGCCGCCAGCGCGCGGGGTTCGCCCGGACATCGGCGCGCAGGTGAGGCCACATAGCGGCCAGCAGTCCCGGCGCGACAAAGACGATCGCGCGATGGTGCGCCACCCCGATCCCGCCGATCAGCGCCATCCACAGCACGCGGCGGCGCACACCCCACGCGCCGGACCAGGGCACCGGCCACAGCGCGATCAGCAGCAGGATCGCCGTGATCGCCAGGCTCATGCTGTACACTTCGGCGATCACGCTGTGCAGCCACGTGGTGCGCGTCACGCCCAGCAGCAGCACGCTCAGCGCGGCGAGCGCAGTCCGCCCGGTCAGCCGCGCGATCAGCACCCCTGCCGCCAGCAACGCGACGATTCCCCACATCAGCGCGTATAAACTGGCAGCAGCGGCGGGTTCGACTCCTACCGCACGCAGCGGCAGCGTGAACAGATTCCCCACCAGGGCATACAGTGGATAGCCGGTGTGATGCACCGTCCCCCAAATATTGAGCGCGACCTGAATCTCGCTCACATCTTTGATATATTCATTTTTGAGGATATGTGCCGGGTCGCTTTCCTGAAAGCTGCCGCTGATATGGGTTTGCAGCGTGCTGGCATAGACGATCCCCAACACTACGACCACCAGCAGCACCATGCCCTGGCGCAGGGTATCCTGGCCCAGGGCCAGCCACCGGCGCAAAAAACGAAATGGACTCATGTCTCCCCAGGATGGTTTTTTCTGCCGATTGGCGCGCCAACCGGCACGTCACTTGGCGCACCCATTGACGCGTCAACTGTCATGCCAGCAACCACGCCGATCGTCACTCTTTTTTCGGCTGGTGCATTATACCCCATTGCACTCCGACCGGGATTCACTATACTTGTGCGGGGTGTGGGACAAGGAGAACTGATTATGTCGGACATCACAGCCGATTGCCTGGCGGCAATTCCGCTGTTTCGCGGCCTGTCCGCCGAAGCGCTCGCCCCGCTGTGCGAGACGATGCGCCGGTTCAATCTCCGGCGCGGCGAGATGCTGTTCCAAAAGGGTGAGCCTGGCAACTCGATGATTTTGATCGAGGAAGGCAAGCTCAAGGTCTACACCCTGGGCGAAGGTGAGCGCCAGGTGGTGCTGGACATCCTGGGGCCAAACGACGTGCTGGGCGAGATGGCCCTGCTCGATGGCAAACCGCGCTCGGCGTATGCCCAGGCGGAAGAAGACTGCGTGCTGCTGGCGCTGGACCGCGAGCCTTTCCTGGCGCATCTCCAGACCCACCCGGAAACGGCCATTCACCTGCTGAGCTACCTCAGCGAGCGAATGCGCCAGATGGTGCTGCAAGCCGAATCGCTGCCGGTTAACGATAGTTCGGCGCGCCTGGCGCACGTGCTGCTGTTCCTGGCCGAGCGCGACGGCGAGGTCGAGCGTGGCCTGATCACCTCTACGCTGCGCAAAAAAGACCTGGCCGCGGCCATCGGCACCAGCGAAGAATGGGTGACCCATAAGCTCAATGAATGGAGCCACGATGGGATCATCGGGATGCCGAGTTCGCGCCGCCTGCTGCTTCACGACGTGGAGACGCTGCGCCGGCTGAGTCGCGGGGAAGACTGAGGCAGAGGCGATCCACACATGACACGGCCTTTGTCTCTGTTGGTCCTGACAAAGGCCGCGCGCCAAACCTTGATTGATCCGCGGGGAGTGGTCTCTCGTCAGCGTGGTTCGACCACCATCCGCACTGCTGTACGTTCTTGTTCCTCGATCATGACCTCGGTGAAGTACGGGATCACGATCACATCGATATGATCTTCGGCCAGATACCCCCGCGCGATAGCGACGGCCTTCAGCGCCTGATTTACCGCACCCGCGCCGATAGCCTGGACCTCGGCCCGGTTGTGTTCGCGGACTACGCCTGCAATTGCGCCTGCGACAGCAGTAGAGCGTGACCGCGCCGACACCTTGATGATGTCTACTGTTTTGGACGTAGCATCGTCAGGAGCCAGGTGTGGTGGATGTGTGGGTTGCATCTTTAGCCCCCTTAACTAGACCTGAAAACGGGTGATAAAACGTGAAGACAGGTGTCGCAAAAACAGTATTTATGCCAGCGAAAACAGGGGGTTCAGCTTCCATACGCAGCCAGGGTAGGAAGTGCACCGAACAACCGGTCCTGGCGTTGGCAGGCCCGGTTCATTTTTTAGCCCCATCTGGTGCATCTTATTGTATTCTAATTTCTTACAGCAAGCGAGTCTCCTGCCATGAAACTGCCGCAGGGAAAACCCGGCTTATAAAGCGAACGTCGTACATAAACGAATTCTGAAATCATCCTGAAATTGTGATAGAGAACGGTTTCACTGCTTGTCTTGCGATCATTTTTGCGCTACACTGAGCATGATAACGATTGCAAATCTCAATTCTTTATGCTCTTTTAATGATCGGGTATTGGTTTGCGCAATCATCGTTCTCACGTTGCTGCGCGAGGAGTAGTTTCTTGTGATATCTGAACGTTGTTATGGCACCGTCACATCTTTTGACCGGTATGGGGGGTGCGGGACCATCCGCATGGCGGATGGCCGCGAAGTCCGGGTGCGCTATTCGGCCATCCGGGGCACCGGGGTCCGCCAGTTGAATGCGGGCACCAATGTCTCCTTTTTGCTGGAAATGCGGCGGCGCGGTCTGTATGCGGTCTGCGTTCAGGAAGAGTAACCGGTAAGCCGAATCCTCCGGTTTACCCCAGCTCTCCACATCGTTCGTGTTGAGGATCGTCTCCTCCCGATCTCCTCGTTCTCAGTTCACGTCTGCGCTACAATATCCGCCGGGCAGGGGTGCCCTTTTTCGCGCCCGGAAATGGGCCGCGCGTGGATTCGTACCATCTGAGCACCCGCCAATGCCCACCTAGCTGCAATCACACGGGGTTCAGACGCAAAACCCCGTTGGATGATCGTGAGTCAGCCATCTATCGGAATAGTAGTGTACCAGGGACGCAAAGCGCGCCCCTAGAGGAGTTTGTGGTCCTATGCCAGACGCCTTACGCATTCTTCCCCTGGGCGGGCTGGGGGAAATCGGCAAAAACATGATGCTGTACGAATATGACCGGCAGGCGATCATCGTCGATGCGGGCATCATGTTCCCCGAAAACGACATGCTCGGTATCGACTATATCATTCCCGATTTTAGCTATGTCATCGACGAAATCGCGCGCGGCCTGGTGGTGCATGGCATCGTCATCACTCACGGCCACGAGGATCACACCGGGGCCATCGGGCACGTGCTCGACGACATCAACGCCCCGGTCTATGCCACCGCCCTGACCGCCGGCCTGCTCGAATTCAAAATGCGCCAGTCGGGGCATGGTGAGCACCCCCTGGTCGTCTTCAAGGCGGGCGATGTGCTCACGCTGGGGCCGTTCAGCGTCGAAACCTTCCACGTGTGCCACAGCATCCCCGATGGTGTGGGGTTGGGAATCACCACTCCGGTCGGTCTGGTGGTGCACACCGGCGATTTCAAGTTCGATCACACGCCGGTGGATGGCTGGCCGCCCGATTTCGCCAAGCTGGCCGAGTTCTCGAAACGCGGGGTGCTGGTCCTGCTCTCGGATAGTACCAATGCCGACCGGGCCGGGTGGACCCCCTCGGAAACAGTGATCGATGCGGCCTTCGACCGGGTTTTTCAGCGCGCCGAAGGCCGAATCATTGTGGCCACCTTCGCCTCGCTGATCTCGCGCATCCAGCAGGTTGCCGCTGTCGCACAGAAGTATGGGCGCAAGATGGCGATTGCCGGGCACAGCATGAACGAATACATCAAGGTGGCGACCCGACTCGGCTACCTGAACCTGCCCAAAGACCTGGTGGTGGGGCTTGATCAGGCCAGCAAAATGCCGCCGGAAAAAATCGTGGTGGTGGCCACTGGCACTCAGGGCGAGCCATCCGCCGTCATGGGGCGGCTGGCCTGGGGCCGGCACCGCCAGCTCGAAGTCGAGCGCGGCGACACTGTGATCATGTCCGCCCACCCCATTCCCGGCAACGAGGAACTGGTGCACCGCACCATCAACAAGCTGATCCAGCGCGGCGCAAACGTAATCTATGACCCGATCGAGATGGTGCACGTCTCCGGCCATGCCAGCCGCGAAGAACTCAAGCTGCTGATCAACCTGGTGCGTCCGCGCTTCTTCATCCCCATGCACGGCGAACTGCGCCACCTGACCCAACACAGCCTGCTGGCTCAGGAATTGGGCATCCCCCCCAACCATATCGCCGTGGTGGAAAACGGCACCGAAATCCTGGTGACGCAGGATACGCTCACCATAGGTGAGCGCGTGCCGGGCGGCTACGTGTTTGTGGATGGCAAAGGCGTGGGTGATGTTGGCCCGATCGTGATGCACGACCGTGAAATCCTGGCCAGCGACGGGTTTGTCAACGTCATGGTGTTGATCGACAAAGACAGCGGCGAAGTGATGGAAGACCCGGAATTCATCTCGCGCGGCTTTGTTTACCTGCGCGATGCGGGGTCGCTCATGGACTCGGCGCAGCAGGTCGTGCGCGATGTCGTCGAGACCCGCGCCAATGGCGACCTGACCACCGCCATCCAGGATGCGCTCGCCAAACTGTTCTACAATGAGACCAAGCGCCGCCCGATGGTGTTCGCCTTCGTGCGCGAAATATAAGGGCCTGGCAGATCAGCCGGGCCAGGGGTGCAACTCATGTTTGGGGCATGGGGCTGCAGGGCGCTGCCCTGGCCATCTTGCCTTCATGAGGAGGTGCGCTCGCGGGCCTGTTGGCGATTTGCCAGCCATCCCCCCCGTTAGGCATAATAGGGGGGCTTTTGATTCCGATCTGCGCGGGTGCGCGAAGCGAGTGTGGGGGCTGCACAAATGGGCGTTCGTCTTCTTCCAGGCAGAGGGTGGACCGGCGGGCTGATGACCGTGGCAGTGGCCGTGATGATGGTCGTGTTGCTGGTCGCGTGCGGAGGCGGCGATTCCGCCAGTTCGTCGTCAGGCGATAGCAACGCGAGCAATAGTAACGCGGCGGCGGGACCAGCGGCGCAAGGCCAGCCAGTGGATCAGGCCCAGGCGGCGCAGCAGCCCACGCCCACAAGCATCCCCGTCGATGCTGCAACGGGCGAGGCGCTGGCGGCCCAGGTCAACGGCCAGCCGATTCTTATGCGCGACTTCGAGCGCGAACGCGCCCGGCGTTCGCTGGGCCTGGAAATCCCGGCGGCCAATGCGGCAGCTTTTGATGCCGAAGTGCTGCAGTCCATGATCGACCAGGAACTGATCAACCAGGCCGCTGAGCGGCTGAAAATCGTGGTCACCGATGCCGAGATCGATGCAGAGCTGGATGTACAGCGCGGGATCGTTGCCCAGAGCGGGCAGACGCTCGAAGACGTGGTGATGCAGCAGGGTTACAGCATGGAAGAATATCGCGAAGTGCAGCGCGATATGCTGCTTTCGCTCAAGGTCAGCCAGGTGGCGGCGGATGTCTCTCCGATGGCTGCCCAGGTGCATTCGCGTCACATCCTGGTGGCCGACGAAGCGACCGCCCGCGACCTGATCGCGCGCATCCAGGCGGGCGAAGATTTCGCGCAGTTGGCGATGCAGTACACGCTGGATGGCTCGACCCGGCCCATCGGCGGCGACCTGGACTGGGTGGGCGAAGGCGATCTGCTGCAAATCGAGGTTGAACAGGTCATTTTCTCGCTGGAACCCGGTCAGCTTTACCCGGAGCCGGTGCGCAGCAGCCTGGGCTACCATGTGATCCAGGTCCTGGATCGCGTCGAGGACCGGCCTTTGACCCAGGCGGCCCTGGCCGAGAAAAAGCAGCAGGCTTTCCTGCGCTGGCTCGATCTTCAGCGTCAGACGGCGCAGATTGTGCGCTATGTGGGCGCGGGGAGTTAAGGAACGAATCACCGTGCACGCCATATCCGCAGGGGTGCCGCTGGTGGGCGCATCTCTGCCGCGCCCGGCGGATAGGCGGTTGACTGCCCAGAACGTGCTTAATGCATACGAAAGGAACCGCAGATGGGCCAGGGGTCAAACATCCTTTTTAACGTGATTTCGCTGATTTTTCTGGCGCTCACCGTGATCGTGGTGATCGTGGTCTTCCAGGTCGCGTCCGGCGCGATGGATGCGCCGATCTTTGCGCCCAAAGCCACCGAGCCGCCGCCTACCGTCGCGCCTTTGCCGACCATGACGCCCACGTTGGGCGCGGATCTGCTCGCAGGCACGGCGACGCCAACCACCGCCCCGTAGCGCACGACCCGAAAGCGCACGGACCGATGAACCGCCTGGCTCCACAACTGGCGAACGCACTCACCCTGTTGTTCGCGGCACTGACGGCTGCTGTCGCTGTGGGTACGCTGGCCATCGCCGGAGATGCCATGGAGCCGCCGTTCCTCAAACCGGCGACCGAACCACCGCCCACCGCAGCGGCTTTGCCGACGGCGCTGCCGGCATCGCCCACCCTGGCGGTGATGCTGCTCCCGACGCAGGGGGCCGCATCGATCCCGGTCCCGACTCAAACGCCGACCATCACCCCATTGCCCAGTGCCACGCCATCGCCGGGCAGTGCGCTGCTGCCGGTGCCCTCGGCCATCCCTGCGACGGCGACCCGAACCCCACTGCCCACGCTCGGTCGGGGCCTGCCGACACTCACGCCGACCGCGACCCTCACCTGGACGCCCTCGCCGACATCGTCGCCGCCGCCGTTAGGCCCCAGCCCGACACCGACGCCCGTGCTGCCGTTCATCCTCCAGCCGGGAACGCCGCTGCTGCGCCCCAACTTCGCCAACAGCGAGGGCTGCAACTGGCAGGGCATCGCCGGGCTGGTGGTGGACGAGCTGGGCAACCCGGTGAAAGGCGTGCAGGTGCTGGTCACCGGCGAAACCATCGGCGACCAGACGCGCACTTCCGGCTCGCGAACAAGCTATGGGGAATCGGGGTGGGAAGTCGTGGTGGGCAATACCATCGACAACGGGCGCTTCCTGGTGATGCTGGCGGCCCAGGATGGCGCGCCGCTTTCGCCAGTGGTGGAGATCATCTTTCCTGCCGCGTGCGAGCAAAACCTGGCGCTGGTGAATTTCGTCCAGATACGCCCATTTTAGTCCGGCTGCTGCCAACGAGTTCAGCCCATGTCTCGATCGTTTTCCCACGCACTGTATGACACCATCACCGTGATCTTTGTGCTGCTCACGGTCGGGGTGATCGGCCTGATTGTGCTGATCATCAGCAACCCGAATATGCCGCTTAACCCGTTTCCGCCGCCCACCATCGCGCCGACCGTGATCCTGCCCTCGCTGACTCCCTCGCTGACGCCAACACCCACCGCGACCGGCACGCCGACTGCGACGCCAACTGCGACACCGACCGCGACGGCCACCGCGACCGAGACACCGCTGCCCACGGAGACGCCGCTGCCTACCGAGACCCCCACTCAGGTGATTTTCAGTGAGTCGACGCCGATTCCCCAGCAGCCGCCGGAGATGACGCCGCAGGCGGGCACGCCGCCGCCCGGTGGCCTGGATGATGGCAGCGGGAACACGATCGGCGGGGGAGACACGAACATGGGCGGCGGTATGGGGGTGGTTGCCATGCCCACACGAGCGCCGTTCCCGTTCACGGCACAGCCGGTGCGCGCCCTGGCAAATACCGGCCCAGAAGGCTGCCGCTGGATGAGCGTCGCCGGGACGGTGACCGGGCAGGATGGCAGCCCGCGCGCGGATGTCGCGGTGGAAATCAACGGCGAAGGCTTCCACAGCGTGCAGTATGCGGGCGCGGCAGCGCAGTGGGGCGCGGGCGGTTACGAATTCGTGTTGGGAACCGAGCCGCGCGCCGGGACGTATGCGCTGCGCCTGCTTGGCCCGACCGGCAGCCCGGTCTCCGACGTGATCCGCATCAATACCGGCAGCACTTGCGAGCGTGCCGTCACCATAGTAGAGTTTGTGCAGAACCACGCGTATTGAGTGCGCATCCGCACAGGTGAGAGGCAGCGACCATGACCGAGCCGAACCGCATCCCCAGCGGCATCCCCAATCTTGATCCCCTGTTGGGCGGCGGGTATATCCCGCAGTCGGCGATCCTGCTGCGCGGTGCGCCAGGCACGGGCAAGACCACCTTTGGGCTGCAATACTTGATCGAAGGGGCCAGGTTGGGCGAAGCCGGGTTGTTCGTCTCGTTTGAGGAATTTCCCCAGTCGCTCTACCGCGACGCGGCCAGCGTGGGCTGGAACCTGCAAAAGCTCGAAGATGAAGGTAAGCTGCGGCTGTTGTTCACTTCGCCGCGCGTGCTGCTGCAGAGTCTCGCCACGCCCAACAGCAACCTGATCCAGATGCTGCACGCCCACAACACGCGGCGGATCGTGCTCGACAGCCTGACGCATTTCACGCAACTCATCCACGACGATCACGAGCTTCGCCGGGTCTACCACCAGGTGATCAGCGCCTTCCGCCGCGAGCAGATCACCGCGCTGTACCTGGGCGAAGAGATGCGCAGCGACTACACCGCCCAGGAACGAGGCCGCCTGTCGTTTGTGGTAGACTGTATGATCATGATGCGCTACCTGGAGATCGACAGCGCGATCGCGCGGGCGTTGGTCGTGCTGAAGATGCGTTCCTCTGCCCACGCGAACACCATTCACGGCTATACCATCGGCACGGGCGGGATCACGGTGGGCAAGCCGCTGACGGGCAAGAGCGGACTGCTGAGCGGACTCACCCAGCGCACGTTGATCAGTACGGTGCAGTCTTGACAGCCGCGCACCCCTGTCGCTACAATACACTCTGTCGGGGCGGAAAGCCACCAGGGCAGCCCACTCCGTCCATCGCCGGATCAGTGGAAGGAACCTTCATGACGCGCACGGAGATCGCCACTCGCTAAGCCTTATCGGGCTGCCTGTGTGCTGACCTTGTCGCGCTGCGCATGATCACCGGATTCTCGGCATCCTCATGGTGCGATCGTTTCGCCACACGGACATGTGCCCGGTGGCGTTTTTGTTTGTTCTCGCACTGGTAGCGGCTGCACGCGGGTGCAGCCAGAGGAGCTTCCTGCCATGTTAGCCATCTCCGGCGTTTCCAAGCAGTTCCCCGGCACCGATGAGCCGGTTCTCACCAATATCACCTTCACCGTCAACGCGGGTGAGCGCGTGGGCCTGGTCGGCCCCAACGGCTGCGGCAAAACAACCCTGCTGCGCATCATCCAGGGCGAGCTTGCCCCAGACTCGGGCAGTGTGCAGCGCATCCCTGCCAGCCTGCGCATCGGCTATCTGCCACAGGGTCTGAGCGTGCCGGACGAGACCCCCATCGAGGATGTGCTGTTTCCGACTGCGGCGGCGCTGCGCGCAGCCGAGGCGGAAGTCGAGCGGCTGGCCGAGGCAATGGCTGCCCACCCCAACGGCCACCTGGACGGGCTGATCGCGGAATATGGCGCGGCACTCGAACGGCTGGAACACCTCACCGGGCAGGTAAACACAGGCGCACACGAGCGTATCCTGGCCGGGCTGTCGCTGGATGGCCTCTCGCTCAATACCCCGGTGGGCACGCTCTCTGGCGGGCAGAAAACGCGCCTGGGGCTGGCGGCTCTGCTGATCAGCCAGCCGGAGCTGCTGGTGCTCGACGAGCCGACCAACCACCTGGACGTGACCGCGCTCGAATGGCTGGAGGACTGGCTGCGCGGCTTCCCCGGTGGGGTGTTGATCGTCTCGCACGACCGCACGTTTCTTGATGAGACGGTCACGCGCATCGTGGCCATCGACGACCGCACTCACACCGCGCGAGTCTACGACGGCAGCTACAGCGACTACGCGCGCGCGGTGCGCTCGGCGCTCGACAAACAGTGGGCGCAGTGGCGCGACCAGCAGGTCGAGATCGCCCGCCTGGAAGCCGACATCCGGCGCACGATGGCGCGTGCCGTCCGCAAAGAGAACGTGACCAACAACGATCAGCAGCTTCGTTATGCCAAAAAGGTCGCGCAGAAAGCCAAAGCCAAAGAAACGCGCCTCAAGCGCTACCTGGACTCGATGGACCGGGTCGAAAAACCGAAGCCGGTCTGGAATCTTAAGCTGGATTTTGGCGATCTGCCCGCCCCCGGCCAGGATGTCATTTCGCTTGAATCGGTGACGCTGGGATACGATCCCGCCATGCCGCTGCTGCGCGATCTGACGCTGAGCCTGCGCGCCGGAGAGCGAATCGCCGTACTGGGGCCAAACGGCCATGGCAAGAGCACGCTGCTCAAGACCATTGTCGGCGAAATCCCCCCGCTGGCCGGGCGTGTACGGATCGGCTCAAGCGTGCGGATCGGCTATCTCGCCCAGGAACAGGAAATTCTCGATCCGGCGAGTGATGCGCTGTCAGTCATCCAGGCTCAAGCACCGCTCAACCACACCGACGCGCGCTCGTTCCTGCATTATTTCCTGTTCACCGGGGATGAGGTCTTCACCCCCATCGCGCGCCTGAGCTATGGTGAGCGCGCCCGCCTGATGCTGGCAGTGCTGGTCGCGCGCGGCGCGAACCTGTTGGTGCTCGACGAGCCGATCAACCATCTCGACGTGCCCTCGCGGGAGAAATTTGAGGAAGCGTTGGGAGTGTTTCAGGGGAGCGTGCTGGCCGTCGTTCACGACCGCTACTTTGTGGACCGCTTCGCCCATACCGTCTGGTATATCGCCAATGGCCGGCTGGTCGAAGAAATCCGCCAGCCGATGTTCGAGTGACGGCCCGGACATTGCTATCCAGAATCGTCAGGGGGCAGACCGCAGTCCGCCCCCTGGTGATGTGTTTTCCGCGCCGTCCGAAGACTGATCGCGCCTGGAAATGGATCACGACAGGGCCAGCACGACCATCACCAGCGCCGCGAAGGGCATCGCCCCGGCGAATATCCAGGCATACCAGCGGCTGTCGTAACGCAGATGCATAAAGTAAAGCACCACCAGCATCACCTTAGCCGTCGAGAGTGCCACCAGCGGCCCAACCACCGAAAACCCTGGGTTGTCGAGTACTGAGAGCACCACCTCGATGGCCGTGATCACCGCCAGGGCGATGGCCACTCCGACATAGGTCAGGCGGTGCGAGTGTTCACCCGCCGGGCGGGCTTTGGGCCAGAAATTATCGCGCAGTAGGGGCAGCACCGCGAGTGGACTCGCAGCGCCCGCGCCAGGGGCCAGCGCTTCGGCGATCTCATCCGGGGCCAATGCATCCCTGCGCCAGGCCGGGCCGGTCTTTTCCGAAGCGGGCAGCGCCACCTTGATCCCGATCCAGAGGGGGATCAGCAGCACCAGCGAGCCAATCGCGCCGATCGCCGTGCCCGCCAGCGTGAGCGCCCAGCCATTCACGCGCCTGTCCTCGGCCAGGACCGGAGTCACCACGCTGCCCAGAAACGCGCCAACCGTCGCCCACATCGCCACTGCCAGTGTAGCAATCCCATCAAACATCGCTGTTTCCCCCAGAATGCCAGGTCGAGGATCGCTCTACGATCCCATCACCATACCGATCAAAGTGAACTGCAGCGCACTCCGCACACCAGCGGCAGCCGCGCCGGTCGATCAAATCTCGCGCCAGTCGCGCACAAAATCGTGCTGCTCGTCGGTTTCGGGCGAATCGGTATTGCCCGCCCGCAGCCGAGCCAGTTCTTCAAGCGCTGCCGGGCCGGACAGCCCATGGCGGACCAGCCAGCACCCGATCACTGTGCCTGTCCGCCCGATGCCGCCCCAACAGTGCACATAAACCGTCTTCCCGGCGTTCATCGCACTATCGATCGCGTCGAGCGTGGCGCGCATCTGGTCAGGCGAGGGCACGCCCAGATCGGGGATCGGGCGGCGTTCGTGGCTCACATGAGCCGGCAGCACGCCCTCATACGGCATCAATTCGCGCGGCTGGGTGAGGTTCACAAAATGGGTGACTCCCATGCTCAGCACGCGGTCGAGCATGATATACGGATATGGGCCGGCCAGCAACCGCCCCGGACTCACCCAATAGACCCCACGCGGCAGCCCTTCCGGCCACGGTCTCGCCACGCTTTCCTCCGCCGCTTGATGATTGCGCCGGGCCGCCATCTGGCGGCGCACCCAACGAGAACGCCGCAGCCCTTCCGGCAGGCGTTCCAGGCGCTCGGCGAGCCAGTCCTCCGGCGCAAAGGCCAGCACAACCAGCCCCGCGCCCACCAGGATCAGCACCGCCAGCACGATGAACGCGACGAGCAGGCTGTTCAGCACCAGCAGCAGCGCCAGGCCCACAGCCGCCCCGACAGCCATGCCTTTCAGCGTATGACCTCTCGCGTGAACACGCCCCTCCGCCGAAGCAATCGACGCGATGACGCCGCCCACCAGGGCACCGCTGGCAATCCAAAACACCGCCGCCAGGACCAGGCTGCCACCGAACATTACCGGCCCCCCTAGTGAACCAGGTAGATGACCGTGAACAGCACGATCCACACAATATCCACGAAGTGCCAGTAAAGACCGAACAACTCAACGCCAAGTGAATTCGAGGCGGAATATTCGCCCCGCGCAGCCTTGACCAGCAGCAGCAGCATCCAGCCGATGCCGCCCAGCACGTGCAGGCCGTGGAAGCCGGTCGTCAGGTAAAACACCGTGCCAAACACAGTTTCGGCAGTGATGTCGTGATGCAGCAGCTCGGTCCATTCCAGGGCCTGTACGCCAATGAAGCTCAAGCCCAACACCAGGGTGATTAGCATCCAGTTGCGAAATACCCGAAAATCGTCTGACTGGATCGATTCGAGCGCCATCACGACCGCGAAGCTGCTGACGATCAGCACCGAAGTGCCCAGCGTCGCCAGCGGAAGATTCAGCAGCTCGTTGACCTCGGCGAAGTTATCGTGATTGATCTTGAAGGCGATGAACGTGCCGATCAGTGAGGCGAAGAACATCACTTCGGAGGCCAGAAACGCCCACATTCCCAGCTTGCGATTTTCAAGGAAGGTGAGATGCACCTCGTGCAGATCAAGCTGTGGAAAGTGGGCCATCTTCCACACGCCGACCAGCATCACCACGGCCCCCACAATCAGCATGGGAGGAACCAGCAGCCCCAGCCCAGCCAGCACCACGCCCACCCCCACGATCAGCGGGGCGATGCTGGGCGGCGGCAGGTGAATATCAGCGGGCTGCTCGTGCTGCTCGTGCAGGCGGTCGGAAACGCTCGAAACGTCGCTCATGCTTCCCCCTCTGACGCAGCGCCCAGGCGGGCATCGCGGGCCGGGCGGCGGCTGTGTACAACCGGGATCGTCTCAAAATTATAATCCGGCGGCGGCGATGTGGTGATCCACTCCAGCGTATCGGCCTGCCAGGGATCGTTTCCTGCGGGTTCGTGCCGCCGCGCACTCTGGATCATGTTATAGACCAGGATCAGCACCGAGATACCCATGATCACGCCGCCCACTGCCGAAAGCTGGTTCAGATCCGTCCAGCCGCGATCATCGGTGTAGTCGAAGATGCGGCGCGGCATGCCCTGCAGGCCCAGGATATGCATCGGGAAATAGGTGATGTGGAAACCGATGAACAGCGTCCAGAACTGGATTTTGCCGAGGCGTTCGTCGAGCTTGTAGCCGAACATCTTCGGCCACCAGAAGTAAAGCCCGGCGAAGATGCCAAAGCCACCGCCCCCAAACACCGCATAGTGCAGGTGACCGACCAGCCACATCGAGTCGGCAACGATCTCGTCGATGGGCAGAATTGCCTGGAAGACGCCGGTGATTCCGCCCATGATGAAGGTTGTCAGGAAGCCGACGGCATACAGCATGGGGGTTGTGAACTCCAGCGAGCCGCCGATCATGGTGAAGACCCAGTTGAAGATTTTGATGCCGGTCGGCACCGCCATGATCATGGTCGTCAGCACGAAAAAGGCTTCCAGTTCGGGCGGCAGGCCAATGGTATACATGTGGTGCGCCCAGGTGGCGAAGCCTTGCGCGCCGATGGCAATGGTGGCGATCACCATCGAGGTGTAGCCAAACAGCGGCTTGCGCGAGAAGACAGGGATCACCTCGGAGATGATGCCCATCGCGGGCAACACGATGATGTACACCGCCGGGTGCGAATAGAACCAGAACAGGTGCTGCCACAGCACGGGATCACCGCCCGCTGCCGGGTTGAAGAATTCGGTCCCCAGGTTGCGATCCGCCAGCAGCATGAACCCCGCGCCGGTCAGGATTGGGGTGGCGAACAGGATCATGAAGGCCATGACCAGCACCGTCCAGGTGAAGAGCGGCATCTGCATCAGCGTCATGCCCGGCGCGCGCAGCTTGAGAATGGTGACGATGAAGTTCACCCCGCCGATCAGCGAAGACGTGCCAACCATCGCCACGGCCAACAGCCACAGATCGGTCCCTACGCCGGGGGAATACTGCTTGCCGCTGAGCGGCACATAGTTGGTCCAGCCTGCCGTCGCCGGGCCGCCATCGACCAGGAACCCCGCGTACATGGTGAGGCCGCCGAACAGCAGCAGCCAGTAGCTGAGCATGTTCAATCGCGGGAAGGCCATGTCGCGCGCGCCGATTTGCAGCGGCACGACATAGTTCGCCAGCCCGGCCAACATCGGGATGACGAACAGGAAGATCATGGTAGAGCCGTGCATGGTGAATAGCTGGTTATACTGCGAGGCATTCACCAGTTGTTCGCCCGGCGTGCTCGTCTCCAGGCGCAACACCTGCGCCAGGATGACCCCCGCCACAAAAAAGCTGAAGGTCGTGATCACATACAGGATGCCGATCTTTTTGTGATCGACGGTGGTCAGCCAGGCCATCACGCCCGTCGGCTGAGGAGGGGCTGCCCGTCGTGCACTCGCTATCGTCGCCATGATTGGGTTCTCTCCGTATAATCGCTGCTACTGCTGCAGCAGGTATTCGATCAGATCGGCCAACCCCTGCGCATCGAGCTTCTCACCATAGTTGGCGGGCATGATGGCGCAGTTGTACCCTTCGGCCTGGACGGCGCACGGCAGCAGGATCGACTCGCGCAGATAGTCTTGCGGCGCGTCAGGCGATTTTGCTGCTGCGTCCTCGATCATCTGGCTCAGGGCAGGTCCTGCCCCCGCGCTCGCCCCGTGGCAGGCCCCGCAGCCCTGCTCGGTGAAGATGGCTTCACCGCGCGCCGCGTCACCGGCGGGCAGCGGGCTGGTGAGATCGGTGCCGATGGCCACAAACCGCCCCGCCGCCGCTTCGCGCTCGGCCAGCCACATATCGAACTCATCGGGCGGCAGCGCGACCAATTCGATGATCATATCCCAGTGCAGGGTGCCGCAGAACTCGGCACAGTTCCCCTTGTAAACGCCGGGTTCGGGCACCGTCAGCCACATGGTATTGACGTATCCGGGCACGGCGTCCACTTTGCCCGCCAGTTCGGGCACCCAGAAGCTGTGCTGCACATCGCGCGAGGTGATCTCCAGCAGGATCAGGCGGTTGGTGGGCACCGTGAGCTGGCGCGTCGTCTTGACGCCGGTCTCCTGGCCTTCGCCCAGGAAATATTCGTAATCCCAGTTGAACATGTAGCCTTCGACGTGCACCATCAAGTCCGGGATGCCGGTCTCGTTCTGGGCTTCGGCCTCGTACTTGGTGGTCATGAAGCGGTAAGTCAGGATGAACACCACCGCAATGATCACAAAGGACAGAATGGTCCAGGTCAGTTCCAGGGCCGTATTCCCCTCAACCTGATCCGGCATTTCCGACCGGCTGCGCCGCCGGTAGCGCAAGATGGCGAACAGGATCAGGCCCTCGACCAGCAGAAAGATCGGCAGCGCGATCCAGAAGACGATGGTGAACAGGCCGTTGATCTCGGTGCGCTGTGCCCCGCCAGAGGATGGCCCATGCGCCAGCGCGGGCAGAGGCAGCGCGAGCAACAGCAGCAGGCCGATCACAACAAGCCACAGCCGGGAGCGATGAGCGAAAAGGTTCATTGGGTTATTGTCCTGGTTCCTAACGAGCAGACCATTCCTGACGGGGTCGCGCAGGCCCTGCACATGACAGCGGTCGCAAATGTGCCCCATGAGCGCGCTGGCGGCTGATCAACGCAAAGCAAGGCCACTCCAATTATACTCATATTTGATATAAAAAACAGTCTTTTTGACGCATGATCTTTGTTCCTGATGATAGTGGCGAATCCCACAATTGGCGAATGCCCTGACCGTCAACCCGCATCTCTCTCCGGTCAAAATTTAAGCTGAAAATCAAATTATCTGATCCATTTTGAGAAAGAGTGCATCTTTTTCTGCGCACCATCCGTATAATGTTGATACAGGTGTTTAACTTTTTCGCTCTTCGATCAATGACCAGTAGGGGAACCACGATGAGCCAATCTCAGCGCGCGCTGCGCACCTTTTATATCCTCATCCTGACCCAGACATTCTCGCTGATCGGCAGCCAGATGACCGGGCTGGCGATCGGCATCAAGGTCTTCAAAGATACGCAGCAAGCGACACCGCTGGCCCTGGTAGCCGTCGCTGCCACTCTGCCCCGGCTGCTCTCGGCCAGCCTCGCCGGAGTGCTGGCGGACCGGTGGGATCGCCGCTATGTCATGGCGATCTCGGACAGCGGGCAGGCCGTCGGCACGCTGCTGCTGATGATCAGCTTTGCCACCGGCGCGTTTGAACTGTGGCATCTCTATGTAGTGACCCTCATTCAGGCCGTTTTTGGCATCTTCCAGGAACCGGCTTTCCAGGCATCCGTCACCATGCTGGTGCCGGATGACCGCCGCGACCGCGCCAACGCCATCCAGCAGTTGACCGGCCCGGCCTCCGGCATCATCGCGCCGATTCTGGCGGGCCTGCTGTTCGCCGCCATCGGTGTGGTGGGCGTCATGACTATCGACCTGGTGACCTTCCTGACCGCCGTGGGTGTTGTGCTGGCCGTACACATTCCGCGACCTGCGCAAACCGAAGAAGGGGCCACCATGCGCCAGACAGTGATCTGGAAAGAAGCGCTGGTAGGCTTTCGCTGGCTGCGCTCCCGGCGTTCGCTGATGTTGAACGTGTTCTACGTCACCCTGGTCAATTTTCTGATCGGCGGAGCAATGGTGCTCAGCACGCCCTATGTGCTTAGCCTCACCGACAGCGAGGCGATGGTGGGCCTGACGGGCGGTGTGTTCAGCGTAGGGGCGGTCATCGGCGGGGTGATCATGGGGATATGGGGCGGCACGCGGCCCCGCATCCACACCATCATGCCGGGCATCGCGATCACGGGCCTGGGGCTGGCGCTGTACGGAGTCGGGCGCTCGCCGCTGGCGTTGGGCGTGGCGCTGTTTATCATGGCGCTGCCTCTACCGATGGTCAACGCCTCGTTCATGTCGATCATGCAGATCAAGATTCCGCCGGACCTGCAGGGGCGCGTCTTCTCGGCGCTCACCCAGATGGCGATGATGGCCACCCCTCTCGCCTATCTGCTCGCCGGGCCACTGGCCGATCGGGTCGTTGAGCCGGCAGTCGGCGGGCCGGGTTGGGGTGTGGTCGAACCCCTGGTGGGGTCGCAGGCCGGGTCGGGCATGGGCCTGATGATGCTCGCCTGCGGTGGCGTCATCACAGCGGTGACGCTGCTGGTATACAGCCTGCCGATCTTCCGCAACGTGGAAAGCACGATGCCCGACTATGTGCCGGTCGCAGCAGAGGACGAGGCGCAGGCGGTCACCGCCAGCGCCGGAGAAGCCTATGGCCCGGAACCGGTGACCGCGCGATGACGTGTTGTCAGTCAGTTGGTCGTAGAGGCGGTGTGTGCCGGGCGAGCATCGCTCGCGTAGCGCAGGCTCACGAATAGCGCACAGGCCATCATTGCCAGGGCCGCAGCGAACGCGGCTTCGTACCCGGCGTTCTGTACGATCAACCCGCCCACCAGCGGGGCGATCAACAGCCCTACCGCCGACACCGAGTTGAACAGGCCGGAATAAATCGGGCGCTGCTCCGGCGTGGCATGCGAGATCACCCAGTTGATGAAGCTGAGGTACAGCGTACCGGCGCTCACCCCGCTGACCAGAAAGGCAGCATACAGCGCCGCCGGGCCGGTCACGCTGGCTACCAGTGCCAATGCAGGTGTTAGCAGGCCCATCATCAGCGCAAAGCGAATGAACAGCATGTTCCGTCGGTCACCATAGCGCGAATAGACCAGCGAGGCCGAAACACTGCCCAGCGTGAACATGAACAGCAGGGTGGGCACGGCATCTTCGCTCGAAAGATCGAGCTGTTCGGTGGCAAAACCCACATAGAACGGCCCGGCCAGGGTGAACAGGGTGGTGAAAACACGCGTGATCACAATCGCGCGGAAGGCGTGATCCCGCCGCAGCACGTGGGCCAGTTCGGGCAGATATTCGCGCATCGGCGGCACGGTGGGGCGCGTTTTGCCGCCGGGCAGCTCTTTGACGAACAACATGGCGGGCACGGTGATGAAAAAACCGGTTCCCGCAATGATGAACAGCAGCGCGTAGTTATTGGGAAAATCCGGGCCGCTGTCGCTGAGGATCGCGCGGATGATCGGCGTGATGGCCAGCACGCCTACCCCCACAAACGCGTTACCTAATCCGAAGAGCCGCGCCCGGCGTCTGTCATCCAGGCTGCTGCCCATCAGGTCGATCCAGGGCACGCCGACCAACCCATCACCCAGCGCGGTGATGCCATAGAACACCAGGAAGAGCGCCAACAGCAGCGCCCGGTTATCGGCCCCCACCAGCAGCACGATGATTCCATAGGCCAGCATCACCAGCCGCACCGGAATATTGGGGCCGATGAACCACCATTTTTTGCGCTCGACGCGCATCAGTTGGCGGGCGATGAGCAACTGCGGCAGCAGCCAGCCGATCTCAAACATCTGACCGGAGAAGCCGATCAGCACCTCTGAACCGGTCAACTTGCGCACGAAGTCGGGAACGACAGTTGTCGCCCCGATGAAATTGATCGCGATGCCGAAGATCACAAAGTCGGCGAGGAACACGTAGTAGTTCAGGCGGTAGATGCGATCTCGCTCGGCATGGCTGAGCGCGGGGGTAGAAGTCTGAGTCATAGAGTCAACCTTAACGTTGAAGTGATACTCTGATTATTCTACGTCCCCCCGCGCTTTCCGTCCAGGATCAAGAAAAAGGGGAATGTCTGGGGTGCTATCGCCTCGCCGCAATGGCGCGAACGGCGGGCAGCACATCGCCGAGCAGCATCGAGACGATGTGAGGCCGGGGCAGCCCAACCACATCCACCATGAAGTAATCGACCCCTGCCTCGACAAATGGCCGCATCTGCGCGATCACCTGCTCCGGCGTGCCGACAAAGGCGTTGTTGGGAGTCCACTTGCCGCCGCCCAGTTCCAGCGCGGCCTGCTCAGTCGCACCCAGCACCAGCCGCCCGAACCATGTCCTGCGCAGCGTGGCCGGGTCGCGCCCGATCTCGGCACAGTGAGCGTCCAGCGCTTCCAACATGGCGGAATAGGTCGGCCAGTTGGCGTCGTGCATGTTCCACCAATTGGCGAAGCGCGCTGCCAGTCGCAGCGTTTTATTGCCCCCGCCGCCCACCAGAATCGGCGGGACCGGGTCGGGGTGCGGTTCGCACCAGGCGTTAATGACGCTGTAGTGGCGGCCCTCGTAGGTCACCGGGCCAGGCTGAGTCCACATCCGGGTGATGATTTCGAGCGCGTCCTCAAGCTGGGCGACGCGCGTGCCGGGGCTGGGATAGCCATAGCCATACGCGCGGTATTCGTCTTCCTTCCAGCCCGCGCCGATCCCCAAAATGAACCCGCCGCGGCTGAGCATTTGCAGAGTCGCCCCCATTTTGGCCAGCAGCGCCGGGTTGCGATAGCCCTGGCCGAGCACCATCGGCCCGATCTTGCATTGGGGCCAGCGTGCCGCGAAAAACGCCAGCACGGTCCACGCTTCATAGGTGGGGTTATCGTCCCAGAAGAAGTGATCGGTCATCCACAGGCTGTCAAACTCGCCCTGGACCCCCTGGAAGCACGCCGTCATATCTTCCGCCCATGTGGCGATCTGGCCTTTGGGCGGGCCGGCAGGCAGGCAAAAACCAAATTGAACGCTCATGAGATGCTCTCCCCCCAAGACATCCGGCTCAATTCCGGCCCCGGTCAAAGATCAGGGCCAGCCCTTCGTTCACGTCATCCACCACATGATCGGCCTGGGCGCGCAAGGTGGCGCGCTTGGCTTCGTGCGGCGAGACGCCCACTGCCTCCAATTCCACCGCCAGCCCTTTTCCGCGCATCTGTTCAACGGCGAGACGAGCGGCGCGGATGCCGGTGACCGAATCCTCGAACAGGATCACACGGGTGGAACCTTCCGCCAGCGCCGCCAGCGGTCCACCGAGTCGCCCGGTTTCGACAAGCGCGGCTGCCGCTTCGAGCGATTCGAGCGTCTGCCTGCTGAGGGCCGCGCCCAATGCGGCCAATGCCTGCACCGGCGATGGTTTAACATAATCGGATGGCTGGCGACCGTGCCGCTCCGCGATCCAGCCCACGCCCCCCTGCGCCACCAGCGGAATCGCACCATCCAGCCCCAGCAGTTCGGCGGCGAGTTCGGCTTCGGGCGAATAGACCGATGAAGCCGCGCGCGTGCCGTTCGGCGGCAGGCTGGGCCGCGCGGTGAAAATGGTCGCCCCGTGCCCTGGCTGGCTCGCCCAGTCGATCAGCCGCCTGCGCATCTCCGGCGAAAGCAGGGGAAGATCGCGCGTGATCAGGTAGCTCTCACCCTCAAAAGGGGCAGGTTGGCGGTAGGTGGATTCAAAATGGGCGCTGCCCAGTGTAAAGGCTTGAAACAGGCGGGTGGTCAGGGTCGCCAGGTTATAGACATCGCCCAGCAGGGCGTGGACCAGGGCGCGCTCGTGCTCGCCAAGCTGCCCTTCAAGCAGATCGAGGTAGACGCGCGAGGGCATGTGCCGCCCATTGTGCGCTTCTTCGATCTGGCGCGCTGCGCCCACAAAATCGGGCCGATCCAGGCGCACGCCGGACTCGCGGATGGCGGCAAAGGTCGCGTCCAGGCTGTCGCGCGCCAGGTCCGGTCGCCGGTGCAGGGCGGCGCGCAGCAGCAGGCTGACACACATCGCGGTGGAATCCCACTCATTGGTGATGCCGCACGCCTCAAACGTTGCGATCTCGTTTTCGTCCGGCCCCCAGGCGGGCAGCCCCATCGCGGCGGTGATGGTATTCACCGTCGCCGTCAGCGCAGCCTTGTAGCCCACCGGGTGAACCAGCACACCATCGACATCGAGAAGGATGGCGGTACGGGATGAAGTTGGAGTGCTCAAAAGGTTTTTCCTATCGGATGGTTCACCGGGGTGTCGTCGATCCAGCGTTTTCGGCGGCCAGATAAGCGTTATAGTCGGCCTCGGTCACCAGGTCGCCCCCGGTGATGGTAGCAGAGATCAGGCGGCGGTTTTTGTCGAACTGCATCTCGGCCTCGATGCGGTCGAAGCTCTTACGCCCCACCACCTGCTTACGCACATAGAACGATTCCATGTCATCCGAGAGTGACAGGTCATTGATGCGGTTCAGCCGCAGCTTGATCACTTCACCGGTGCGGCGTGCCTTGATGTAAAAATACATCCCGTCGCGGTCCGAGGCATCGCCGCCTCTACCGCCTCCCAACAGTCTGCGCAAAAAGTCCACAGCCAGCAACCTCCTCCAAACCCGTTGATACGGCCTGATCCTAGCATAGCCGGGGCTTTCCATCCACAAATTTTTGGGGCTATAATTCAGGCACCAAACACGCACGGTTTGGGCTTGTCAGCCCTGGGCATCGATGCTATAATGCGCGCATCATCTGGGCGCGTAGCTCAGCTGGTTAGAGCGCACGGTTCACATCCGTGAGGTCAGGGGTTCGAGTCCCTTCGCGCCCACCAGATGAAAGATGCCGCAAGGTTGCGTAGTGCCACCCTTGCGGCATTTTTGATATGGACGTGCTGCCGGTTTAGCCAATCCGAGACACCATGTCGAGCACACCACGCACCAGTTCGTCACCCTCACCGGCTCACCTGGACAGGACGCTGTTCTGGCTGCGCTGGTTGGTTGCGCTCAGCGCGCTGGTGCTGGCATTAGCCGCAGATGGAGCATGGGGCGATTGGGACAATGTGCGGCTGGATCGCCTGGCTGTGTGTGCGGTCATAGTCGCAGCGGTGAACGGTGGGTTGGGCGCATTGGCGACGCTCAGCCGGGGTGGGCGCTGGCTCGGCGCGCTGACTCTGCTGCTCGACATCCTGCTGGCGGTCGTGTTCTTCTGGGCCTACGATGGCGCGATCCTGCCGTTCCTGGTGTTTGGTGCACTGGCCGCGCTGGTAGCAGGGTTCCGCTTTGGCCGCCAGGGATGGCTGGCCAGCCTGGTGCTGCTGGTCCTCTCCAGCGGCATCGTGCTGACTCAGTTGCCCAAGCTGACCACCGAACAGATCGCCACCTGGGCCGCCGGGTTGGCCCTGCTGGCAGCGTTGGGCGGGGTGAGCAGTGAGGTCGGCAGCCGGGGGCCGCAATCTGCAGGGGTCGATCCGCGCGAGCTTGAGGCGCGGCGGCTGCGCAATGCCCGCGAACGCGCTCGCGCCCTCTCCGAGATGGCGAACACCCTGGGGGCAACGCTCGATTATCGCAGCGTGCTAGAAGCCGCGCAGACTATCGGCTCGCTGGCCGTGCATGAAGACCTGGGCAGCCGTGCGCATGTCATCAGCGCCGTGATGTTGTTCCAGGGCAAAGACAACAAGCTGCGCATTGCGGCTTCGCGCGGACTGACTCGCACTGATGACAGTGTTGCGCTGGCCGGGCGCGAAGGGGTGCTGGCGCTGGCACTCAAACAGGCCGAGCCGGTCTTCGCCGGCGATGCCGTGCGCGACCCGGAGCTGCAATATATCGCGGCTTTCCAGAATGCGCGGTCGGTGCTGGCCATCCCGCTGCGCGCCGGATACGATAACTATGGCGTGATGCTGTTTGGCTGCGACAGGCCCAACGCCTTCTCCAACGACCACCGCGAACTGATGGAAGCGATAGGCCGGCAGGCGACCATGGCCCTGCAGAATGCGGTGCTGTATCGCAACCTGCTGGTGGAAAAAGAGAAGATCGTCGAGGTTGAGGAAGACGCACGTAAAAAACTGGCGCGCGACCTGCACGATGGGCCGACTCAAAGCGTGGCCGCTATCGCCATGCGCGCCAGCTACATCCGCCGCCTGATCGAGCGCCAGCCGCAGCAGGCCATTCAGGAACTGTGGAAGGTAGAAGACCTCGCGCGGCGCACTACCAAAGAGATTCGCCACATGCTCTTTACCCTCCGGCCCCTGGTGCTCGAAACACAGGGCCTGGTGGCGGCCCTGCATCAACTCTCCGAAAAAATGGCGGATACTCACAACACGGCAGTGACCGTGGTGGCGCAGGACGATGTGGAAAAACTGCTCGATCTCAACGCGCAGGGTGTCCTGTTCTACATTGTGGAAGAAGCCGTCAACAACGCGCGCAAACATGCCCAGTCCAGCCAGATATGGGTGCGGCTGTACCGCCGCGAGCACAATTACGTGGTGGTCGAGATCGAAGACAACGGCGTGGGGTTCGATGTGGACGCCGTGACCAACAACTACGAGCAGCGTGGCAGCCTGGGCATGGTTAACATGCACGAGCGCGCCGAGTTGATTGAAGCGACTCTGCGGGTGCAAAGCGCGCCCGGCGTGGGAACAAAAATCAGCATCCTGATCCCGGTCTATCCCACCGGGGCCACCACTACGACGACCTCAACCACCGTGGTCCAGGTCACCGATGACACGCCGCCGCTTGCGCTGCAAAGTCAGCGCCCGGACCGGGGCAGTGTAGCCGAGCGGCTGCGCCCCGCCCCCAGCGCTTCCAGCGATACTCACCCGTCGCGCCCCAGCCGACCCATCGCGCAGCAGCCCAGCCCGGCGCAGCAGGTGCCGCCTTCGACATCCGCACCGCCCGCGCGCCCGATGTCGCGCCCGATCAATCCTCCCGGCACCAGCGACCGCGATTCGCATCCTCGCAAGCCAGGCTGAGTCGCCGTTGGCCCTCGCTGGTACACAAACAGGGACCGTTCGGACGAACGGCCCCTGTTATTGTTGTAGTCGCCAGGGAAACAGCCCCAGGGCACACTGAATGATACTAGATGAAAAACGACAGGACCACCAAGATCAGCAACAAAGTAGCGGCCAGCATCGCCATGTTTTTGAGATCGGTGAGAACATACACGTACTGGCTGCGCAGATCGACGGTGCGTACCGGCTGAACCGGGCGCACGGGCTGCGCGAGCGAAGCGGCATCACCCGCCTGAGGTGTGGGGGCAGAGACGGGGATGCTATCCAGGTGGCTCATTTCGCGGCGTGCGCGTTCGAGCGTTTCCTGCGGCAGATTGGGACGATGCTGTTTTTTGGCCATACGGCAGATCAAACTCCTTCATGATGATGGCCAGCCGGGGTAGGTCGAAACGCCCCGCCGATCACGCCCCGCCGCGTTCACCGGCCAGGCGGCCAAACACGACGATCCGCTTGTTATCCACGCGGTAAGGCCAGCACGAGATCAGCGTCACAATGGGCTGGTTGCCCCGTTCCAGAACCCAGACGTCGGTTGGCTCAACGATCTCAGTATTTTCAACCACGTAAGTATACCAGCGACCGTTGTCGGCTTCCACATGAATTTCATCACCCGGCTTGAGATCTTCCAGGTAGCGGAAAATCTCGCCGTAGATGTCGTTGTGCGCCGTCAGTACCATGTTGCCGTTTTCGCCGGGGTTGGCGCTCAGCGGGAAATGTCCCACCCCCTGCTGAAGCGTGAACCAGTCATCCCCTTCCCAGATCGACGCGTTGACGTTGATGGCCGGTATCTGAATGGTGACCGGGCTGTTCGGCGTGCGGGGGATCAGCTCGGCACGCGGGGCCGCCTGGTTAATCTGGAGCACAGCAGCCGGGCGAACGCTGGGCGGCAGCTCATCCAGGTTGAACTGCCCCAACCCATTGCCATAGGTATGGCCGCCGGGCAGCACGTAGTTGGAGAGCTGGACGCGCAGTTCGGGCGGCGGGGTAGAGGTCGGGCGAAGGGCTGCCGCGTCGCGCTGAATCTGGGCCGATTTTTCTTCGAGCGCGTCGATCTTGTCATTCTCGGCCATGACCAGATAGCCGCCGACCACCAGAACCGTCACAATGCCCACGACGGCGGCAATCTCGACCAGCAGCAGTGCCTTATCCCACACCGCGCGCCGCCGCGAGACTCTGGGTCCGGTCGGTGTGGCAGCGGGACGCGGAGGTCGTGCCCGGCGTACCGGTTGCGGATCGAGATCGTCCTCGAAGCGGGGCACGTCGTCGGTGATGTCATAGGTCACCGGCGGCTCAACGGGTGCAAGGTCCTGGGCGGCTTCGTGCTGCTGGGGTTCGGGAACCGGCTCCAGGGAGCTATCGCCGGGCGGCAGATCGACCAGGCGGCGGCCCTGAGCTTCATAGCGCCGCAGCCGTTCCTGGCGCGCCTCGCGCTTGCGGATGGCCAGGATTCGCTCCAGTTCTTCGATGGTGAGATCACTGACAGGCCGTTTGTCGCGCATAGGGTCTTGTCATCTCTAACATGGCGAATTTACCGCGATTATACTTGCAGCGGCGCGCGCGTACCACTCGCCCAATCTGGGTCTTAGCCGTGGCTGTTGGTGTTGGGTCCGCCCAGCGCCGCCGGGTATGATCCCAGCATCTTCACCATCGACGCCTTGCGCAGCAGGTCCACCAGCGCAGCTTCGGCTTCGGGGTCCTGCCAGTGCCCCTCAAAATCCAGGTAGAACCACACCTGCCAGGGCCGGTTGTGCATCGGGCGAGATTCAATGCGCGTCAGGTTGATATTGCGCAGCGAGAACGCCCCCAGGCAGTCGTAGAGCGCGCGCGGTTGGTGGCGCACCGAAAACACCAGCGAAGTCTTGCAGGGGTTGCGGCGTTTGGCATCCTCTTTGCCGATCACAAAAAAGCGCGTGGAGTTGAGTGGATTATCTTCGACGTTGCGCTCCAGAACGGTCAGCCCGTACATTTCACCCGCCAGCGCACTGGCGATCACGGCGGTATTGGGCTTGGGCGCTGCAGCCAGATCGCGCGCGGCCCCGGCGGTGTCGTAAGCGACGACCGGCTGCCAGCCGCGCCGCTTGAGATAATCGCGGCATTGAGCCAGCGCCTGGGGATGCGACATCACCTGCTGCACATCGGCCAGTGCCGTCCCTTCGGGGGCGAGCAGGCAGTGCTCGATGGGCAGAATGTGCTCGGCCTGCACGCGGAAATCGTGCTCGACCAGCAGTTCATACGCCTGCGAAATCGCCCCGGTCAGCGCATTTTCGACCGGCAGCATCCCATGAGTGGCCCGTCCGCGCTGGATGGCCGAAAAGATATCCTCGAATGTTTCACAGGGCAGCGTTTCGGCATCCAGGCCGAAATGACGGCGGATCGCCTCTTCAGAATATGCGCCATGCTCCCCCTGGAAAGCCACGATCAAATCGCTCATGCCGGTTTCTCCTCCGAAACCCAAGCTCCCATCCTGACAACGCAGGCCGTGCTACGCATTCGCCCCCCGCTCCAGCAGCGCATCAAGCGCCAGTCGGTAGCCTATCCACCCCAGCCCGCAGATCTGCCCCAGGCACACCGGGGCGATCAGCGAAGTGTGGCGGAACGGCTCGCGGGCGTGAATATTCGACAGATGAACCTCGATGGCGGGCAGGCCCACCGCACTGATGGCATCGCGCAGGGCGACGCTGGTGTGGGTATAACCGCCGGGGTTGATGATCAGGGCGTGCGCCCAGGTGCGCTGAGTATGCAGCAGATCGATCAGCCCGCCTTCCGAATTATGCTGGTAGGCGCGCAGCAGCGCACCGCGCGCGGCAGCGTGCTCGGTCAGCCGCGCGTTGATGTCGTCCAGCGTCATGTGACCATAAATCTCCGGCTCGCGCGTGCCGAGCAGGTTCAGATTCGGGCCGTGCAGCACCAGGACGTTCACGCGCGCACCTCCTCCAAAACAGCCAGCACGTCAGCCCGCAGCGTTTCCGGCGCTTCGTGCAGCATCACCGCCTGTCCCACACCTTCCAGCACAATGAATTGGGCCGTGCCGCCGCGCCATTTTTTATCGTGGCGCATCACATCCCACAGCGCCAGAGGGTCGAGATCGCTGTAGCGGGTGGGCATATTCAGTTCAGCCAGTGTGCCCTCGATCAGGTCGCCCAGGCCCGGCTCGCACAGTCCGCGCCGCTCGGAAAGCCGCGCCGCCGCCACCAATCCTACCGAAACGGCATGACCGTGCTTCCAGCGATAACGACTCACATGTTCGATGGCATGGCCGAAGGTATGGCCCAGGTTGAGCAGGGCGCGCGGGCCGTTTTCCAGCCGGTCCTGCTCGACCAGCCGTTTTTTGACCAGCACGGCACGCGCGATGACGGTCTCGATCGGACGTGGGCCATCCAGCCGCAGGTGCGCGAACAGGGCCGGGTCGTTGATCAGCCCGGCTTTCACGATCTCCGCCAGCCCGCAGCGAAACTCATCATCCGGCAGGGTGGCGAGTGCTGCCGTATCCGCAAAGACGCCCAACGGGTCCTTGAACGCCCCCACCAGGTTTTTGCCCTGGGGCAGATCCACGCCCACTTTTCCGCCCAGGCTGGCATCCACCATCGCCAGCAGACTGGTCGGGGCCTGGATGAACGCAATGCCGCGCATGTAGGTCGCAGCCACAAAGCCCGCCAGGTCGCCGATCACGCCGCCGCCCAGCCCGATCACGACGCTGGAGCGGTCTGCACCCGCCGCCAGCAGGTCACCATACAGCCGCCCGGCAGTGTCGAGTGTTTTGTACTGCTCACCATCGGGCACGACACACAGTGCGCCGCGCGGCAGCGACGCGGCCAGCGCCTCGCCATACAGCGGCGCGAGCGTGTCATTGGTGACCACCACCGCCCGCGAAAAGGTCCGCGCCGAGACAAATTCCGGCAGGTCGCTCGTCAGCGCGCCCGCCCGAATCACGATGGGATAAGTTCCCGCCTCGCCCTGAATGGTTAACGGAGGTGCTGCTGCCATAGGGTGAGAACCTCCTCGGCGACCTGCGCCGGAGTCTTGTGTGATGTGTCGAGCGTGTGCGGCAGGCTGTGATAGTGAGCAGCGCGCGCCGCATAGCGCGCCGCCAGTTGGGCATAGTCGGTGCTGAACAACGGGCGTGAAGGGTCATAACCGACGCGCCGCATAATGGTATCCAGATCGCACGTCAGGCAGATGACCAGACCGTGCATCATGAGCCGATCGCGCGTGACCGGGTTGAGCAGCGCGCCGCCGCCGGTCGCGATCACGCTCTGCGCGCCGTTCGCGACCTCTGCGCATACCTGCACTTCGAGTTCGCGGAAGGCGGCTTCTCCCTGGTGAGCGAACAGCTCAGCGATGCTGCACCCGGCGCGCTGTTCGATCACCCGGTCCGTATCGACGAACGGCCAGCCAAGCCGGGCCGCCACCAGGCGCCCCACCGTGCTCTTGCCGGTGCCCATAAAGCCCGCCAGCACGATATGCTGCCCGGACTGGGCACGCCCCTCATTCCCAGACGTCATAGCCAAACCGCCATTCTACGTTATCCATCGGCAGATCGCCGGTCGCGCTCTGGCGCAGCGCCTCAAAGCGCGGACGCATCTCGGCCAGGCTGTCGCCGCCCAGCTTGCGCAAAAGCTCATCGGCCAGCACCACCGCGATCATCGCTTCAATCACCGGCACGGCGCGCGGCGTAGCGCAGAAGTCGCTGCGCTCATAGACCGTCTGGCCGGGTGTGCCGGTGGCGAGATCGACCGTTGGCAGAGGGGTGAGCGTGGTGCTGATCGGCTTCATTGCCGCGCGCACTACCAGCGGCTGGCCGGTAGTCATGCCACCTTCCAGTCCTCCGGCGCGGTTGCTGGCGCGCGTGATGTGCCCGGCTTCGTCCACCAGGATGCCATCGTGAACCTGGGTGCCGCGCTTGCGCGCGTTCTCGAACGCCGGGCCGATCTCCACCCCCTTGATGCTCTGCACACTGCACACCGCCGCCGCCAGACGCCCGCTCAGGCGGCGATCATAATGCACGTGCGAACCAAGCCCTGGCGGCAGCCCCAAAGCCACCACTTCGATCACGCCGCCCAGTGTGTCTTTGGCGATCTTGGCCTGGCGAATGGCCTCTTCGATGCGCGCAGACGCTGCCGAATCGGGGCAGCGAACCTCGGATTGCTCGGCGGCGGCAAAGCGCGCGAGGTAGTCGGGCGGGTCGTCGCTGAACTGCGCCGCCTCGCCCGCGATCTCGGTCACATAGCCGCCCACAACGATGCCGAACTCGGCCAGCAGCCGCTTGCAGATCGCGCCCACGGCCACACGCGCTGCCGTCTCGCGAGCGCTGGAGCGTTCGAGCGCCAGCCGCAGGTCGCGGTAGCCATATTTGATGGCCCCGGTCAGGTCCGCATGTCCGGGCCGAGGCGTAGTCAGCGGCGCGATGGCCTTCTCGCGCCAGTTTTTCCAGTCGCGGTTGTCAATGATCAGGCTGATCGGGCCGCCGGTGGTCTGGCCGTTCATCACGCCGCCGGTGATGCGCGCGCGGTCGCGCTCGATTTGCATTCGCGCGCCGCTGCCATATCCCTGCTGGCGGCGCAGCATCTCGCGGTCGATGTCGTCCGGGGTGAGTGGCAAGCCGGCGGGCATCCCTTCCAGGATGCCCGTCAGCATGGGGCCATGACTTTCGCCTGCGGTCAGGAAACGCAGCATAGGTGAATCAACCCTTCGCTTCGATGCGCACCAGGTGATAGTTCTTCTTGCCCTTGCGCAGCACCAGCGCGCGCCCTTCGATGGCCTCGGCCAGTGTGACGGCAAACGCGCTGTCGGTGACCGGCTGGTTGTTGAGATACAGGCCGCCGCTTTCGATCAGCTTGCGAAGCTGCCCCTTCGATCGATCCAGCCCACACACCAGCGCCAGGTCCACCAGCGGCATCCCCGCGCGCAAATCATCCGCCGCGACGGTGCTGGACGGCACCTCCGCGAAGATGTCGAGCAGATCATCGGCATTCAACCCTTCGAGATCGCGCCCGCCAAACAGGACTTCGGTCGCTGCCCTGGCGTTGGCCAATCCCTCTTCGCCGTGCACACTGCGAGTGACTTCCTCGGCGAGCACGGTCTGAGCGCGGCGCAGTTGCGGCTCTTCGGCCACCGAACGCTCCAGTTCGGCGATGGCCTGGCGGTCCAGCAGGGTGAAGAATTTCAGGTACTTGATCACGTCGGCATCGGGCGTGTTGATCCAGAACTGGTAGAAGCGGAAGGGCGACGTGCGCCGGGCATCCAGCCAGACGGTTCCCGCCTCGGTCTTGCCGAACTTGGTCCCGCTGGTGGTGGTGACCAGCGGCACGGTGATCGCGTGTGCCTTGCCGCCTGCCACTTTGCGGATCAGTTCCGCACCGGCAGTGATGTTACCCCACTGGTCACTGCCTCCCATCTGGAAGGTGCAGCCGTGATCCTGGTACAGCTTGAGAAAGTCGTAGGACTGCAGCAGCATGTAGCTGAACTCAGTGAACGAGATGCCCTCCTCGCTTTCCAGGCGCAGCTTGACCGAGTCCTTGGCCAGCATGTAGTTCACGGTGAAGTATTTGCCGATGTCGCGCAGGAACTCGATGAACTTGATGTTGAGCAGCCAATCGCCATTGTTGACCATTTTGGCCGGGTTCGGCACGCCTTCAAAGCGCAGGAAATGCGCCAACTGTGCCTTGATGCCCTCAGCATTTCTCAAAATGGTCGCCTCGTCCAGCAGTTGGCGCTCTTTGGTCTTGCCGCTGGGGTCGCCGATCATGCCCGTGCCTACACCCGCCAGCGCGATCGGCGTGTGACCGTGACGCTGAACGTGAACCAGCACCATGATCGGCAGCAGCGAGCCAACGTGCAGGCTGTCCGCCGTCGGGTCAAAGCCGATGTAGAGCGAGACTTTCTCTCTGGCGAGCACCTCATCCGCGCCTTCGGTCGCGTTGTGAATCAGCCCGCGCCAGCGCAGTTCCTCAAACAGGTTCGGGGCCAGGGTTTTGCTTATCATGTCCTCATCGTCCGTTCAATCAGTGATCTGCCATCCTCAAAGCGTCGCGCGCCGCCGTGTCCATCACATCCACCGGCGGCATGACGCCTGTCCACGCTTCAAACGCATACGCGCCCTGCCACACCAACATCCCTAACCCGTTGGCGGTGCGCAGCCCGGCGCGCCGGGCCTGATCCATCAGGCGTGTGACCGGGGGATTATAGATCAGATCGTATAAGCTTGCCCCGGCTGGGAATGGCACCTCCTCCGGCCATGGCGAAGCATCCACATCGGGCGACATGCCCAGCGGGGTACAGTTCACGATCAGCCCGGCTCCCGGCGCGATCTCGGCCAGCGCGTCATAGGACACCACCCCCGCGCGCCCATCAGGACTCCGGCTGAGGCAGGTGATCGCCGACGCGCCGAGATCGCCCAGTGCGACGATCACCCCCTGAGCGCTGCCGCCCGTCCCTAACACCAGGCAGCGCTGCCCGGCAGGGATCATGCCATGCGCGCGCAGGTCCTGGGCGAATCCGCGAACGTCGGTATTATCGGCGCGCAGCCGACCATTGGCTTTGAGAATCAGCGTATTAGCTGCGCCCACCGCCTGCGCCGCCGGGGTGATCTCATCCACCAGCGGGTGAGCGATCGCCGCGCGCTTGTGCGGGATGGTGCAGTTGAAGCCCCGGTAGCCTGCCGCGATGCGCCGCTCGACTTCCGCCGCGAAACGGTCCGGCGGAACTTCGATCAGGTCATAGCGCCAGTCCAGGCCCAACGCCTCAAACGCGGCATTGTGCATGGCCGGAGAGACGCTGTGCCTCACCGGCCAGCCGAACAACCCGACACGCTCGCTCACGACGTCCACTCCAACGCTGCCCCCAGCGCTTGCAGAGTCTCCACAAAGCCGGGGAACGAATCCTCGACACAACCCGCATCTTCGATGACGGTCTCGCCCTCGGCTACCAGCCCGGCGAGACTCAGCGCCATCGCCACGCGGTGATCGTCGTGCCCCTGCACGACTGCCCCGCGCAAACGCTGCGGCCCGACCAGGCGGAAGCCGTCCGGCGTCTCGTCAATCTGCGCGCCCAGCTTGCGCAGCTCACCGGCCATCACCGCGATCCGGTCCGTCTCTTTGACGCGCAGCTCAGCGGCATTGGTGACCAGTGTCTCACCCTCAGCCTGGGTTGCCGCAATCATCAGCGCGGGGAACTCATCGATGGCGCGCACAATGACATCCTCAGGCAGCGCCACGCCATCCCCAATCGGCGTGCCGCGCAAGGCCGCCCGCCCCACAACAAGATCAGCCACCGGCTCGCCCCCCTCTTCGCGCGAGTTCTCCAGAGTGATGGACGCGCCCATGTGATTCAGAATGTCCAGAATGCCGGTGCGCGTCGGGTTGACGCCCACCCCGGTGACCCGCACCTCGCCAGACGCACCCAGCAGCGCGGCGACCAGCACAAACGCCGCCGAAGAGATATCCGCGGGGATGGTCAGGTCCAGTGGCCGAAGGACAGGCCCCGGCTCGATGGATATGCGAGGCCCGTCGATGTGCAGAACTGCCCCCATCGCGCGCAGCATCCGCTCGGTATGATCGCGCGCCGGACCTGGCTCAATCACCGTCGTGGGACTGTCGGCGAACAGCCCGGCCAGCAGCAGACAGCTTTTGACCTGGGCGCTGGCGACCGGCATCTGGTAGGCGATTCCGTGCAGCCGGGCCGGGCGAATGAACAGCGGCGCGTGGCCATTATCTTCGATGTTCGCGCCCATCAGCCGCAAGGGCTGCGTGATGCGCCCCATCGGGCGGCGGCGAAGCTGATCGCTGCCATCGAGCACACTGGGGAAATCCTGACCCACCAGCACACCTGCCAGTAGCCGGATCGCAGTCCCGGCATTGACGCAATCCAGCGGGCCATCCGGCGCAGCCAGGCCGCGCAGCCCGCGCCCGTGCACGCTGAGCGTCGATGCGTCAGTCTGTTCGACCGGCACGCCCAGCGCCCGCACACACCCCAACGTCGCCAGCGTATCGCCCGCCGGCAAAAATCCGCGAATGTGGCTGATCCCTTCGGCCAGCGCGCCGAAGATCAGCGCCCGGTGCGAGAGCGATTTATCCCCCGGCACGCCGACCGTGCCGCTCAGGGCGCTGCCGGGACGCACACGAATACAGGTGTGAAGCCGAGTGCGAACAGTCATGTGATCATGCGCTCCCCATAACCGGCGGTGTATGTTCGTCGTGCAGTGACAATCGCGCGCAGTTCGCCGTCCAATGCGTCCGGGTCGTCGAGCATGGTTTCGAGGCGATCCAGGTGTTCGCGTAGCTGCTGCGCGGCAGCACGAATCTGGTCGGCATTGGTGCTGAACATGCCCACGATCATGGCCGCATCGGTGCGCGCCAGCCGCGTCGCCCCATCGAACCCGCCTGCCGCCAGCTCGTACAGCGCCGAATCTTCAGCCGAGCCATCCATCGCCAGCCGCATCAGCGCAAAGCTCAGCAGGTGCGGCAGGTGACTGGTCAGCGCCGTCAGGTGATCCTGGCGCGCGCGGTCCATCCACAGCGGCTGTGCGCCCACGGCCAGCGCCAGGGCTTCGGCCAGGCCCCGCGCGCGGTCGTTGGTGCGCCTTGTTTCACACAGGACAAAGCGCGCACCCTGGTAAACTGTGCCGATAGCGTTTTTGTAGCCGTTCTCCGCCAGGCCGCACATCGGGTGACCGCCCACGGCCATCACGCCCGGCGGCAGCCGGTCCAGCGCCTCGCAGATGCGCGTCTTGGTGCTGCCCAGGTCAATGACCAGCGTGCCCGGTTTGACCTCCAGATGTTCCACCAGCTCGATGATGTGGTGCGCCGGGATGGCGATCACCACGATATCAGCTTCATCGGCGCGGCCCACAGCGTCGATCATGCCGCGCGCCAGGGCCGAATCGAGCGCTTCCGGCACGATATCCTCGGCGGTGAGGCGGCGAACTTTGCCGCGCAGTGCCAGGGCCATCGATCCACCCATTAGCCCCAGGCCGATGATGTGAACCGCGCAGGACTCCAGTGACGTTTCCATACCCCCCCACGTTCGTCAGTGAGTGGTCTCCGGGGTGGCTACCCGACGGCTGACCACAGGCGCAAGCTGGCGGACTTTCTCCACCAGGGCCGCGAATCGCTCCGGCTTGAGCGACTGCCGGCCATCAGATTGAGCGTTCTCCGGGTCGAGATGCACTTCCAGGATCAGGCCATCGGCCCCGGCAGCGATGGCGGCCAGCGAAACCGACTCGACGTATTCCCATTTGCCGGTCGCGTGGCTTGGGTCGGCGATGACCGGCAGGTGCGACGCCTGTTTCAGCACCGGGATGGCGTTAATGTCGAAGGTGTTGCGAGTCGCCGTCTCGAAGGTGCGAATGCCGCGCTCACACAGCTTCCCGCGCATATTGCCATGACTCAGGATGTACTCGGCAGCCATCAGCAGTTCTTCGATGGTGCTGCTCATGCCGCGCTTGAGCAGCACCGGGTACTGACTCTCGCCTACGGCGTGCAGCAGCGCGTAATTCTGCATATTGCGCGCGCCGATCTGCAGCACATCGGCATAGGTGCACACCAGCGGAACCAGCGCCGGTTCCATCACCTCGGTCACAACCGGCAGACCGGTCTGTTCGCGCGCTTCGGCCAGGTATTTCAACCCCTCTTCGCCCAATCCCTGGAACGCGTAGGGCGAGGTGCGCGGTTTGAAGGCTCCACCGCGCAGGGCCGTCGCGCCCGCTTCTTTGACGGCGTGCGCCGTCTCGATGATGTTGGTGCGGTCTTCCACCGAGCATGGACCGGCGATCAGCGCCAGGTCCGGCCCACCGACTTCGATCCCGTTGAGCGGCACCAGGGTATCGTCCGGGTGATATTCGCGGCTGGCGATCTTGTAGGGGTGCGAGACCCGCATCACCGAATCGACGCCGGACATCAGGCCGAGCTGCTCCTGATCGAGGGGCCGACCCCGCCCGATCACGCCGATGATGGTGCGCTCTTTGCCTTGAGACAGGTGAACATCATAACCCATGGCGCGAATGCGGGCGATAACATCCGAAATATCGCGTGCGCTGGCGGTAGATTGCATTACGACGATCATGGCGCTTCTCTCCCTGTAGACTAAATCCTGAGACTAACTGGCTGATGAGTGCACGGATTCCGACTGCATACGGTCTGGTCGTAAAATATGGGCTTCGCGTAAGTAGAGGTGGTGAATGTCGTGTGGCAGCAGGGGAGTGTTCCAGAGGATGAGGACGCGCAGGCAGCGAGGTAAACTGCCGGGCACGTCCATCTCCTGGACGCAGTTAAGAGCCACATCGTGCCAGCCTAACTGACGCGCCGCCACTGCCGGATAGATCGCGTTGAGGTCGGGCGTGGCCGTGAACAACACGCTGGCGATGTCGTCGGGCGCGATGTGGTTGGCCGCGATCAGGGCCTCCAACAGTTCGCGCGCGGCCTCCAGAATGGCGTCAGCGGTGTTGGCTTCGACGGTGATCGCACCCCGAACCCCGCGGCAGGCGATGAAAGGGGTATCAGTCACGGTGCTGCTCCTTTGTGGCATCCACACGGTTACAAAAAAAACAGGGTGCTGAGCTTGTGCCCGGCACCCTATCCTTCACCTTTTCCCGATGGGGAGAAGTCGGTTACGCAGCCGTCAAGCTCGGACCCGTCGTATGGCTCCCAAAGTAGTAATAAAACCCAAAAGCGCCCCGGCTGCTGCCGGCGCGGAATGTGGGTTGAAGGGAAGCAGACGACATCTCAGCCATGACGAACTGTTCTCACCTCGACTGCGCGCGTGATAGTGATCGTGATCATGGTACCGCGCAGTGAATGCTCCTCAATGACGCACAGCTTAGCACAGGGCCGGGACAGAGTCAATAACCTTGGCGAATTTAGTACAAAATCACCAAGCCGGTCTGCTGGCCCAACTGTTCACCCGGCAGCGGGCGCGAACAGGCTGGCGAAATCGCCCAAAGCGGCGGGAGGATCGACGGGCTGGCGCGTGTGGGCATCGACCCAGCCCCACGCGATCCGCGCCCGCACCAGGATCGCGCCATCCGCCTGCCGGGTGATAGTGTGCGCCAGTTCGGCCCCGCCCAACGGCCACAACGCCACATGACAGGTATCGCCAGATTGAACGGATTGGATATACTCAATGCGCGCGCCGTGAGGCCACAGGCTTACCCCGTGCTCCATCAACCGTCCGAGCGTCCATCCGCCCATCGCCAGGGCCTGATGCACGCTGTCTTCAAAGTAGTCGAAGTAGACCGTGTTGTTGACATGCAGCGCCCCATCGAGATCGCGCCAATCCGGGCGGCGCGCCAGCGCGACAGCGCCAGGCGGAACGGGCGGCAGTTCGGGGAACGGCTCGCGGGGCGGGACGCTTTCGGGATCGGGCGCACCCTCGGGGAAAAACGCCGCGATCATATCTTCCGGCACAGTGGTCGGGCGCTCACGGTCCACATCGAACAGCACCCAATCGGTGATCGCGTCGATGCCGGGGGCACCGCTGGCGGCGTCGCGCAGCAGGTAGGCACGACGCGAACGCACCCGCCGGAAATCCTGCACAAAGGTGGTCGCCGCGATGCTGTCGCCATAGGCGGGCGGGCACGGCCCAAACGTGGCCGCAGTCTCGCGGATCAACCACAGCCGGTGCATGGCTTCATAGCGCGCCAGGTCATAGCCTGCCGCCGCCGACGCGCCGAACGCCGCCTCTTGCATCAGGCGCAGCAGCGAGGCCGGGCGGACATGACCGAAGGCATTGCATTCATCATAACGCAGGCGGAAGGTGCACCGGTGGGTGCGCGGTTGAGGCATTCATGCTGCTCCAGGGTAGAATGGACCGGCTATTATCACACGGCGATTGTAACACAGCCTGAGCGTGCCGGTGACAGTTGCAGCTTTCGGCCAGATCTATATTGTGAAATTTATCACTAGTCTCCAGTGGCTTTAGTCACTTAGCAAAAACGCGCGGTATGGGCATAGTTGGCACATTGCCCGCTCCAATTTGCCAAACCTTCAAGTCCATGCCCGGAAATCCGGTTCACCTAAATCCGTAACCAATCATCGAAAGGCACACATCATGGCTGGTCGTTTCAAAATCGAACCGCCCTCAGACGACAAGCGGTGGCGGCTTGTCCAGGGCACGATGCGGCGTAACGGCTTCCGCCCGGACGCGCTGATCGAAACCCTGCACACCGCCCAGGAAGCCTTTGGCTACCTGGATGATGAGACTCTGCGCTATGTCTCGCGCGCGCTGCGTGTTTCGCCGGCGCAGGTCTACGGTGTGGCGACGTTCTACCACTTTTTCAACCTCAAGCCCCAGGGTGAGCATACCTGCGCGGTGTGCACCGGCACAGCGTGCTACATCAAGGGGGCGCACAAAATTCTGGACGACCTGCAGGCCGAATACGGCATCGCGCCCGGTCAGACTACGCCGGATAACAAGCTGTCGCTGGTCACCGTGCGCTGCGTAGGGGCGTGTGGGCTGGCCCCGGCAGTCGTGTTCGATAACCAGGTGATCGGGAATGCGACGCTGGACGCCGTGCGCACCGCGTTGGAAAGTAACCCGGTCGAGGAGAAGCAAGCATGACCATGTATGAAGATCTTCAAGAGCAAGCCCTCGCCGAACAGGCACAGCGTCCCCACAAGCACTGCGTGCGCGCGTGTATGGCGGCGGGCTGCCTCTCGCTGCACAGCGATGAGATCAAGCAGGCGCTCGAAGCCGAGGTCAAAGCTCAGGGTCTCGAAAACGAGATCGAGGTCAAGGGCGTGGGATGCATGGGGCTATGCGCAGCGGGTCCGCTGGTCTCGGTGGAGCCGGAAGGCACGCTCTACCAGCAGGTGGCCGCCGACGACGCGCCGGAGATCATCCAGAGCGTTGGCAAAAAGCCGGTAGCGCGCATCCAGACCGATACCACCATCCCCTTCTTCAAGAGCCAGGTCAAGATCGTGCTCGAAAACAGCGGCGTGATCGACCCGGAGAACCTGGAAGACTATATCCGCGCCAAGGGGTACAGCGCGCTGGACATGGTGCTGCACGAAATGACCCCGGCCCAGGTGATCGATGAGATCGTGGCGAGCGGGCTGCGCGGACGCGGCGGCGCGGGGTATCCCACCGGACTCAAGTGGTCCACCGTCGCCAAAGCGATCAGCAACGTCAAATACATCATCTGCAATGCGGACGAAGGCGATCCCGGCGCATTCATGGATCGCAGCGTGCTCGAAAGCGATCCGCACCGCGTGCTGGAAGGCATGGCAATCGCGGGGTACGCGGTCGGCGCGAGCAAGGGCTATGTCTATGTGCGCGCCGAATATCCGCTGGCGATTGAGCGCCTCAAGACGGCCATCAAGCTGGCGAAGCGCAAAAACCTGCTGGGCGAAAATATTCTCGGCACCGGCTTCGACTTCGATATTGACCTGCGCCTGGGCGCAGGGGCGTATGTCTGCGGTGAGGAAACCGCGCTGATGGCCTCGATCGAAGGCCGCCGGGGCAACCCGCGCCCGCGCCCACCCTATCCGGCAGATCACGGCCTGTGGGGCCAACCCACCATCGTGAACAACGTCGAGACGTGGGCCAATGTCGCGCCTATCATCCGCAATGGCGGCGAATGGTTCGCCTCTATCGGCACCGAAACCAGCAAAGGGACCAAAGTCTTCGCGCTGGCCGGGCAGGTGAAAAACACCGGCCTGATCGAAGTGCCGATGGGCACAACGCTGCACCAGATCGTGCAGGAAATCGGCGGCGGCACGCCGAACGGCCTGGCCGTCAAGGCGGTGCAGACCGGTGGGCCGACCGGCGGCTGCATCCCGGTCGAATATTTCGACACCCCGGTGGATTTTGAATCGCTGCGGCGCTTGCAGTCCTTCATGGGGTCGGGCGGCATGATCGTCATGGACGAGACCGCGTCGATGGTCGGCATCGCGCGCTATTTCATGGACTTCTGCATGTCGGAATCGTGCGGGAAATGCATTCCCTGCCGGGTTGGCACCGCGCAGATGTTCAGGCTGCTGGATAAGATTTCCAAGGGCGAGGGGATGTTGGCCGATATCGAAATGCTGGAGCAGTTGTGCGACCTGACGCGCAATGCCAGCCTGTGCGGCCTGGGGCAGTCGGCCCCCAACCCCGTGCTGAGCACGCTGCACTACTTCCGTGACGAATACCTGGAAAAATTGATCGACGCCGCGCCCGAAGCCGCGTCGTAAGCGAGAGGCACCGATGGCTACACGTTCACGAATCAAGACTCTGAAGCTGGACGGGCGCGACATCAGCGCTCATGAAGACCAGACCGTGCTCGACCTGGCCCGCGAAAACGGCATCTTTATCCCGACGCTGTGCGAGCTGGAAACACTGTCGATCATCGGCGCTTGCCGCCTGTGCCTGGTCGAAGTCAAGGGGTGGAATAAGCTGGTCCCCGCCTGCACAACCTATGCCGAAGAGGGCATGGAAGTCTTCACCAACACCGAGCGCCTGCAAAACTACCGGCGCATGATCATCGAGCTGCTGTTCTCGGAAGGCAACCACGTGTGCGCGGTGTGCGTCTCGAACGGCAACTGCGAGCTGCAGTACCTGGCGCAGCGGCTGGGTATGGACCACGTGCGGTTCCCCAATCTGCAGCAGGTGCGCGAAGTCGATATGACGCACGAGCGCTTCGTGCTCGACCGCAACCGCTGCGTGTTGTGCACGCGCTGTGTGCGCGTATGTGACGAGATCGAAGGCGCGCACTGCTGGGACGTGAGCGGGCGCGGGGTCGAGGCGCACGTGATTACCGAGCTGGATGTCACCTGGGGTGAGGCCACGACCTGCACGAGCTGCGGCAAGTGCGTCTCGGTGTGCCCGGTGGGCGCGATTGTCGAAAAGGGTAAGGCTGTGGGCGAGATGGTCAAGCGCCGTGATTTCCTCGCGCACCTGTCGGAAATGCGGGAGGCCAAATATGAATAAGGTCAAAGTTGCGACGGTCTGGCTCGACGGCTGCTCCGGCTGCCACATGTCGCTGATCGATATGGACGAGCGGCTGCTGGAACTGGCCCCGATCATCGACCTGGTGTACAGCCCGCTGGTCGATCTCAAGAATTTCCCGGAGACGGTGGACGTGGCGCTGGTCGAAGGCGCGGTCAGCAGCACCGAGGACGAGGAAAAGATCAAGAAGATCCGCGCCCACACTAAAATCCTGGTAGCATTGGGCGACTGCGCCGTGGCCGCCAACGTGCCCGCCATGCGCAACCCCTTCAAGGTCGCCGATATTTATGCGCGCGGCTACCTGGACGAAGAGACCGTGCAGGCACAGCCCCAGGTCCCTGACCAGGTTGTGCCCCGGCTGCTGCCCTATGTGCGCCCGATTCATGAACTGGTCGAAGTGGATGTCTTCGTCCAGGGCTGCCCGCCTTCCGCCGATACGATCTATTACGTGATCAGCGAGCTGGCGGCTGGCCGGACTCCCATTCTCACCGACAAAACGCGGCCAGGAGCCTAGGAGTAAACCATCATGGCGAAACTGATCACAATCGATCCGATCACCCGGATTGAAGGGCACTCCAAAATCACCATTCAGCTTGATGACAGTGGGCGCGTGGAAGATGCGCGCTTCCACGTGACGCAGTATCGCGGCTTTGAGAAATTCATCGAGGGCCGCCCCTTCTACGAAATGCCCAGCCTGATGGGCCGCATCTGCGGCATCTGCACCATCAGCCACGAACTGGCTTCGGCCAAAGCCTGTGACGCGATCATGGCCGTGCAGATTCCGCCGACGGCTCACAAGCTGCGCCAGGTGCTCAACCTGGCGTCGATCTTGCAGTCGCACGCGCTGAGCTTCTTCTACCTGTCGTCGCCCGACTTCCTGCTGGGCATGGAATCCGACCCGGCCAAGCGTAACATCTTCGGGCTGCTGGAAAAATATCCGGCGGTAGCGCGCGATGGCGTCAAGCTGCGCGCCTTTGGTCAGCAGGTGATCGAGTGGATGGCGGGCAAGCGCCTGCACCCGACGTGGGTCGTACCGGGCGGCGTGGCCTCGCCGCTCACCGAAGAGGTGCGCACGCGCATCCTGGGCCTGATCCCGGAGATGATCGCCCTGATCCAGCGCAATATCGACTGGTTCAAGCGCGCGATGGACAGCTACAAAGAGGAAATTCGCTCATTCGGCAATTTCCCCTCCATGTTCATGGGCCTGATCGGCAAAGACGGCAGCCTGGAACTCTATGACGGGATGATCCGGCTGGTGGATGAGCGCGGCAAAGTGCTCGAAGACGGCTTCGCGGCAGAGGACTACCGCGACTATATCGGGGAAGCGGTCGAACCGTGGACCTTCACCAAGTTCCCCTACTACCTGCCCAGAGGCTACCCGGAAGGCATGTACCGTGTGGGACCGCTCGCCCGCCTGAACATCATCGACAAAGTGGGAACCCCGCGCGCCGACCAGGAATGGGCCGAATTCCGCACGCTGGATCGCACGGTCGTCCTGAGTTCGTTCTACTTCCACTATGCGCGCCTGGTCGAGTGCCTGCACTGCGTCGAGAAGATCGGGCAGATTCTCGAAGAGCCGAACATCACCCATACCCGCGTGCGAGCGTTTGCCGCGCCGAACCACAGCTCCGGCAAGGGTGTCGTCGAAGCACCGCGCGGCACGCTGATCCACCACTACCGCGTCGATATGCAGGGCCGCATCACCTGGGCCAACCTGATCGTCTCGACGACGCACAACAATCTCGCCATGAACCGGGCCGTCAAGCAGGTGGCTCACCGCTATGTCGATGGCGGACATCTCACCGAAGGGATGCTCAACCGCGTTGAGGCCGTGATCCGCACCTTTGACCCGTGCCTGAGCTGCTCGACCCACGCGCAGAACGAGCTGGCGCTGCATGTGCAGTTGCTTGGCCCCGATGGCAAGGTGCTGGACGAAGCCCGGCGCGGCTAGCGAACGGCGCGCTGATGCTATGACTGCTTCGACTCCGCCCGTGTTGGTGATTGGTTACGGAAACACCTTGCGCGGAGATGACGGGCTGGGTCGCCTCGCGGCGGCCCGGCTCGTCACTTTGGTAGACCCGGCGCGCGCCCAGGTCATGGAATGCCACCAGTTGACACTCGACCTGGCCGAAGCGGTGAGCGCCGTTCGCCTGTTGATCCTGATCGACGCCGCAGCACCGACCGACGCGGCAGCGCCGACCGACGCCGCAGCGCCGACCGGGTCCGCGCGTGAGCCGGGCAGCATCTGCCGCGAAGACGTGATCGCGGCACCCAATGCTGCCGCGTCGCTCGGTCATTACCTTGATCCCGGTGCGCTGCTGGCTGCTGCGCAGGCCCTCTATGGCGCTGCGCCGCGCTGCGTGCTGTGGACGATCACCGCCGCCACCTTTGAGCATGGCGAGGGACTCTCGCCGCAGGTGGCCGCCGCGCTCCCGGTGTTGATCGAACAGGTGCGGGCGTTCATCGATTCCGCGCCCTGTTAGCCTGTGCTTCCCATCCCTCTTGTCATCGGCCCGCTTTTTACCTCTCGCTAGAAAATATGTGCTACACTTAAGATTAGCTGTACATCGAGCGTTCTCCTATAATCAGCGCACGCCATGAATACGTCTGGGTGCACAAGCAGCATAAAAAGGCAGGAGTCCCTATGCCGTTTATTGAAGCCCCTACGACCTTTTACCTGGGTCGCCGTTTTGACCCCACCACCCGCCGCCTGGTTGACGAAGTGATCTATTACGACTCGCGCGATTTGACCACACACGCGGTCGTCGTTGGCATGACGGGCAGCGGCAAGACGGGGTTGTGCGTCACCTTGCTCGAAGAAGCGGTGATGGACAACATCCCCTCGATCATCATTGACCCCAAGGGCGACATCACCAACCTGATGCTGGCCTTTCCCAATCTCCAGCCATCCGACTTCGAACCCTGGATCAACGAGGATGATGCCCGGCGCGCGGGCCTGGAGCCGCACGCCTACGCCCAGGAAGTCGCCAAACAGTGGCGCGAAGGGCTGGCGGGATGGGGCATCTCGCCGCAGCGCGTGCAGACCTTCAAGCAGAGCGCCCGCTTCAGCGTCTACACCCCCGGCTCGGATGCGGGCCTGCCGATCAGCATCCTGGAAGCGATGCAGGCCCCGGTGGGCGGCTGGCAGCCCGGCGACGACGAGTTCCACCGCGAGCGAATCAACGGCATTGTGACGGCGCTGCTGGCTTTGATCGGCAAAGATGTCGAGCCGGTCAAAGATAAAGAACACGTGCTGATCGCCAACATCTTCGAGATGGCCTGGCGGCGCGGCCAGGGGCTAACCCTCGAAGATATCATCGTCCAGGTGCAGAATCCCCCCTTCACCAAGCTGGGCGTGTTCGACGTGGATACCGTCTTCCCCGAAAAGGCGCGGTTCGCACTGGCGATGGACCTCAACAACATCCTGGCCTCGCCCTCGTTCCAAAGCTGGGTGCAGGGCGAGCCGCTCGACATCCAGAGCCTGCTCTATACGCCGGAAGGCAAGCCGCGCGTCAGCGTGTTCTATATCGCCCACCTCAACGACGCCGAGCGGATGTTCATCGTCACGCTGCTGCTCGAAAACATGCTGGCCTGGATGCGCACCTTGAGCGGCACGACCAGCCTGCGCGCATTGCTCTATTTCGATGAAGTGTTTGGCTTCTTCCCGCCGCATCCCTATAACCCACCCAGCAAGGAACCGGTCCTGCGGCTGCTCAAACAGGCGCGCGCCTTCGGGTTGGGGCTGGTGCTCGCCACGCAGAACCCCGGCGATATCGACTACAAAGGGCTGGCCAACGCCGGGACGTGGTTCATCGGCAAGCTGCAAACCGAAAACGACAAGAACAAAGTGCTGAGCGGCCTCCAAAGCCTTGTCCGCGCCGAGGGCGGCCTGAACCTGGACAATGTCAACCAGCTGCTCAGCAGCATCGGGCCGCGCGTGTTCGTGATGCACAACGTGCACAACTCCACTGGACCCATTGCGATTCACACCCGCTGGGCGATGAGCTTCCTGCGGGGACCGCTCACCCGCCAGCAGGTGCGCACGTTGATGGCCGACCAGAAGGCGCAGCCCTATTACCCTTCCTTCCAGCAGCAGCACCCCTCGATGATCCAGGCGTCAATGGCGCAGCGCCCACCCACACTGCCCGATCTGGATGGTCCGACTCTGCGCTTGGGGACACAGGAACCGCCCGTCCCGCGTGGCGCGACTCCGCCGCCGCTTACCCTGCCGGAATTGCCCCAGGCGCGCCCTGCTGCGCCGCAGCCTGCTGCACCGCCGCCATCGACCCTGCCCGATCTGGGAACGGGCGGCATGCCCAACGCCGCGCCATCTCCCGGCTATACCCGCCCGGTTTACGAGCCGACCCAGGCGGCCAGCCCGGCCATGACCGGCAGCCAGCTCACATCCGCGCGCCGTGCCGGGATCGACCTGCCGCCCGGCTACGACCTGGTGCCGCCCCCGCTGCCGTCGAGCGTGGCGCAGTATTACCTGCCGCCGGTGATCCCTCAGAACCAGGCGCTGGCGATGTGGGCGCAGCGCACCGGCATGACCGCCGAATTGATCTCGCAGGGGTTGATGGCCTACGAGTCGTTCCTGCTGGCCCAGCTTGAAGTGCGTTATGCGGATCGCAAGAGTGGAATCTCGCTGGTGCATCCCTATGCCTATCACGTGATGGATGTCCCGGCAGCAGGTTTGATCCGCTGGGAAGAATGTCGCGCGCCGTTCCTGGACCCGCGCGACTTCAGCCAGGAGCCGTTTGGTGATGCGGCCTATGGCGCGCTGGATGCCGGGCTGACCGATCCCAAACGGATGACCGCGCTGCGCGCTGAAGTGATCGATTACCTCTACAAAGCCGAGAGCCTGGTGCTTGTCTACAACCCGGAACTGGGCCTCTACAGCCAGCCGGGTATGACACACCGCGACTTTTTGGTGCTGGCGCAAAACATGGCCCGGCAGAAACGCGATGAAGAGATCGACCGCATCACGGCGCAGTACGAGAAGATTTTCGACAGGCTCGAAGGGCAGCTTAATCGTGCCGCGCGCGACCTGGCCTCCGACCGGCAGGCGTTGGGGGAACTGAAGAACGAGGAATTGTTCACGGCGGGCGAGGCAGCGCTCAGCTTGCTGCGTGGGCGGACGACCTACACGCTTTCGCGGGTGAGCCGCACTCGCCGCTATAAGGGCCAGGCGCGCGAAAATGTGTATGAAGCCGAGCAGACGATCGCTGAACTCGAACGCCAGTTGGACGAGACTCAGCGCCGGCTCGAAAACGATCTACGCCAGGCCAACGACAAGTGGCTGCGCATCTCGCGCATCGAGGAAGAATATCGCATCACGCCGCTGAAGAAAGATATTCACGTCACCGTCTTCGGCATTGGTTGGAAACCGCACTGGCTGGCGCGTGCCAACGGCCAGTTGACCCTGCTGCCTGCCTGGGGCGTGATGCCTTCCCAGCCGCCCATGCTGCCCCCGCAGCAAACCGGCTGGGGTCGCTGACATTCTCTACAGGCGTCACCGGCTGCCAGGATATCGCTTGCTCGCGGGGAGCGCCCGGCACAGGGTGCTCCCCGCTGTGATTAAACCGGCAGGGTGACCGCGTATAAACAAGCACACACAAAAAGACCGAATATGGACCCGGCGGGCAAAACCGGGACTGCCGGAGGTGGAGAGATGCGCATTCGCGGCATGTTTTGGGGAGCAGTTGTGCTGGCGATGGTATTGGGCGCGCTCCAGCTACCGCCACCTGCCTCCGCGCAGACGGGCAGCCCGATGGTAAGCCGTACCCTGCTGGTAGATGGTATCGAGCGTGTGGTGCATCTGAGCATACCCACCTCGCTGAGCCGGTCGGCAGCAGGAACCTCACCCGTCCCGCTTGTGATCGCGCTGCATTCCTTCGCGTCATCGGGCAAGGCGATGGCCGCACAAACCGGCCTGGACGAAGCAGCCGAAGCGGGCGGCTTCATCGTCGCTTATCCCGACGCTTATGACCTGGGCTGGAACGATGGACGCGCGGCCCTGGGATGGCCCAGCGCACTCACCTTCGTCGATGATGCGGCCTTCATCACCGCCATCGTGGACGATCTGAGCGCCAGCTACCCGGTGGACCCGGCGCGCGTATCGCTGGTGGCCTTTGCGGGCGGCGGTAGCCTGGCCTATCGCCTGGGCTGCGCGATGCCCGGCACATTCTCCAAGATCGCGGTCGTGGGCGCGCTGATGTGGGATTATGTGGCCGAATCGTGCCCCTCCCCCGCAGAGCCAGTGTCTGCTTTGATCCTGATGGGCGCGCAAGACGCCAACTTCCCCGCCAGGGGCACCAGCCAGACCGAAACAACTCGCGATGGCACATCCATCACCATCCACGCGCTGGGGATTGCGCGCACGGCAGCATTTTGGGCCGAGCGCGCAGGCTGTGACCTGGCGGAAGTCGAGGCCAGCGACGCACTCAGCGACCAGGTGTACCGCGCGTGCCCGGAAGGGGTGCGAGTCGAGGCGCATCTGCTGCCCCATGTGGCGAGCTTCTGGCCGCGCATCGGCCCTTATGCGCTCAACCAGGCCGGGCTGGACGCTACCGCATTGGTCCTCCAGTTTCTTAACGACGAGCCGCTCGCGCTCGAACCGGTGCAGGCGGAATTGTGGGGCCGCGTGCCGCGCGAATATGTGGCCTATGTGCCGCCCGGCTACCAGCCGGACACCCCGCTCCCGGTCGTGATCGCGCTGCACGGGCGTCCCGGTACCGCTGCGGGCATGGCCTATATTCTGGACCTCAACCGGGTCGCGGCAGCGAATAACTTCATCGTGGTGTACCCCTCTGGCAGCCTGGTGATCGGCGCGGAACCGGGCCGCGAGTGGAACTATACGCGCGGACTGGCCAGCTACTACCCGCAGAACATCACTGTCGTCGATGTGGATGATGCCGCCTTCCTCAGCCTGGTGATCGATGACCTGGCGCTCGATCTCGCCATCGACCAGCGCCGGGTATACATCGCCGGGTTTTCCAACGGCGGGTTCATGACTCAGCGGCTGGCCTGCGAAGCGAGCAATCGTTTTGCGGCTTTCGCCTCCATTGCCGCAACCATCCCTCCCGATTACGCGCTGCTCTGCGAGAATACGCCGCCCGTGCCGATCCTGCTCATGCACGGTACGTATGATGCCGTCATTCCCTGGAAGGGTACGGCAGCGGGTGGCATTCAGGGACTGCTCTCCGTGCCGGATACCGTCCTGTTCTGGGCGCTCTATAACCGGTGCAATGTCGATGATACGACCTACACCATCGTTCCCTTCACCACGCCATCGCCGACCACGCGGGCATCCTTTTACGAATTCGGCGGCTGCGCGGGCGATGCCGAGGTGATGTTCTACATCATCGAAGGGGGCGGTCATAACCTGCCCGGCGCAAAGGACCGGTTTGGCTCCGCCATGGCCGGAGAAGTGAACACCGATATTCGCACGAGCGAGGTCATCTGGGAATTTTTCTCGCGGCACGAGCTGCCCGCCGAAGGGCGTCAGGCCATCGAGCGCGGCTGGTTCAGCCGCGAAGAGAGCGCCCCCACCCCAACCCCAATCGCCGAAGCGACCGGGACTCCAGCCGCGCCTTAGCCGGTGCTTACGGGTTTTTGGGCGACCAGGGCGCTGCTCATGGGGTCATCGCGGGCTTCCAGGATGCGCCAGCCGGGGAAATAGCCGGGCAGTTCGCCGGGCAGCAGCATGTGATCGGCGCAGGTATCGGGGTTCCGGGCGAGGTGGCCGGTATTGAGCGTTTCGTAAATAACCAGGCCGCCGGGCCGCACGCTCGCCCGGATGGCCGGGAACAACCGCCTATCCAGGAAGCGAAACACGATCGCCAGGTCGAAGGCTGAGCGCGGCAGCAGGAAGTCATCCAGGTCCGCCTGGACAAACGTCACGCCCGTCAGCGCACGGCGCAACAGTTCAGCGCGGGCGATGCGCAGCGCCTCGAAGCTGATGTCCACCGCCACCACGAAATACCCGTGTTCGGCCAGCCACATCGCGTTATGACCCAACCCGCACGCCAGCTCAAGCGCGCGCGGACGGGCCTGCCCTGGGCCGGGCAGCCGCGCCTTGACCCATCGTGTCAGCAGGGAATTGGGCGGGCGAATGAGCTTATATCCGGGGGCGGTGTAGCGCGCATCCCACCGCTGGCGATCCTTTTCGGTCATGGGCGGCCCATATACACCGGCAGATAGTCCAGCGCGTCCGGCACGCTGCGCAGCATTTCCTCATCGCCGGGCATCAGCGGCATCCGGGGACTGCGTTTGCGCAGCCGGTGGATGTGATAGGCGTCGCGCACGACATCGTGCGAGGGGTGCTGCCAGTTCGCGGGCAGATGGAGCGTCCCGGCGATGGCACGCACGCGCTGACCGTGCAGGGTATTCCACAGGTCATGCTCGCCCCCGGTGAAGATGGCGCGCGCCTGTTCCTGGTCGGCGCTGCTGCCCGTCTGTTTCTCCAGCTTGCCGAACAGACTGCCGCTCAAGCGCTCGAACAACGACGAGGCCGTTTGAGCCTTGACTCCCTGGTCTTCGGCCAGGGCGCGGATTTCGGGAGGCAGCGCACCGGCGGTCGGGCGCTCGTTCGCCTCTGGCGGCAGGGCGATCTCACCGGCCAGCGCCTGCTGCAGGGTGGTGAGCGTCTGCCCGGCGTGCAGGTAGGGCGCGAGCGCGACTGCGCCATCCTGGCGCAGCCCGTCGCGGTACACGGCAAACCCGCCATCGTCCTCGGTCAGCCACGCGGCCAGAAACGCACCGCCGAGCCGCCGAGACAGCGTCGGCAGCACATCAACCGGGACTTCGCCGATCACGCAGATGTACCCATCCTGCGGCGGCGCAACAAACACGCGCACCATCACGTTCAAGCCGGGAGGTGTGCCCGTCCCGCCTGGGAAGGGATCGTATGGCGCAAAGCCGTGATCGCCCAGGACGGCGCGCAGAGTCTCGGCGATCTGCGCTGCCCCGGCAGCAGGATCAGGCAGTGTGGCGGGAAAGAACAGGCGGTACCAGGGTTGAGTCACAGGTCATCTCCCTCTGCCGAATCGGATAGAGATGGCAAAATATCGGTTGGGGCGGCATAGGTTTCGGCCTGCCAGAAGGTCATGATATGCGTCAGGTCCTCGAACCCCAGGCGGCGATACAGGGCGCGGAGGTCGGGCGGTGGAGCAATAGTGAATACGGTCTCACAGCCGCGCGCTTCCGCTTCGCGCACCGCCTGCCAGGCCAGGCCGATTTCCAGGCCCATGCCGTGCCACAACGGGACGGTCACCAGCGCCTCGATCTGAGCAGTCGGCGGGTGGAGGGCCACTCGTGCCGCGCCCAGGGGTGCCCGCTCGTAGCTCGCCAGCACAAAAAACCGTGAGCCTTCCTGCATTTCCTGTTCCAGGGCATCGACGGCAGAGGGAGGCACAGTGATCATATCGGTGTTGAAGTAGCCCGCGTTGAAGACACGCAGCCAGGTCCCCAGATCTGCGCGTTCGGTGGCGATCCAGGCTGTGACCGGGGCGGGCGGTTCCGCCGGCAGGCAGCCCAGCGGGATTTCGTCGGGGATCAGCGGGCCTAGCAGGGGCCGGTAGATCATGACCACCTGCATCCCTTCGAGCGTCAGGCCGATGATCTCAAGCTGTTGGCGGAAGGCTTCGGGGAAGAGGGCGTCCTGAAAGATCAGGCGCGGCGAACGACCCAGCCGCTCCATCCCCTGAAACGCCGCCAGCAAATCTTCGCGGCGCACCCACGCGACTCCTTTGTGAGGGGTCACGCAGTTCAGGAACAGGCCCGAACTGGACGGGTGGAAATAGACATCAACCGTGCCGATCTGCTCGATGGTGGTGTTTGACGTGCGCAGCATGTGGTTGATGTGATCCTGTATTTTGCGCAGGATTTTACGGTCTTCGCGGTTAAGAAGCTGCATCACTGCCTCTCTGCCGGATTGCTCGGATGATGTCTATCACCGATGAACCCATCAGTGATGGTAACACCAGTGTACAGAATTTTGGCACGCGCGCCAAAAGGCCCCAGGCACAGCGTGCATTTCACAATGGAGGCGAGACTGCCGAGGGCTTCGCCGCCCGACGCGCACGCCCTGCGTGGAGATGCGCCAGGCGCGTTTGTCGTTACAATAAGAGCTACGATCGATAACATCTGGATGGGCCAGATTCGATGTCTCTGCGGCTAAAAACCCTGCTCATCATCGGGATCACGCATCTCGGCTTGATCGCGCTGCTCTATGCCAGCTCACGCAGTATCCTGCTGGCGGGCAACGTGCGCCTGGAACGCAAGGAAGTACAGCGCACCGTGGAGCGTGCAGAACTGGCGCTCAACAACGAGGCGAATACCTTCTGGCAGGAAGCTGAAACCCTCGCATTCCGCAGCGATATCGCGGACTATTTTTCGGGGCGGGATATCGCGCTGGCGGCCACCACGACGTTTAGCCCCTCCATGATGACCGCGAGCCGGCTGAACATGGTCATCCTGATAGATGCCTCCGGTCGCCAGATATATGCCGAAGGGTTCGACTGGCGCACCGGGACCGCCAGTCCGCTGCCCAACGACATCGCCAGCTATCTGCCGCCGCAAGGGACACTTGGAAACCCACTTGTTGTGCAGCTAGACCAGGTGAGCGGCTTTTTGATGCTGGAGGATGGCCTGTGGCTGCTGGCGGCACCGTGGATACCGCCGGACCAGGACCAGCTCTCCCGGCTTGGTACGTTGATCGTGGGCCGCCGGTTCGATCAAGAAGAGATGCGGCGCTTTGCCCAGTCCGCCCAACTGACCCTGGACCTGTTCGAGGGGGATGCCGAAACGCTTCCTGCGCGGGTGGCAGCGGCGCGAGAGCAGCTTGGCGGCGGGCCGAAAGTCGTCGTGGATGCGATCAATTCCTCCGAAGTGGCGGGTTATGGGCTGATCCCGGACATTTTTGACGCGCCCAGTTTGATCGCCCAGGTGACGCTCCCACGCGAGGTCTTCCAGCAGGGCCAATCGAACATGCGCTACATCATGGTGGCCCTGGTCTCGGCAGGCATAGTGTTCAGCATCATCATCCTTCTGCTGCTGGAGCTGATGGTGCTCTCGCCGCTGGCCGCACTCAGCGCCAGTGTGCGCCGCATCGCGCGATCGGGCGATGCATCGCGGCGGATCGCAGTGGCGGGGAGAGATGAACTGTCGCGGTTGGGCGCAACGGTCAACACCATGTTGGAGGCACTCCAGCAGGCCCAGCAGGAACGGTTGACCGGCGAGCAGCGTCTGCGGATGGTGGTCGCCAACGTGCCCGTGATCCTGTTCGCGCTGGACCTCAAAGGGCGCATCGTGCTGTTGGAGGGGCAGGCGCTGGGCGAATCTGACCCGGCGGACTACATTGGCAAGCCGATCCAGGCGTTGTTTGGCGACGCCCCCTCGGTGGAAAATGACGTTCAGCGCGCGCTGGAAGGTGAACCGCTCATTTCCGTCGTGGAAGCAGGCGATAAGGTGTTTGACCTGCGCTATATTCCCATGAAATCCGGCGATACCGTCGAAAGCGTGATCGGCGTGGCTACCGACATCACCGAGCGCGAGCGCGCCGAAAGCGCCGAGCACGAACAGCGTATGATTGCCGAAGCGCTGCGCGATACGGCCAATGCGCTGACCAGCACGCTCGACCTGAACGAAGTCCTGGAGCGAATCCTCACCAGTGTCGGGCAGGTGGTCTCTCATGATGCGGCGAACATCATGCTGATCGACAATGGGCAGGTTTCGGTGGTGCGCAGCCTGGGCTATGCCGAGCGCGGCCTGGAAACCTGGATCAACAGCCTGCAGTTTCCCCTGACGCGCATCCCGCGCTTGCAGCAGGTGGTCGCCAACGGACATTCGGACGTGATTCAGGATACGCGAGAGGCGACTGGGTGGCTGGGCTTCCCCGAACTGCACTGGGTCCGTTCATCGGTCAGTGTGCCCATCCGGTTGGAAGGGCAGGTGATGGGGCTGCTGAACCTGGATAGTGCGACTACCGGCTTTTTCACCCAAAAACATGCCGATTGGTTGCAAAGTTTTGCCGACCAGGCGGCGCTGGCCTTACATAATGCGCGGTTCTACGAGTCAGAGCGTTATGAGCGGCGGCTGGCCGAGATGCTGCGCAAGACGGCTGAAGCATTCGCCAGCTCGATCCACATCGAAGACACGCTAAGCCTGATCCTCGACCAGCTCCGCCAAGTCGTGCGTTACAAACGCGCTGCGATCATGCTGGTCGAGCAGGATATGCTGCGCGTGGCCGGGGCAAGCGGATTCCCGGCGGAAGAGGCGGGAATCGGCACCACCCATCACTACGCCGATATCCCCCTGTTCGCCGAGGCGCTGCGCTCGAAGAACCCGGTAGTGATCGAGGATACTCAGCACGATCCGCGCTGGACGATCCTGCCCGGCATAGATGAATTCGCTCGCTCGTGGATTGGCGTAGTGCTCACCGCTCACGACGTGGCCATCGGTTTTCTCAGCATTTCCGATGACGAACCCGGTGCTTACACGGCCCGCGATATCGAGGCAGTGGCCGCATTTGCCCAACAAGCCGCGCTGGCCATCGAGAATGCGCGCATCCTCACCGAACTGGAGGCCAGCCTGGCCGACTTGCGCGAGGCTCATACGCACCTGGTGCGCACCACACGGCTTTCGGCAGCAGGCGAGATCGCGGCAGGGGTCGCGCACCAGATCAACAACCCGCTCACCACAGTGATTGCCGAAGCCTACCTGATGGGCCTGAACCTGGAACCTACCGACCCCAACTACGAGTCGGCGAATTCGATCCGCGAGGCGGCGATGCGGGCGGCGATGGTCGTCCGGCGGCTGCTGGACCTGACCCGCACTCATCCTTACGCGATGGAACTGCTCGACATCAACGATTCGCTTGAAAGCTCCATCGCGGTGATCCGCGCGCAGATCGGCTCCCATGTCTCGCGCCTGGAGGTGGACCTTCACCCTAACCTGCCGCCGGTCAAAGCCAGCTCGCAGCACCTGGAGGACATCTGGATCAACCTGTTGCTCAACGCGCGCGACGCGGTGCGCACGGTCAAAGGCGGGCTGATCCGGGTGACGACGCGCCCCAACGATACCAGGGATTCGGTCGTGGTGACCGTGCAGGATAACGGGGTAGGCATCCCGGCGGATAAGCTGGAGCATGTGTTCGAGCCGTTTTTCACCACCAAAGAATATGGCACGGGACTCGGCCTGTCGATCTGCCACGAGGTCGTGACTCATCACGGCGGGCGGATCGCGGTAGAGAGCGTGGAAGGCGAGGGGACAACGTTCACCATTACGCTGCCAGCCGCACGAGAGACAGCATAGCAAGCAAGGAGAACGGGATGGGTCACATTCTGGCTGTTGATGACGATGGTCAGGTTCTGCGCTCGGTCAAGCGCGTGCTCGAAAGCGCCGGTTTCGAGGTCCACACGGCGACCAACGGGCCAGAAGCGCTGGCGATGATCGCGCACCAACGCCCGGACCTGGTCGTGCTGGATATTATCATGCCGGAGATGGACGGGATCGAGGTGTGCCGCCGAATACGCGCCGATCCGTTCACCGCGCGGCTGCCGATCCTGTTCCTGACGGCGAAGGGGCGTCCAACCGATATCGCCGAAGGGCTGGATGCCGGTGGCGACGACTTTTTGACCAAGCCGTTCGAGGTCGTCGAGCTTCCCGCGCGCATCCGCGCGCTGCTGAGACGTGCGCCGGGCGGCACGCTGGATACCGAATCGGACGTTCTGACGGTGGGCGATCTCAAGCTGCACACCAAGCGGTTTGAAGTCCAGGTGGGCGAGAGAGTGGTGGAACTGACCACCATCGAACACCAACTGCTGCATTATATGATGCTGCACCGCGGCCAGCCGCTCGCGCCGGAGCGGCTGCTGCAAGACATCTGGCACTACCCACCCGGCACCGGCGATCCGATCCTGGTGCGTGTGCATATCGGCAATCTGCGCGCCAAGATCGAGCCGAATAACGACTCACCGCGCTATATCTTGAATGTGCGGGGCCGGGGTTACGTGCTGGCAGAATGAGACTCCGCCCGCCAGATGGCAGAGGCGGTAATCACCGGGCCGTCAGCTAATCGTGCTTGGGTGCAGGCAGAAAGTGTTGCACCAGGGTCAGCAGGTCTTCGGGCAGAAAGGGCTTGGCAAGAAACGCGTTGCAGCCGAACCCCTTCGCCAGCTTGATCGACTCTTCGTCGGCCTGCACGGTGACGGCGATGATCGGCAGCACATCGGGAGGACACTGGCGGCGAAGGCTCAGCACGATGCTTCGCCCACTCACATCGGGCAGGTCAAAATCCATCAGCACCATATCCGGGCGGCTGGCACGCGCCCATCGTGCCCCTTCGAGGCCGCTCTTGGCATGGTAAACCGTATGGCCGGCGGCTTGCAGGATGCGAACCATAAAATCGGCGGTATTCTGGTTGTCTTCGACCAACAATATAGTTGCCATGCCAGATATCCTTAACTCATTCTCTGTGTGTACAAAAACAAGCCGCAAATCAGGTGATGGGTGCGCGTACGATGCCCTCGATCACCAGCGCGACGGCCCCTTTGACGCTCGCATAGGTGCCCTGCGACGACAGAGCCAGCGCGACCATTCGCGCGGGCGCGCCCAATGCTTCGGCCTGAATGATGGCATTGATGGGCGGCAGCAGGTAATGTCCCGCCGCCGTCAGGCTGCCTCCCAGGACGATCATCTCCGGGTTGAAGATATTAATCAGGTTGGCAATGCCGGTCCCCAGGTGCAGCGCCACATCCGAGAGTGTATCCTGCGCCAGGCGGTCGCCCTGGTTGGCGGCACTGACGACCAGCTGCATCGTCAGGCGCGAATAATCGCCGCCGACGAGCTGTGGGATCAGAGACGGCGCGCCATTTTCGAGCGCGTGCACAATGCCGCGCATCACGGCGGGCGTGCTGATCAGAGTCTCCCAGCAGCCGCGCCGCCCACAGCTGCACAGCTCACCCCCCGATTCTACAATGATGTGGCCCAGTTCGCCTGCAAACCCACCCGCGCCCCGGTAAGGCTGGCCGTTGAGCATCAGCCCGCCAGCCAGCCCGACGCCGGTCCCCAGGTAGATGAAGTTCTCGCAGCCTTTCGCCACGCCGAAATAATATTCGCCCAGGGCGGCGGCGCTGCCGTCGTTTTCGATATAGAGCGGCACGCCAAACCGTTCCTGCCAGCGCTCACGAAAGTCGATGTTGCGCCAGCTCAGGTTCGGAGCGAACATCAGCACGCCATGCTCGGCATCGACCAGGCCCGAAACGCCCAGCCCGATCCCCAAGAGCTTGAGTTGGTTGGCCTGCCCCGCGCGGACGGCGGCGGCGATCAGGTCATCGGTCAGGGCGAGCACTTCGTCTTGGGGCAGCCCTTTTTCGATATCTACCTGGCGCTGCCACAGGATACGTGCGGTAAAATCGGTCAGGATCACGACCACGTGCTCGGCCTGCATCTCGATGCCGATGATGCAGCCACCGCCGGGATTGAGTTCGAGCAGGATGCCGGGCCGCCCGCGCGATTCGGCAGTCTCGAGTCCCACTTCGCGCACCAGGCCCAGAGCGATCAACTCGCTGACCAGCGACGAGATCGTGCTGCGGTTGAGGCCGGTGAGGTGGGCCAGGTTGGCGCGCGACTGGGGCGACTGGGTGAGCAGGTGATCCAGGATGAGCGCGCTGTTGATCTGCTTAAGCAGGTTGTGATCGGCAGGGCCGGTGGGCATACACCCTCACTTTTTGTTTGATATTGCAACAAAATATATAGCGTCAGGCGGGGTGTGTCAAGGGAATGATATCCACAGTTGGAAAACGGGTGTGCGACGAATTTGGCCCAAAGTAGTTATTTTGTTGGACTAACAAACCAATTCGGGGCGAGCATTCACCGGCCCGCCCACGTCGGGTAGATGGGAAAAAGAGAGCCGATTGTTCAAAATACCTTTCGTGGAGGGCCAATGACGAACGCTGCGGTGGTGCGCCTGGTGGTTGTTCTGGCGCTGCTGGTGATCGCCTCACCGGCAACAGCCATGCCTGCCGCAAACGCCCAGGATGACCCGATTATTATTGCGTGGATCCCCAAGGCGCTGAACAATCCGGTCTTTGAGCTGGGGCGGGATGGCTGTATGAAGGCCGCCGAAGAACTCAGCGCCTCGACGGGCCGGACGGTTCAGTGTCGCTACATGGGGGCGGTGTCGTCCGATATGGCCGAGCAGGCCCGCGTGATCGAAGATGCGGTCTCGCTGGGCGTCGATGCGATCGGGGTCAGTTGCAACGATCCCGACGGCTGCATCGACCCGATCAGCAGCGCGACCCAGGCGGGCATTCCCGTCATGACCTGGGACAGCGACTCGCCCGATTCCGACGCGATCACCTACCTGGGCGTGGATAATTACACGGGCGGCAGGGCCGCAGCCAATTTGCTGATCAAAGAGATGGGCCGTTCGGGCAAGGTTGCAGTGCTCACCGGCGTGCCGGGCGCGTTCAACCTGGAAGAGCGCATTCGCGGCTTCAAGGATGGCATCGCCGGGACCGATATCGAGATCGTGGCGACGGTGGCCTGCAACGATGACATCAACTTGGGTGTGCAGGTGGTGGACGAGACGATGCTGGCCAACCCGGACCTGAACGGCTGGTTCTTCGTGGGGCCGTGGCCGGTCCATGCCGGGCGCGGCGCAATGCGGCTGTTTGAAGACGCCGTGCTCAACAACGGCATGAAAGCCATCGCCTTCGACACCCTGCCGGTCGAGCTGGAATGGGTGCAGGATGGCCTTCTGCAGGGGCTGGTTGGCCAGAAGTATTGGGGCTGGGGATACGACACGGTCTACATGCTCTACAATCACCTGGTCAATGGCACCACCTATCCCGAATGGACCGACAGCGGCATGGATATCGTGACCGCCAACAACGTGGACGCAATGGCCGAAGCCTGGATCACCATGAACTTTTCTAAGCCGCTGCCGTTTGCTTACCCACCCGAAAGCGGCACGTTCACGCTGGCCTGGATTCCAAAGACGCTCGACAGCCCGGCATCCGAACTGGGGCGCGAGGGCTGCTTGCGGGCCGCTCAGGTCGCCAGCGAGCGGTTTGGGATCGCGGTGGAATGCCTGTCCATGGAGCCGGAAGCAGAGGACATGACCGGGCAGGCCCGCGCGATCGACGAGGCGATCGCGATGGGTGTGGACGGCATCGGCATCAACTGTAATGACCCGGAGGGCTGCATCGAGCCGATCAACCGGGCGGTTGCGGCGGGAATCCCCGTCATGACGTGGGACGGCGGCTCGCCGCAGTCGCAGTCCTTCACCGCCCTGGGCGTCGATCACTACGCCAGCGGGTGGGCGGCGGGTGAGCTGCTGGTCCGGCTGATGGGTGAAACGGGCAAGGTCGCTGTTCTCACAGGTGCGCCGGGCGAGCCTGATCTCGACGATCGGGTCGATGGATTCGCCGATTATGTGGCCCGGTATCCCGGAATCGACATTGCGGCGATAGCTGCCGGTGATGATGATCCTTCCCTGGCCGCGCGCACGGTCGAAGAAACCATGCAGGCGCACCCGGACCTGAACGGCTGGTTCCTGGCGGGATCGTGGCCGGTTTTTGCCGGGCGTGGGGCGATGCCGCTGTTTGAGGATGCTGTGCTCAACGGTGGAATGAAGGCGGTCGCCTTCGATACTCTACCCATTGAGCTAGAATGGGTCAAAGAAGGGCTGCTGCACGGCCTGATTGGGCAGAAGTATTGGAGCTGGGGCTACGATACCGTCTTCATGAGCCTGAATCATGCTCTGAACCTGTACCCCTATGCTGCGTGGACCGACAGCGGCATGGACATTGTGACCATCCACAACGTGGACGCCATGGCTGAAGCCTGGAACACTCTGGATTTCAGCAAGCCGTTGCCGCCCGCGTTCCCGGAATAGGCGCGGCGGCAGCCGCGGCTGCTGCCGCTGCATCAGCGCTCGCATTCAACGAAGGTGGCGCGACATGACACAACCAGCCTCGATTTCACCCACGCTCCCGGCCAGCCAGGCACCCGGTCGATCGCTGCGCCTGCTGCGGCGGTTCTTCTCCGGCCAGGATATCGGCGTGTTTCTCATCCTGCTTCTGGCGGTGATCTACCTGACCTGGAAGACCGATACCTTTACGTCGGGCAATAACATCCGCAACGTAACCCTTTCTTTCTCGTGGATCGCGATTGCTGCCTTTGGGCAAACCCTGGTCATCATCGCCGGGGGCATCGATCTTTCCACCGGGTCGGTGATGGCGCTTTCCGGCCTGGCGGCGGCCTACTTCATCAGCGGCGACCGCTCGCCCTGGGCCTATGAGGTGCTCAACGATGCGGGTCGCCTGGAAATGGTGGTAGACAGCCGCTATGTCCCCCTGGCGCTGATCGCGGGTTGTGCGATGGGACTGATTCTGGGGGCGATCAACGGCATGTTGATCGGGTGGAGCGGGCTGCCCCCCTTCATCGCCACGCTGGGTATGATGAGCATCGCGCGCGGATTCTGCTATGGCTGGACCGAGGGCTGGCCCTTCCGCCAGTTGAACACCCAGTTCCGCGAGATCGGGCAGGGGGAACTGCCGCTTCTCGGCTACGAGCTGCCCTATCCAACGCTGGTGATGCTGGTCCTGGCGGTCGTCATGACCATTTTCCTGATGCGCACAATCTGGGGCTACCGCATCTACGCGCTAGGCGGCAGTGAGCAGGCCGCCGAGCTTTCGGGCATCAATACGCGCCATGTGAAGCTGCTGGCCTATTCGCTGTCGGGGCTGCTGGCGGGCCTGGGCGGCACGCTGATGACCGCCCGCCTGGGCGTAGCCGCGCCTACTGCCGCCCAGAATTATGAGCTAGACGTGATCGCGGCGGTGTTCATCGGCGGGGCAAGTGTCAAAGGGGGCAAGGGCACGATGGTCGGCACGCTGTTCGGCGCGGCGCTGATGCAGGTGATCCGTAACGGTCTGAACCTGACCGGCTTCGAAGCCTACTGGCAGCCCGCCGCGATCGGCTCGGTGATTATCCTGGCCATCATGCTCGACCGCGCGCAGAAAAACCCGCAGGTCCAGCAGTACTTTCGCCAGTTCGAGGGGCGAGTGGCTGTTGCCTCGGTGCTGCTCATGGGCGTTCTGGCGTTCCTCACCGGGCTGGCGCTGGGCCTGCGGGCCGATTCGATGATCCTGCTTTTTATCTCGGTGCCGCTGTTCGCGCTGCTCTATTTCCTGTGCTACCGCAGCGGCATCTTCCACCGCGGCCTGCGCGATTCGCGCTGGTCCTACCTGCTGGGTTATGGGATGATGGTGGGGCCGGGCATGGGGCTGCTGGCACTCATCGCGGGCGATACCCTTTCCGCCGCCCTGCGCTACTGCCTCTATGGATGGGTGGCAGGTGCGATGTTGATCGGAGTGTGGGCGGGCATTCGTGCGGCAGTAACACGCTACATCAGGCCGGAGGCACGCCCGCACATTGAACACGCATCCTGATACCGGCCCACGAACCTGATCACACCAGCCCCAACTCGCAGCGCAGCGCGTGGGCGACTGCGCCCACCGCCACCAGGTGTGGCGACCCGGCCAGCGAGAGCGTGAGGTTTTCCATCAGGTTAGGCAGCGTGATCGCACGCAGATGCCCGGTGGTACGATCGAGCAGCGCAGGGCCGAGTGCGGTGACACTGCCCGCCAGCGCGATGTGATCGGGCCGCAGCAGCCCGATAATCCACGAATAGGCCTGGGCGAGGTAGCTGCTCAATTCGTCCAGCAGGCGCAGCGCCGCCGGGTCTCCTTGTTCGACCGCCTGGCGGATGTGATCATAGGTCAGGACCTGACCAGGGCCGGGCAGCCTGCTCGAAGGCAGCGTGCCGCGCAGCACTTCGACGCGCTGCCGGACCGCCGGCCAGCCGATCCCCTGTTCCAGCCGCAGACCGGGCAGGCTGCCGCCGCTGTGCACATTTTCGGGCGGCACTACCAGCAGGTGACCGAGATCGCCGCCGCCGTGCACCAGCGTTCCCTGAAGGATCAGCCCAATCCCGACGCCGCTTCCAACGAGCACGGTCGCCAGGCAATGAGGCGGTTCCCCGGCCTCCGCGCCATACACATAATGCCCCAGCGCGGCCAGTTCGGTATCATTGCCCAGCGTAACCGGCACGCCGAATCGTTCCTCCAGCCGGGCCACCAGTGCGATATCGCGCAGCCCCAGGTGCTGCGCGTAGCGCACGATCCCGCGTTCGACATCGACCAGCCCGGCCACACCTACGCCAACACACAACCGCGGCGCTTCGCACCGGGCAGCCAGCGCGGCGATGGTGTCCATCACTGCCGCGATCACCGCCTCACCACGCGCGCCTGCCAGATCGCGCACCTCGTCGACGACAATCTGCCCATCCAGCCGGGCCAACACACCCAGAACGCGCTCTTCGTTGAGCGACACGCCGATCACCTGGCGAGCAGTGGGCACAAACTTCAGCAAGCGCGGACGCCGCCCGCCGCTCTCGGTCGAGCCACCTTTGCCTTCTTCGATCAGCAGCCCGTCGGCCAGCAGTTCAGCGACCAGGTCCGATACGGTCGGCTTGGCCAGGCCGGTCTCTTGCGATAGCGCGGCGCGGTTATCCGCCCGGCCCTGGTAGACAGCCCGCAGCAGAAGCTGCTGGTTGTGCCGCCGTAGCTGCTGGTGGGTGGCTTTGTCGCTGGAGAGGTGGTGGTGAGCAAACATGCGTGTCCCCGGCGGCTATTGGGTGATGGTGACTTTGTTCAGACCGCGCGGCGCGTCCACATTGATCCCGCGCGCTTCGGAGAGTCCCAGGGCGAGCAGTTGGCCCGGCACCACTGCCACCAGCGGCGACAGCCATTCGGGCACCCCCTGGGGGATGCGCAGTCCTAACCGCGCCTGGGCCAGCACGTGATCGACATTGGAGATGATCGCCAGGTCGGCCCCGCTGGCACGCAAAGTCCCCAGCGATTCGGCCATCGAAGGCAGCGCCCGGCCTTCGGGGGCGATCACCAGCAGCGGGAAGCCGCGCTCGACAATCGCCTTGGGGCCGTGGTGAAAGTCGGCAGAGCTGTAGGCTTCCGCGACGATATACGTCAGCTCTTTGAGCTTGAGCGCGATCTCAAAGCCAGTGCAGTAGTTGAACCCGCGCGCCAGCGTCACGCAGTGAGTCATGAAGGTGTATCGGTCGGCGGCGGCGCGGGTCTGGGCGTTGATGTCGAGCGTGTACTGCACCCAGTCGGGCACACGCCGTACATCCTCTTCCCAGCCGGGCGCGCCGCCCAGGTGCCCCGCCAGCAGGGCCAGGGCCATCACCTGAGCGGTGTAGGTCTTGGTCGCGGCCAGGCTTTGCTCCGGCCCCGCATGGAGCGCGATGTGGTGATCGGCCACGCGCGCCAGCGGCGACTGGGCGGCATTGGTGATCGAGAGCGTCAGCAGCGCGCCTTGAGCGTGCGCGATTTCGAGCACACGGGTCGGCTCAACCGACTGGCCCGATTGCGAGATGCCGATCACCAGCGCATCATCGAAGCGCGGGGTGGCGTCATAGAGCGTGGTCAGCGAAGGCGTCGCCAACGCTACCGGCAGCCGGGCCAGCGCCCCCAGCGTGTACTGGGCGTAGCGCGCCGCATTGTCGGACGTGCCGCGCGCCACAATGACGACATAGCGCGGCTGAGCGTCGCGGATGGCGCGTGCGATCTGCCCGATGTGATCGAATTCGGCCTGGATCAGCCGCCGGAGCACATCCGGCTGAGCAGCAATTTCCTGTTCGAGGTGTGTGATCATGTGGTTTTCACCCCTGGTGATTTTTTGACTTTGTGCGCCCAGTTAGTTATTATCTCTAACTATCTGCACTGAACTTAACACGTTTCCAGCAGCTTGTCAATTTGCCCGGCGCGAGATCACAACACTTTGTGGAGATGACCCCATGACCCTTATGACCCTTGTGCCGCCGCGTGTTGCGGCCCCGTTGGATGACACATTCCGCCCGGCAGTGTTGGCCAATCACGCCTTTCTGGACGAGGTCGCGGCGTCGGGGGGCGAGCCGTTAGTGCTCGGCCTGGAGCGCACCGACGGTTCGTTCACACGCTACGAGACTCGAGTTTTCGCGCCCGATCATCCGCGTGCCAGGGCCAACCTGATGTATGCCGAGCGGCTGCTCAAATTCCTGCTGTGGCAACAGGGCGGCTGGAAAGTCTACGTCGGCGGCCCGGCGGCCATCGCCGAGTTCTTGCGCGCCACCTATTCGCCGCAGGGCGCGCGCGCCTTCGACTATCACTTCATGGGCGAGCAAGTCTACCAGCAGCCGTTCACCATCGTTCACTGTGCGCCGGAAGACGTGCCTGCCGCGCGGCAGAATCCCCAGGCCCTGGGCCGCCACCTCGACGGCTGCCGCATCGGATTTGACCTCGGCGCATCGGACCTCAAAGTCTCCGCCGTGATCGACGGCGAAGCCATCTTCAGCGAGGAAATCGTCTGGGAGCCGGTCGAGCAGACGGACCCCGCCTACCACTATGAGCGGATCAAGGCCGCGCTGGCGCTGGCCGCTTCAAAGATGCCGCGCGTGGATGCCATCGGCGGAAGCTCCGCCGGTGTTTACGTCAACAACCGCCCGATGGTCGCCTCGCTGTTCCGGGGCATCCCCGCCGAGCGGTTTGACGAAATCCGTACCATGTTCCTGCGCATCCGCGACGAGATGGGCGTGCCGCTGGAAGTGATCAACGATGGCGACGTGACGGCACTGGCCGGATCGATGTCGCTGGAAGATAACGCGGTGCTGGGCGTGGCGATGGGGTCCAGCCAGGCGGTGGGCTATGTGGACCGGGCGGGCAGCGTGACGGGCTGGCTCAACGAGCTGGCTTTCGCGCCGGTGGATTTCCAGCCGGACGCGCCGGTCGATGAATGGTCGGGGGATCGCGGGGTGGGCGCGCTGTATTTCTCGCAGCAGGCCGTGTTCCGGCTCGCGCCCCGGGTCGGCATCATCCTGCCCGAAGGCGAAGGGGTCACCAAGGCGGCCCGGCTCAAAGCCGCCCAGGAACACCTCGAAGCCGGGCATCCCGGCGCGCGGCGCATCTGGGAGACGATGGGCACCTACCTGGGCTACGGCATCGCCCACTATGCCGACTATTACGATCTCAAGCATGTCCTGATCCTGGGGCGCTGCACCTCTGGGCAGGGCGGTACCCTCTTGCTGGACGGTGCGAAGGCCGTGCTGGCGGCGGAGTTCCCCGCGCTGCTGGAATCGATCAATATTCAGCTTCCCGACGAAAAAAGCCGCCGGGTGGGTCAGTCTATTGCCGCGGCCAGCCTGCCCGCGCTGCGTTCGTGAAACCTGTTATTCATTCGAGGTGACTGATGAACTTCAAACGCTCTTCCGCAGAGATTTACGTTCCCGATGGCCTGCCGGTCGCCGAGGCGCTCGCCCGCACCACCCATATGGGGATCGGCGCGCACCAGGACGACCTGGAAATCATGGCGATTGACGGCATCCTGGCCTGCTACCAGCAGCCGAATCGCTGGTTCACCGGGGTGGTCGTAACCAATGGTGCAGGATCGTCGCGCACCGGGCTGTATGCAAACTACACCGACGAGGACATGTGCCGCGTGCGCATCCGCGAGCAGAAAAAAGCCGCGATGCTGGGCGATTATGCAGCCCAGGCGCTGCTGGATTACCCCAGCTCTGCCGTCAAGAGCGCGGCCAACACCGACCCGGTGGATGACCTGGAAGCGCTGCTGCTGGCGGCGCGCCCGCAGGTGGTCTATACCCACAACCTGGCGGATAAACACACCACACACATCGGGGTGGCGGTCAAAGTGATCGCGGCGCTGCGCCGCCTGCCCGCCGAAGCGCGCCCGCAGCATGTCTATGGCTGCGAAGTCTGGCGCGATCTCGATTGGATGGTGGACAGCGACAAAGTGGCCTTCAACGTTTCGCAGCAGGAAAGCCTGCAAATGGCGCTGGTGGGTGTGTTCGATTCTCAGATCACCGGCGGCAAGCGCTACGACCTGGCCACGATGGGTCGCCGCCGCGCCCACGCCACCTATCACGAATCGCACGCCAGCGATATCACGACCGGCATGGTGTTCGCCATGGACCTGACGCCGCTCGTCCACGATGCATCGCTCGACATCCAGGCGTATGTGCGCTCGTACATTGATCGCTTCGCGCAGGATGTGCAGGACCGCATCGGCAGCGTGCTCGGTTAGTGGGTTTGGGGACGGCCAGCAATGGGGCGCGGCAGGACGTATGGGCCGCGCCCCCAGGTTCAGATCATCCCAGTCTCTTCGATGGCGATGGCGCGCACCGGCGAGCCATCGCACCCGGCAATCTTGAGCGGCAGCGCGACAAACTGCACGACTTCCTGACGCAGCTCGCGCAAGTTGGCCAGGCTCTCCACGATCACGATCTGCGCACGCAGCAGGGTTTGATGCACCTCGGCCATTTCCGCGCGATTCGCCAGCGATGATACCGACGGCGTCTCCACTCCGACCAGTGCAATGGGCAGGGCGGCCAACCATTTGGCCAATTCCAGCGACAGGCGCGGGAAGCGAATCCGGTAGTCGGGCAGCGCGGCGTGCAGGTCCCAATCGGTCCGCAGCAGCAGGCGCGCGCCCGGCCCAATCCGGTCGGCATAGGGCGCCAGGTCGTCGCGCGTGATCAGGCTGTCGGGGGCTTTGTGTGCCAGGTTGATGACCAGGGCCGGTCCCACGCAGCGCCCCAGGTCGATCTGGTCCACCGCGAGCGCCCCGTCGAGCGAATGTGCGGGGGCATCCAGGTGCGTCCCGGCGTGACTGTAGAGATGCAACGTGGTGGTTTTCGCGCCATGTTGGGCAACTGTTTTAGCCGGTTCGAGCGCCACTCCGCGCATTCCAGGGGCAAACGTCAGGCTCAGGTCCACAATATGCCAGGCGCGGGGATCGTCGGGCTGAAACATGGGCTTGGTTCCTTGGCGGCCAGGGCCGATAGTAACAATGATGCGCCAAGTATACCCTATCGCGCCCAGTGGTGGCCCACTGCAATTCTGCCGATCCGCCAGGGACGAACTTGTGACCGGCCTTGTTTCCTGATAATCTAGGGCAAGGCTCTCGCTTGATCATCCCCCAACAAAACTTTGGCGCTAGAAACGCAGGATCGCCATGAAAAAACTTACACTGGAAGAAGTCGCCAAGATGGCCGGGGTATCGCGGGCAACCGTTTCGCGCGTGGTCAACAACCCGGAAAGCGTCTCGCCAGAATATCGCGAACGTGTCCAGCGCGTGATTGCCGAGACCGGCTTTTTGCCCAACCAGGCCGCGCGTACCCTGGCCTCGCGCCGATCTAATATCCTGGGCCTGATCATCCCGACCGCCACGCCGTCCATCTTCGCCGATCCTTATGTCCCGGCCTTGATCAAGGGCATCTCGCACGCCTGCAATCTCAACGACTACACCCTGACGCTGTTCCTGTTCCACTCGCAAGAAGAGCAGCAGCAGGTGTATCAGCGGGCGCTGGGAACCGGCCTGCTCGAAGGACTCATTGTGGCGGCAGACAAGCTGCTCGATCCGCAGGTGCCGCAGATCATCGCCCGGCAGATTCCCGCCGTCTATGTGGGCCGCCCACCCGATGCCAGCCAGACCAGTTTTGTCGATGTTGATAACGTGGCCGGGGCGTATATGGCCGTGAATCACCTGCTGCGGTTAGGATACCGTCGCGTGGCCACCATCACCGGGCCGCTGTATTCCACCGCCGGGGTGGATCGCCGCGAGGGGTATCTGAAGGCGCTGCGTGCGCGTGGGCAGGCCGTCGATGAACAGCTGATCATCGAGGGCTTTTTCGACCACGACAGCGGCTATCACGCCATGCGCCGCCTGCTGAGCCTGCCCACTCCACCTGATGCGCTCTTTGCGGCATCCGACTCGATGGCGATCGGCGCGCTGCAAGCCATCACCGAGGCGGGCCTGCGCATCCCGGACGATATCGCGGTCATCGGCTTCGACGATCTGTCACTGGCGGCATCCGCCAGGCCGCCCCTGACCACCATCCGCCAGCCGGTGCTTCAGACGGGTACACTGGCGGTCGAGACGATGATCGACCTGCTGCGCAACGGCACCGAGCCGCCGCGGCATATCGTGCTGTCTACCGAGCTGGTGATCCGTGAGACGTGCGGCGCAGTGCGCAGATAACCACCGGTGAGCCGCCTCTGGAATAGGGACCTCTTGCATACCGCTTCTCTTCAGGATGGCCGACTTATGATCAACACCTGCTGCCGATGCATCCTTTGCACCCTGGTGATCGTCATGATTCTGGCACTGGGCGGCGGACCCCTGGCCAATGCGCAAGGCAGCGAACCTGTCGTGCGCGGTGGTACGGTCATTGTCAGTGAGGGTCAGCAGTCGCCGTTTGTGCGCAACTTCAACCCCTACGCGCCCGATCCTACACGCTGGACGTTGGGATCGATATATGAGCCGCTGCTGTTCTTCAACCCCGTCGAGGGTGACCTGCCGAGCACATGGTTAGCCGAGAGCGTCGAATGGAGCCAGGATCCCCCCGCGCTGATCTTCAACCTGCGCCGGGGAATCTATTGGAGCGATGGTGCGGAGTTCAACGCGGATGACGTGGTTTTCACCTTCGAGATGATTGCGCGCCATCCCGCGCTCGACCGGGGCGGCCTGCTCCAATGGTACAGCGGCATCGAAAAAATCGATGATTACACCGTCAGGCTCTCGATGAGCCACATGTACCGCCCGGCGCTCGAAACCATCGGCGAGTACATCTTCATCGTGCCGGAGCACATCTGGAGCCAGGTGGAAGACCCGGTGACCTTCACTAACCCGGACCCGGTGGCAACGGGAATGCTCTCAGTGGTGGGCAACCTGACCGAGCAAGTGCTGGAACTGTGCCGAAACGAGAACTACTGGCAGGTGGGTGTGGATGGCCTGCCGCTGCCCTATATCGACTGCATCCGGATGCCGGTGTTCCCCGGCAACGACCAGGCCAATCTTGCCGCCATCAACGGCGAACTGGACTGGATGGGCAACTTCATCGCCGATATTGCTGCCACGTTTGTTGCCGCCGACCCCGAACACCACTTCTTCACCTTCTGGCCCGGCGGTGCGACGGTACAGCTTTACCTCAATACCACCAGAGCGCCCTTCAGCGATGTTGAATTTCGCCGGGCACTCAGCGCTGCGATTGACTACGAAGCCGTGACCGGCATTGGCATGTACGGCTATACGGTGCCGTCCAACGCGGTCGGGCTGGGGCCGCGCTACGAGATGTGGGTCTCGCAGGCTGCGCTGGATCGGGCCGCCGAGATGGGCCTGGCCGCCTATAATCCCGACCTGGCCGAAGACATCCTCGACGCGGCAGGCTACGTGGATTCCAACCGCGATGGCTGGCGCGATTTGCCGGACGGCAGCGCGCTGGAGTTCACGCTCCAGGTAGTCAGCGGATGGACCGACTGGATGACCAGCGCGCAGATCATGATCGAAAACTTCCGAGATGTGGGCCTGAAGGTGAGCATGACGAGCCTGGATTACGCCCCCTGGCTGGCCAACCTGCAGACCGGCAACTACGATTCCTCTATCGGTTGGGGAGCCGCCGGAGTCACACCCTGGACGTATTACCGCAGCCTGATGGACAGCGCATTGATCGGGCCGGACGGGCTGGCGAACGGGCAGGCAGGGGCGCGCTGGTCCAGCCCCGCCGCCGATGCGCTGCTGGATGCCTTCGCCCAGGCCGCCACCCTGGCCGAACAACAGGACATTATCAACCAGCTTCAGATGCTCTACGTCGAAAACGTGGTCACCATCCCGCTCTTTCCTGGGCCGACCTGGTACGAATACACCACTCACCGCTTTACCGGCTTTCCCACCGAGGAAAATTATTACGCCCAGGGAAGTCCCTGGAACTGGCAGGGACGGCTGGTGATACTTACCCGACTCCACTGCATCAGCGAAGAAAGCTGCGCCCAGGCGCGCTGAACCCCCGCACACGCATGAGGGACCGGGCCAACCAGGTGCCCGGTCCTTTGGGCGATCTTTCGCCTGCCGCCCGCTTTATCTCGTGCCTCATTCCGGCTACAATTAGGGGCCAGAGAGAGGGTGCAGTCATCGATGCTCAAACTGACCGACTTTTTTCATCTCCCCCTGGTAGAGGCTCTGTTTGCGCGCATCACGGCGGGCGGGCCAGGACTGGTCCTGGTCGCCGGGTTAGGTACGTCCGAAGCGGCCACACAGCAGGGATATCTCGCCAGTGGGCACATGATGCTGCTGCGCCTGTTGATGCGCGAATGCTTGAGCGCACACCGGGCGCTGAGCTGTACCATCATCGCACCGGACCGCGACACCATACGCGCCCCGCGCGAGGCGCGCTCGCGGGTGGTCACGCGCGTGATCGGCTCGCGCAGCGCCAGCGATCACCTCGCTGCCGCCTCCGTCGATGGAACCGGTCTGATCGTGCTGGACCAACTGCACCCCGAAGCCCTGCTCCCCGCGCTCGAAGCGGCCCGCGCCGGGGCCTGGATTCTGACCGCAATGGATACTGCCCTGGCAGGCGAAGAACTCATCCGCTATTTGGGGGAGCAGGGGGCCACGCCGGATCACCTGAGCGGGCTGGCCTGGGTGATCGGGGTGGAGCGGGTGCCCACGCTGTGCCCATCGTGCAAAACGCGCCGCGTTCTCTCCGCTGACGAAAAAGCCTGGCTGCGCGATCGCTGGCCGCACGGGCATTTGCCACTCCCGGAGGAATTTCAGGTGTGCCAGGCGACGGGCTGCGATCAGTGCCGCCAGGCCGGCATGATGGGCGAGGCAACCATTTTCGACATCCTTCATGTTGCGCCCCAGGTCGCGCCCCATGTGCGGCAGGCCAACCGGCTGTCCGCCGAGACTTATGCCCTGCTGCTGGCTGCCCAGGGTACTATTGCCCTGGAAGATGCGCAGCAGTACCAGTCGCTGCGCTACCGCCGCCTCAATGACCTGCTCAGCGCGCATATGGCCATGCTGGACCGCACGACACGGCACATGGATCGCAAGGTGGCCGAGCTGGAAAATGCCAACCGCGTGCTGGAGCAGCGCACGCGCGCCCTGATCACGCTGCAAGACATCGTCCACTCGCTGACCGATACCACCGGCATCGATGCGCTCATGGCGCGAATCTGCCGGGATGCCCGCCTGTTGTGCGAAGCCGATCGCGCCATCCTCTACGCCCGCCGCGCCGATGGACAGGCAGAGATTCGCGCCGTGCACGGCTGGCCCACGCTCACGCCGGGCCAGGTCATTGACCCCTCGTTGGTATTTTCTGCCGAAACCGAGCGCCAGGCTGCACCGTTCACGCGCGTTCCACCGGGACTGGAATCGGTCGGTGATCCAACGCTGCTGCGGCGTGGAGTCGCCGTGCCGCTGCGCACCCAAACCGACAGCCTGGGTCTGCTGCTGATCCATGCTTCGCAGCCCACCGTGCGCTTTTCGCCGGGTAACATGGCGATGCTGCAAGCGCTGGCAGACCAGGCCGCGCTGGCGCTCCAGTTCGCCTCGCTGATCGCCAGCCGCACCCAGCAGGAACGAGTCGAGCGCGAGCTGGAACTGGCCCGCCAGGTTCAGCAGAGCGTGCTGCCGCGCCACTTCCCCGAAATTGCGGGCTGCACGTTCGCGGCGTGCAACGAACCCGCTCGCCAGGTGGGCGGCGATTTTTATGATGTGATCGCGCTGGACGAAGATCATTTTGGGCTGGCGATCGCCGACGTATCGGGCAAAGGGATCCCGGCGGCACTGTTCATGGCACTGACCCGCAGCCTGCTGCGCGCGGAAGCCTATCACCATGTCAGAGCGCCGCGCGCGATGCTGGCGCGCATCAACGACCTGCTGCACGACCTGGGCCAGCCGGACATGTTTGTGACGGTCTTTTATGGAGTGGTGCACCGCCCGACACGCCGCATGGTCTACGCGCGGGCCGGGCACGAGCGCCCGGTGCTGCTGCGCGCCGGGGCAGTACACGAATTACCAGGACACGGCGCAGCGCTCGGTTTTTTTGAACGCGAGCGGCTGCGGATCACCGAAGAGCAGATCGACCTGCTGCCGGGCGATAAGCTGGTGCTCTATACCGACGGTCTGAACGATGTGCCCAATCCCGCCGGGGAGTTGTTCGACCGTGCACGCCTGCTCGACCTGGTGGCCGGTTATGCCCTCCTGCCGCCCGATGACCTGTGTACCGCTATCTACCGCGAACTGGCTGCCTACCAGGGCAGCGCCGAGCAGTTCGACGATATGACCCTGCTGGTCATGGCGCTTCACTGATCGACAGGCGGCCTCGCCGGTCGTGCGCGCCGACGCTTAGCCGCCCTCGATGGCACTGGCAGGCACAGGCCGCCAGGCCGGGAACATGTGATCGCCGTCGCCCTCGGTCACGCGGCGGACATTTGAGCCATCGCGGTTCATCACATAAATGTGCCACCGCCCCTCTTTGTTCGACATATACGCCACCTGGCTGCCGTCCGGCGAGTAGGTCGGATCGCCCTCGAAGACCTCATCCTCACCCAGCAGGTGCGCATCGCTGCCGTCGGCCTCGAACAGCATCAGCCCAAAGCCGCCGGTCATGATGTCTTCGTCGCCTTTGATGGCCACCAGAATCTGCTGACCATCCAGCGACCACGCGACCTGGTAGCAGTACACACTGCCGGGCGTGAACGGGATCGCCTCGCCCGTAGCGACATCGACCAGCCAGACCTGCCACAACTCGCCCCGGTTGTCGATGTCGGCGATGAAGGCGATGCGCGTCCCATCCGGCGACCAGGCCAACCGCATATCCGAATCGTTGCTGTCGGTCAGCTTGCGCTCGTCGCTGCCGTCCGCATTGGCGATCATCAAGCTGGTATTCATGCCGCGCAGCGAGGTCCAGGCCAACTGGCTGCCATCCGGACTCCAGGCCGGGTCGAAGTCCTTGTGGGCCAGCATCGCCCCAAACGCCGCGACCCAACTGAGGGCCTGCAGGTCGGAGCCGTCGGTCTTCACCTGGGCCGGGGTGAATTCACCGGAGCGCGTGGTGTAGAAATTGACCATTTCGCCGTCGAAGGTGAAGTTGAAGAAGAAGTCCTGGCCTTCGCCCGACGTGAGCAGGGTTTCCACCCCCTCTTTGTTGACGGTGACGATATCCCAATCGCCGTGCACATTGGTCATATAGCCCAGGTCACTGCTGACACGCCCCAGTTCAATCGCGTCTTCGTTGAGCTTGAGATAAAAGTAGACGACGACCACCCCGATCACAAAAATCAATACCAGCAACAGCAGAGCAAACAGCTTGAATGTCCGTTTCATGGCGCTGTCCTTTCAACAGGTCGCGTTCACTTTCAGGCGAGAGGTCGATTCAAACAGGTCGCACGTCATAGGTCGCGCCGGGCCGGGTATCGAACCGGACCACGCCTTCCGGCGCGGCAGCGACTGCTGAGTCTTCGTGCCACACCTGGAAGGCTCCGGCGGCGCGCAGACGGCACGGCTTGCCCAACCGTGAATGCAGGCGGGCGTGAGTCAGCCGCCCATTCGCCCAGGCCAGATCCACCACAAACCCGCCGCGTGCGCACAGCCCGCTGACCGATCCCCGCTCCCAGGCAGAGGGCAGCGCGGGCAGAAGATGAAGCTCCCCGGCATGGCTGTGCAGCAGCAGTTCGACGAGGCTGGCCGTATAGCCCAGGTTCCCATCAATCTGGAACGGCGGATGCGCGCTGAACAGGTTAGCATACACCCCGCCCGGCTGGGCAGTCGTCACCCTGCGTGTCTCCACCAGGTTGAACATTTGCCGGATCAAAGCGTGAGCATGGTCACCATCGCGCAGGCGCGCCCACAGCGCGATCTTCCAGGCCAGTGACCAGCTTGTACCTGCATCGCCGCGCAGAACCAGCGAGCGGCGGACGGCTTCGGCCAGGGCGGGTGTGGCGTCGGGGGTGATGTCGCTGCCGGGAAAGACCCCGGCCAGGTGCGAAACATGGCGGTGATGCGGCTCGGATTCCAGCACATCCAGCGACCATTCCTGAAGCTGGCCGCGCGCGCCGATGCGGTAAGGCAGCAGGCGGGGCAGAGCCACCCGAACCCGCTCGATAAAGGGATCATTTATGCCAAGCACCTCGGCGGCTTCCAGGCAGTGGGTGAACAGGTCGCGGATCAGGATCATGTCCATTGTCGCGGCGGCGCACACGGCAGCTTCGCGGCCATCCGGCGCGATGAACGTATTCTCCGGCGAGGTGGAGGGCGAGGTGATCAGGTAGCCCTCTGGCCCTTCGATCAGCCAATCCAGGCAGAATTCGGCGGCCCCCTGCATCAACGGCCATGCGCGCTCACGCAGAAAAACAAGATCGCTACCAAAGAGGTAGTGCTCCCACAGGTGATGGCACAGCCAGGCTCCGGCCATCGGCCAGAAGGCCCACACTGGGTTTCCCGACGAATCGCCAACCGGGGCTGTCTGCCGCCAGAGATCGCTGTTGTGGTGCGCCACCCATCCCGCTGCCCCATAGTTCACCTGGGCTGTGCGCCGCCCGTTGACGCTCAGTCCTTCGATCAGGTCAAACAGCGGCTCGTGACATTCCGGCAGGTGGGTTGTTTCTGCCGGCCAGTAATTCATCTCGGTATTGATGTTCAGCGTGTAGTTGGAACTCCACGGCGGGCGCAGATGCTCATTCCAGATGCCCTGCAGGTTGGCGGCCTGCGTCCCCGGACGCGAGCAGGCGATCAGCAGGTAGCGCCCATAGTGGAACAGCAGCGCTTCCAGGTTCGGGTCAGAACCCGCCGGGTAACGACGCAGGCGCTCATCGGTCGGCAGGAGGGCCTGCGCCAGATCGCCCAGGTCGAGCGCAACGCGGGCGAACAGCGGCTGGACATCATCCAGGTGTGCCCGCAGGAGTTGGGCGTAGCTCTCCCGCAACGCGCGATCCAGCCTCTCCAGCGCGGCAGGAAGCGGATCGACCCCTTGCAGGCCCGGCGAGCGATCCCAGCCCGCGTAACTGGTCGCGGCGGTCAGGAGCAGCATCACCTCGTCGGCAGCGCTCACCCGCAGCCGGTCCCCTTCTGCGGCGAATGTGCCACCGTGCGCGATCATCTGCACAGCCACTGCAAAGCGCATCCCCTCCCCTTCAGCGGAATCGGCATAGCGGATGGGGTTGTCAATCGGGCGGTAGTCCGGCTCGACGTGCAGCGGGCACTGGCCGGTCATCACCAGCCGGTTGGTCGCACTGACCCGGTACCGCAGCTGGCTCTCCAGGCTTACAGCGAGCGAAATCTGGCCGGGGTGGTCAGCGGTCAGGCGCACCACCAGCGCCTGAGCGGGCTGCGAGACAAACATCTCGCGCGCGAAGGTGACCTCGCCCACCTGGTAGCGAACTCGCGCTATTGCCGGCTCCAGGTCCAGTTCGCGGCGATAGTCGGCGATCTCGCCCTGGTGGTCGAACGACAGGCGCAGGTCGCCCAGCGGCAGATAGGACTGGGTAAACGGGCCTTGCATCCGCTGGCACGCCCGATCGGCCTCGGCGAAGCGGCCCTCGGCGATCAGGCGACGCACTTCCGGCAGCGCCTCGCGCGCCTGCGGATTGTCCCAATCTTTGGGCGCGCCGGACCACAGCGTATCCTCGTTGAGCGCCAGCCGTTCAACCGTCGTGCCGCCGAACACCATCACGCCCAGCCGACCGTTGCCCAGCGGCAGGGCCTCGGTCCATGTCTGCGCAGGTTGGCGATACCACAGGGACCATTGAGTAGGGATCGAACTATCGGACATCATGACCTCGTCAGGGTTAAAGGCGATCCATCTCGGCCAGATCATCCGGCGTGGCATAGCGCGCGATGATGCGCCATGCCCGCCAAGTGATCACCCACACGATGAGCGAAAAAAGCAGCACGGCGGTCAGCAGCACGGGGACCACCAGCGCGAGCGCGAAGGGCAGCAGCACCATCACCAGCGTGCCCCCCGACCAGGCCAGATGGGCAAATGCCAGCCGGGTCGAGAGGCTGACCAGGCGGCGAAGCGGGAGATCGACCAGGACCAGCAGCGGCCACAGGTACACATTGATCATCAACCCGGCCAGGGCGACAAACAGGTACAGGCTGCGCAGTGTCCACAGCAGCACCAGGGGCGGGTCCATCACGCGCAGCATCTGCATATTAAAAGCGAGCAGCAGGCCGACCCCACCATCGACGAGCAGGATCACCGTGCTCTTGAGCCACAGGCGGCGCATTGCGCCAAAGAAGGTGGCGAACGTTTCCGGGTCACGACCGCGCACCATCGCCGCCAGCACCGCAAACACACCGGCGGTCGCCGGGGGCAACGCCACCACCGTGACGGCCAACAGGAACCACAAGACGTTGACCAGGATAAACGTCGTGATCCGGTCGTAGAGTGAGCCGGGTTCGGGGATCAGGCCGGACATTTGCATGGCAGAGAGACCGGGACTGCTAGCCGGGCGCGGGATTTCTCCGCGCCGCTTCGTGTGCGCTCATTTTGGCGCAACACACGCCGCTTGACAAGCATCGCCCGCACGAATCGGCGATTGACCCATGCCAACTTGTAAACGGTTTTTTAGCAGAATGATCAATTTTTTAAGAGCAATTTGATCTCGGTAGAGTACAATGAAAGCGGGTTACTAGCACTAGAATGAGGTATCGCTCATCCCCTGCAAGCTCAATGCTCCCCGCCTCAGGTGCTGGCCCACCGTCGCACCGTCACCGACTCATCTGGTTCAAGACATCATCCGACAAATAGTGCCATTGTGGGGATACAGCCATGCCATCACTTAAACGAACGCGCACTTTACTTTTCACTTTACTCACCGTTCTCATCGTCAGCCTGCTGGTCACCCAGCCCGCGTTGGCCGAGCTTCGCACGTTTAACGACACCGGGAACCTGATCGTCAACAACAACACCGTCAATCGTGATGTGACAGTCAGCTCGGTCCCCAGCGGTGCGGTGATCAGCAAGGTCACCATCGCGGTAGACTTCCGCAAAGTTAACCAGAGCAGCTTCTGCAACAACTACGGCTTCAACGATGTGCGTGTCGGGGATATTGCATTGACCCTGATTCGCAACCCAGGGCCGAGTCAAACTTCTGTCGCCCTGGTGAATCTGGGTACCTACACCGGCAGCACCTTCAATTCTTCGCGAGTGACGGTGACCTTTGATGACTCTGCCTCGACCACGGTCGGCGGCGGCCTGCCAACAGCCGGTACATTCCGACCGGTCAGCGCCCTGAGCGCCTTTAATGGGCGGACGGCGAACGCAACCTGGCGGCTGGCGGTTCGCGATAATCAAAACGATAGCCGGGGGTTGTGCTATTACGATTTTTCACTGAGCATCACCGCCAACAACGCGCCCGTTGCGAATAACGACAGTTACAGCACCAACCAGGGCACCACGCTGACGGTGAATTCTACGACCGGCGTGCTGGCTAACGATACAGACGCAAACCACGACACGCTGACCGCACAGATCGTCTCGAACGTGCCGGCTGCTGCCGGCTCGGTGACACTCAACTCGAACGGTTCGTTCGTCTACACGCCCGCCCCCAGTTTCACGGGGTCAACCAGCTTCACTTACCGGGCCAACGACGGCACCGCCGATAGCAATACCGCCACTGTGACTATCACGGTGAACACGGCCAACACGCCGCCGGTCGCCAATGCCGATGCCTATACCACCAACGAAGACACGCCGCTCACGGTGAACGCGGCGGCGGGCGTGCTCGCCAACGATACCGATGCCGATGGCAACGCGCTGACCGCCTCGATCGTCTCTGGCCCGGCGAACGGGACGCTGCTGCCGTTTGGTCTGGACGGCTCGTTCACCTACATCCCCAATCTCGATTTCTTCGGCACCGATACTTTCACCTATCGTGCTTATGACGGCATCGCCTACAGCAGCAACGCAACCGTGACCATCACGGTGAACGGGATCAACGATCCGCCGGTGGCAGTCGATAATGCGTACAACACCTCCGAAGACACGCCGCTGAACGTGGCTGCGCCCGGCGTGTTGGTCAATGATACCGATGCCGATGGCGATGTCCTCACAGCGACGCTGGAAAGCAGCCCCTCAGACGGCCTGCTGACCTTCCGCGCAGATGGCTCGTTCGACTATACGCCCAATCCCGGCTTCTTCGGCGTAGACGACTTCACTTACTCGGTGAATGATGGCGAAGAAGACAGCAACGTGGCCACCGTCACCATCAACGTGGGAGAGGTCAACGATTCGCCCGTTGCCCAGAACGATTTTTACTCCACAGCCGAAGACACGACGCTGGTCGTCGGGGCGAGTAATGGCGTGCTCGACAACGACACCGATGAAGAAGACGATCCGCTGGCGGCGGTCCTGGTCGCAGGGCCGGGCAACGGTGCGCTGTCGCTTAGCCCGGATGGCTCGTTCACCTATACGCCCAACCTCGACTTCAACGGCGTCGATACCTTCACCTACATGGCCAACGATGGCTAGTCCAACAGCAATCAGGCCACCATGACGAAAGATATTGGAGCTGTCGATGATGTGCCGGTCGCCGTCGATGATGACTACCATACTCCGCAGGAAACGCCCCTGA